>JAEEJO010000063.1 GCA_016281915.1 Clostridiales bacterium
TCGTTTCCTTGTCTACGCCTACTCTTCTTATCTTTTCAAACGCGGCGGCAACGGTCATGTCTTTTTGCAGATCGACAAATTCCGTTGTCATAATGCTGCCCGCCGAGTCTTTCGGATAATTGAGTATCTCGTTTATCTGCGCGCGCATCTCACTGTCGGTATTCGCGAGAATCCTGCGCACAACGTTTGCCGGCATTTCCTCGATGATATCAACGGTATCGTCGACGTAAAGCTCGTCGATGACCTCTTTGATCTCTTTATCGGAAAATGCTTTGAGCAGAAATTCCTGCTCGTCCGAGTCCATTTCAACGAACGTTTCCGCCGCAAGCTCCTTAGGCAGCAGACGGAAAACGACCGTAAGGCTTTCTTCCGGTATTTCCGAAAGAAGTATCGCGATATCTGCCGGATTGAAGCTGCTCAGATATTCGCGAAGGCCCTTAAAATCCTTTTTTTCCAAAAATAAAAGGGTTTCCTCTGTCATATTATCCTCCTCTTTTGTTGCATATTTCTATGCTTTTTTATGGAAGTAATGACACGTAAACCCCGAAAAAGACGACAGCTTATGCGGATATCATATGATACCCGATAAAATGTCTCTTATTTATACAGACCGCACGGACGCGCAGTTATGCGTCTGCGGGTCTGTCTACTTCGGGGAACAGTGCCTGCGGTACTACTTCCCGCGTCCATGCAATCTCACCTCTTGTTGATTTAATAGACCCCATATCGGGTTAATTGTTATTATACACCTTTTAAGATGTGTTTGTCAAGCTTTTTTTACTTGCGGTTTATTTTATTTTTTGCGAAATATCTTCTCTGAAAACGCAAATTATCGGTATTGACGGGATAATGGCGAAAATCAGGACGGTTATTGCGAACGTCGCCTAACAGGCGGCACGGAAAAAGAAATCAAAAATGGGTTTATTATTCCGTCTGCTTTTTCAGGCATTTAGTTATTTTGCCGATATACATTCTGTGAAAATCGGAAGAGGGATAAAATTTTCCCGGAATGCTTTTATCGGCAAAATTTTCACCTTTAAGGTCGTCGCAGTATTTTTTTTCGCAAAAAAGCACGAGCGATGCCTCGGCAAAATACGTCCAGCCGTCCTCAAAAACAGGCGTAAGTCCCGTTTCCTTCGCCTTGTCATGATCTCTGCCCGAATGCGAGCCGCAGAACGCCAGAGCGTCGCGGTATTTTTCGTCAAAGAAAGTAAGGGTGTATTTCCCGTATTTTTCGGTAAAGTTATAGGTATATCTCTGCGGAAGGACGAAAATGAAAGACACGGGGTCGTTCCACAAAATGCCCATACCGCCCCAGCTTGCGGTCATGGTGTTGAAATCGCCCTTTTCGCCTGCGGTTATGAGCATCCAGCCGTCGCCGACGGCTTTGAAAACGTTGTTTTCGATATCTTCCGGTTTAACGGCAATAAAATCAGTCATGGCAATTCTCCTTTTGTCGGTTATTACACTGCAATTATATCAGAATATCACCGAAAAAGCAACCTGTATCGGGAGGCAGGAAAAAACAAAACGCCGAAACTTTGAAAAATTGTCAAAATATAACGTTTTCAAGCCTTGACTACATGTTTTTTTTGATGTATAATTAACTGAAAGAAATATATTTTTAAAGGAGATACATACCAATGCCCATAGCGGATTACAAAACATACTGCAAAATGATGGAAACCGCGTATAAAAACCATTACGCGCTTCCCGCGATCAACGTATTTTCAATGGAGTCTATAAACGGCGTTCTTGCCGGTCTTGCCGAAGCTAAAAGCGACGGTATCATTCAGATTTCAACAGGCGGAGCGCAGCACGCTTCAGGTCAGACCGTAAAAGATATGGTCCTTGGTGCGATCACTCTTGCGGAACACGCACGCAGAGTAGCTGAAAAATACAATATTTTCGTTGCGCTTCATACCGACCACTGCCAGGCGGATAAGATCGACACGTTCCTCAATCCCCTCATCGAAGAAACCGAGCGCCGCAGAGCTAACGGACTGCCCAATCTTTTCAACAGCCATATGTTCGACGGTTCCGCGCTTCCCCACAAAGAAAACGTAAAGATCGCCAAGAGCATACTTGAGCGCTGCGCAAAAAACGAGATAGTTCTCGAAGTTGAAGCAGGCGTTGTAGGCGGCGAAGAAGACGGCGTCAACACCGAAGGCGCGCCGAGAGAAAAACTTTACACCACCCCCGAAGACATGCTTCTTGTTTACGAAACGCTCGGTCAGGTAAAGGGCGGATATTTCACGCTCGCAGCTACATTCGGAAACGTTCACGGCGTATATAAACCGGGCAACGTTAAGCTTAACCCGAAGATCCTCAAAATAGGTCAGGATGCCCTCAAAGCAAAATACGGCGACGACGCGCACTATCTTCTCGTCTTCCACGGCGGTTCGGGATCGCCCAAAGAGGATATAGAGGAAACGCTTCAGTACGGCGTTATCAAGATGAACGTTGATACCGATACTCAGTATGCGTTCTCTCGTCCCGTAGCCGACCACTTCTTCAAGAATTACGACGGCGTTCTCAAGGTTGACGGCGAAGTAGGCGTTAAGAAAGTTTACGATCCGCGCTCCTACCTCAAGAAAGCGGAAGCAGGAGTTTCCGCCCGTGTGGTTGAAGCCTGCAACGACCTTCATTCTTCAGGAAAATCGCTTTATTGATCATTGAAATCACAAAATGCCGGCGTCTTTCGATGCCGGCTTGTTTTGTATAATACGGGGGAAAAATGAACTCTCTTTCACTCAAAAAGATCGCTGCGGGCGTATATACCGCAAAAACGGGAGATAAAACGGACGGAGTCCTGTCTCTTGTGGCAAACGAGCCGAAAATCGAAGCAATAAACAATAATTATTCCGACGCGCCGCTTCCTTTTGACGGAATATTTACGGAAAAGGTCGGCAATAAAACAGTCGTCTGCATTCCGAGGAATCTTTCCGAACGTCATTACGGACCGGGGCTTCGTTTTCGCAGTCTTGCAACCAATTTTTCAGTGCTTCATATGCGCTGCGATCATTACGGCGGATCAGACAACGGCAGAACTCACGTTCCCACGCCGTTTTATCTTTCCGACGCGGGATACGGTGTCTTTATAGACACGCCCGAATTCATAACTTTTTATATGGGTGGCACAGTCAGAACAGACGCGAAAAACCCGCCTGAAGAACAGAACAGAGGCAGAGGACCCTGGTCTGCGGATACGCCGTCAGAGTTTGTGGAAGCGTCGTTTGAGGGCGATGCGGACGTATACGTTTTTGCCGGCGAAAGCATGCTTGAAGCCGTTGCGAAATTCAATCTTTTCTGCGGCGGAGGCGCGCGCATTCCGAAGTGGGGGCTCGGCTTCTGGCACAGAACTCATACTCAGTTTGACGAAAACGACGTTAAAAACGAAATAAAGCTTTTTGAAGAAAGGAATTTCGACCTTGACGTAATAGGCCTTGAACCGGGCTGGCACTCAAACTCATACCCGTGCTCTTACGAATGGGACGAGCAGCGTTTTCCCGATCCGAAAGAGTTTGTTTCATCTCTTCTGAAAAAGGATATACGGGTAAATCTGTGGGAAAATCTTTTTGTTTCTAAAAAGGCGAAGATCTATGAGGAAATAATGCCATTCTGCGGCTCGCACAAGGTCTGGAACGGGATCGTGCCGGACTTCACGCTTGAAAAAGCGCGCGAAATAATCGCGAATCAGCATAAAAAAGAGCATATAGACATAGGCGTTTCGGGCTATAAGATAGACGAATGCGACGGTTATGACGAATGGCTCTTTCCCGATCACACGTCCTTCCCCTCAGGCAGAAGCGCCGCTGCGGTAAGAAACACGCTCGGTATCCTTGCACAGAAAAACATATATAACGCTTTCAGAAAAGAGAACAAACGCACGTACGGTCTTGTGCGCGCATCCGCGGCAGGATCCGCAATGATGCCGTTTTGCATTTACAACGACTGTTACTCTTTTGAGCAGTATCTTACCGGTCTTGCCTCGTCGTCGCTCACGGGCTGTCTCTGGGTTCCCGAAGTCCGCGACGCGCAGACGCCCGAAGAGTGGGTAAGAAGATTTCAGATGTGCGTTTTTTCTCCGATGCTTATGCTCAACGCATGGGCGAACGGCGTAAAACCGTGGAAATTCAAAGAGGTCGAAGACACCGTCAGAGAAACGGTGCGTTTCAGAAAATCGCTTCTGCCGTATCTTTACAACGCCTTTTACACTTACGCCGAAAAAGGCATACCTCCGTTCCGTGCGATGTGTCTTGACTTTTCGGGCACAGGTTCGCAGAAAAGATCGGGGCTTGACCACACGGAAAGTCCTTATGAAACGCTGCGCCTTTTTGACACATACGATCAGTATATGGCAGGCGACAGCATAATGGTATGCCCGATGCGTCCGGGTGAAAAAACGAGAAAGATATCTCTTCCCGCCGGTGAATGGTACGACTGGTATACGGGCGAATACGCAGGCAGCGGCGAAATGTTACAGATCGAATGTCCGCTTGAAAAGATACCTCTTTACGTCAAAGGCGGCGCAATGATCCCCACCGTTGAAAAAGACGGCTCTCTTACTGTTCGCTGCTACGGCAACAGCGGTTCCGGTTTTCTTTACGACGATGACGGAGAGTCATTCGATTTCGAAAACGGAAAATATGCATACTGTGAGATGTCTTTTATAAAAGAAAACGGCGCTGTGACGGGCAAAATCGAAAAAACGCGCGGCGACGGCTTCGTTTCAGAGTATAAAGCGGTAAGATTCATATGACGAGAAAACTGTATTACGAAGATCCGTATATTTCCGAGTTTGATGCGGAAGTAGTTTCGTGCGAAGAAAAAAACGGCAGATATATCGCGGTTTTTGACAGGACTGCCTTCTTTCCCACGGGCGGCGGGCAGGAGCACGACACGGGCACGGCAGACGGTATAACGGTTTGTGACGTTTACGAAAAAGACGGCGTTGTTTTTCACGAGCTGAACGCGCCATTGACCGAGGGCAAGACCGTTTTTTGCAGACTTGATTTTGACAGACGCTTTTCTTTTATGCAAAACCACTCGGGAGAGCATATTCTTTCGGGCACGGTTCACAGAATGCTCGGTTACAATAACGTGGGCTTTCATATGGGCAGCGATTTTGTCACCGTAGACTTTGACGGACCGATGACGGAAGATCAGATACTTGAAGCGGAAGAAAAAACGAATGACGTTATCTTTTCAAACGCCGATATCCTCACGTATTTCCCGCCGCAAAAAGAGCTTGACTCTCTTGATTACCGATCTAAAAAGGAGCTTTCGGGCGCTGTACGCATAGTTGAGATACCTTCCGTTGATATCTGTGCATGCTGCGGCACTCACGTGAAAAAGACGGGAGAGATAGGTTTTCTGAAGGTCGTTGAACATATGAACTACAAGGGCGGCGTCCGTCTTTTTATTCTGTCGGGCAAACGCGCTCTTGAAGACTACCGCAAAAAAAACCGCGAATTATATAGGATAAGCACGATGCTTTCAAAAAAACCGTTTCAGACTGCGGACGGCGTGGAAAAGCTGATAGAAGATCTTTCGCAAAAAAAATACGAATACTCGCTTCTTTCAAAAAAATACGCCGAAAATACCGTAAACAACACAGCTGAAACAGACGGTATCCTGTTTTTCAGAAACGACGGCGCGGACAGCGATTTTCTGCGTCTTCTCGCGCTGTCGGCATCAAAAAAATGCAGAACTGCCGTTGTATGTTCGCAAGACGGCGACAATTCGGTGCGATGCGTTGTCGCTTCCGAAAAAACAGACGCAAGAACTGTATTCAAAGCCCTCGGCGACACGTTTTCGGGCAAGGGCGGAGGCAAAGAGGCGCTCTGTCAGGGCATGCTTCATACATCCGCGGATAAAATAGCCGATTTTATCGCAAAATTATAAACACACAAAAAAAACACCAAGGAGTTAAGATGGCTGCTCTTATCACAGGCGCAAGCTCGGGCATAGGCAGGGATATCGCCCGTGAGCTTGCAAAAAAAGGGATATCCCTTATTCTCACCGCGCGCCGCGAAGCGCCGATGGAGGAACTGAAAAAGGAACTTTCCGTTCCCGTTGAGATCATTCCCTGCGATCTCTCAAAAAAGGAAAACGTTTATTCCCTTTACGAAAAAGTGAAGGACAGAAACGTTGAGATCCTTATAAACAACGCGGGTTTCGGTGTTGTCGGCAGATTCTGCGACACCGACGCCGAGCGTGAAGCCGAAATGATAGCCACAAACGTCACCGCGCCTCATATTCTTATGAAGCTATTTCTTCGCGATATGAAAAAGCGCGATTGCGGCTATATTCTCAACGTTGCATCGTCTGCGGCATTTCTGCCCGGACCGCTCTTTTCGTCTTATTACGCATCAAAGGCGTATTTATACAGACTCTCAAGAGCGGTTGATTTTGAGCTGAAAAAAGAAGGGTCGCACGTCTGTGTTTCCGTTCTCTGTCCGGGACCTGTCTCCACAGAGTTTGACAGCGTTGCAAACGTCCGTTTCAGCCTTCCTTCAATGTCAAGCAGGACCGTAGCGGAATATGCCGTAAAAAAGATGTTTGAAAGAAAAAAGGTGATCGTTCCCGGCATAACTATGCAGGCGGGGCGTCTTCTTGCAAAACTCGCGCCGGAAAACGTTGCGATGAGCTTTGCATACAACACACAGAAAAGGAAGCTCGGCAGCGATGAAAAATAACGATTCTTTAAAGCTGAAAAGGCTATGGGTCCTCGTGCTGCTGCCGATCGGCATTATCATCACGGGCGCGGCACGGTCAAGCGCCGCTTTCTGCAAATTTTACACTGATTCCGTATATCCTTTCATGTCCGGCACGCTGAATTACCTGTTTTCGATGACGGAAATCTCCGTGGCGCAGATAATCATAATCTCGTTTGCCGTTTTTATCGCGTTTTACACGCTTGTTACCATCCTGTCGCTTATCTTTCGGCCGAACAGACTGAAAAAGCTGTTATATTACGCGATAAATCTTGTCTGTATTTTTTCGATAATCTTCTTTTTTTTCAGCCTGACGTGCGGCATAAACTACTACCGTCCGTCCTTCGCTGAAGAAGAGGGCATCATAACGGAAAAATCAACTTCAGCCGAGCTTGCCGGTCTTTTTGAAGACCTTACGGGAAGGCTCAACGAGGCAAAGGCGCAGTTTACGGGCAACCCGCGTTCTTTCAGAAGCAATGCGGAGCTTGCAAGAGATTATATGCAAACTCTCGCCGAAAAATATCCGTCTCTGTCGGGCGACTACGGCGCTCCTAAAGCGGTAAACTTTTTCGGGTGGATGTCTTTTACAAAAATCACGGGCTTCTTCTTTCCTTTCACCTATGAGGCAAACGTAAACGACACAGCACCCGCAGTCTCTCTTCCAGCAACGATGTGCCACGAGCTTGTGCACCTGCGCGGACATATGAGAGAGGATGAGGCAAACTATATCGCATACCTTGCCTGCACGCAGAGCGGAGACCCTGAGTTTGTTTATTCGGGACTTCTGCTTGCCTATTCTCATACCTCGTCTGCGCTTTACGCAGAGGACCCGCAGGCATACAGAGATATTTCCGAAAAGCTTGACGACGCGGTAAAAAAGGATATAGCGGATAAAAACGAATACTGGAAGAAATATGACGGTGTTGTAGCGGAGATTTCGGATACCGTAAACGACGCATATCTCAAAGCCAACGACCGAAAAGACGGTGTGAAAAGTTACGGAAAAATGGTGGATCTTCTTCTTGCGGAATACAGGCAGAAGCTGACTGCGCCCGCAAATACGGAAGAGCAGAATAAGGAGACAAACAATGAAGGTTGAAATCAAAAACCGCCGTTTTTTTATAGACGGTGAAGAGAAATATCTTGTTTCGGGCGAATTTCATTATTTCAGAGTCCCGTATGAGGACTGGGAAAGACGAATGAACCTTTTTAAGGAGATGGGCGGAAACTGTCTTTCAACATACGTGCCCTGGTGCATCCACGAAAGAGAAGAGGGCGACATACGCTTTGACGACGAACCGAGAAGAGCGCTTTCGGCATATCTTGAGCTTTGCAAAAAGCTTGATATCCCTGTCATTGTCCGCCCCGGTCCCTACTGCTATTCCGAGCTGATAGGCGGCGGCGTTCCGACGTGGCTGACGGAAAAATATCCAGAAGTCCTTTCATGCCGATACTCAGGCGAACCGCTCGACTCCGTTTCGTATATGCATCCGCTGTTTTTTGAGAAGGCGGAAAAATATCTCAGGGAATTTGCAAAAATAATAAAGCCGTATCTCGCGTCCGAAGGCGGACCAGTCTGTATGGTCCAGCTTGACAACGAGATAACTGGCGTGCATATCTGGGCAGGCTCGATCGACTACAACAAAGATACGTGGGGCTTCGGCAAAACCGACGGCAGATATGCAAAATACCTTACGGAGCGCTACGGATCGCTCGAAAACGTGAATAATGCGTATAATACCGGCTGGATGTCATTTGCAGACGCATATCCTCTGGGCAAAAATTCCGCAGACAGATACGCCTGCAGATGCAATAAGGATATGTTCGATTTTTATCTTGACTCATGTGGGGAATATCTCGAAAAGATCGCCGTTTGCCTGCGCAATGAAGGCATCGACTCGCAGTTTTGCCACAATGCGGGCAACGTGAATATGACGGGATATTTTGAAAAGATCCTGCCTCGCTTTGAAAAATACGGCGGACTTTTCCTTGGCTGCGACCACTATTACAACCTCGGTCAGAATTTCGAGGAAAACAACCCGACGCCTTATTATGCTCTTGATATGCTGCGCTCATACGATCAGCTTCTTCATCTCGGACTTCCTCAAACGGTTCTTGAGCTGCCCGGAGGCTCGCCCTCCGATTTCCCGCCCATTCTGCCGCAGGACCTTCTTGCATGCTTTATGGTAAATGCCGCCATGGGCATGAAAGGGCTCAACTACTATATCTATACCGGAGGCCCGAACTACGAGAATACGGGCGGAACGGGCGATATTTACGATTTCAACGCATTTGTCCATGCCGACGGCACTCTTAACGAAACGTATTACGCGGCAAAAAAGTTCGGCGAATTCCTTAAAGATCACGCGTATCTGCAGTCTGCCGAAAGAAAGCTGTCCGTCCGTGTGGCATGCGATCAGGAATACTACCGCTCGCCGCAGTATCCTTACGAAAGTGAAAATTCGCAGACGCAGGCAAAAACGTTTATGAAAAAAGGCGTTCTTTACTCTCTTCTCGCCTCAGAATATGCGCCGGGACTTTTCGATATCCCCCACGGCGTTCCCGATACGGATATGCCTCTTATCCTTTGCGGATCGGACTCTCTTACAAGACAGGCACAGGAAAATATCGTATCGTTCCTTGAATCGGGCGGAAAACTGATCGTTTTTCAAACATTGCCCTCGCTCGACGAAAACTTTGAGTCCTGCACAGTGTTAAAGGACTTTATCGGAATAAAAACCGAGAAAATAGAAGAAAAAAATATCGCGGAATGCTCGTTCATGCCGTCGCGCGTGCATCAGCTTTCCTGCAAATATGCCCTTATCCCCGAAAAAGACGACGATATTCTCATCACGTGCCCATACCCTGCAGCTCTGCGCCGCAAAGTGGGAAACGGAGAAGTGATATTCTGCAGTTTCACGTTCACACTCTCTCAGAGAACGCAGGTCGATATGCTTCGCGGCATTCTTGCCCTTTTCGGCGCGAAACCGGCGGTATATCATTCAAATCCGCATATTTTCACGACCGTCCTTGAAAGCGAATGCGGCAAAAAGACCGTGTTTATCATGAATCTTTACTCGTCGCCGCAAAGCACGGATATTGAATTTGAAGGGAAAGCCTTCAAAAAAATCGCGCTTGACGCGATGGAAGTTAAAACGATCGATCTTTGAGCGATCCATGATATTTTAATTCAATAATAAAAACCGAAAGACGCGGGAAGACTGATATCTCCCTGCGTCTTTCGGCATAAAAGGAAAATCTACGCATAAATCGTATTTTGCTATCTTAATACGCCTTTCGGGTTCGGTCCGTACTGGTTCGGACCGGGCGTGCTGTCTAAAACGGTGAAAATAAATACTATAAGTCCGCCTACGAACGGGATAAGATAAAGAAGGATCGCCGCTCCGCTTTTCCCGGTATCGTGAAACCTTCTGACAAGTATCGCAAGCGAAGGAATGATCATCACAAGCGTGTAAACGAGATATACTATACCGAGAATTATTACGGGAAGAGAAAATTCGGGAACTCTTTCGTAAAGCACCATTTCCGTGAGCGATGGTCCTGCAAGAATGCTGATGGCGATGTTGAGGATCATCATTATTATCGCATTCATTATTCCGGCAAGCCAATACTCTTTTCTTCTGCTTCTGCCGCTGAATTTTGCATACTTTTTCAGCATGCTGCCGTAAGCCGTAAAAAGATTGAAATCTTCAACTACGGCACCCTGCCCCGTATATCCCTGCGCACCTGCATACTGCGTATTGTATGCGCCGTTATATCCCTGGGCGGAATAAGGGTTTACGTTATACTGACCGTTCTGAGACGCGGCATACTGCTGCTGTGCCTGAGCATAATTCTGATATACCGGTCTTGCCTGCTGCTGTTGCTGAACATACTGTGTCTGTGCTTGCACAGATTGTGCTTGTACAGGTTGTGCTTGTGCCTGAACGGGCTGTGCCTGTGGCTGCTGAGTCTGTGCAGCCTGAGTCTGACCAGGCTGCGCGGTCGGCTGAGAAAGCCTTGTGCCGCAATTCGGGCAGAATTTTGAATTGCCCGCATCCGCTCCGCAATTCGGACAGAACATTATCTTTTCCTCCCTTATGCCGTTTGATTTTCAGCTGATTATTTGAAGTATCTGTTGAGAAGTCCTTCAAAAGCTTTGCCGTGTCTTGCCTCGTCTCTTGCCATTTCGTGAACTGTGTCGTGAATAGCGTCGTGACCGGCTGCTTTTGCGCGTTTTGCAAGATCGGTTTTGCCTGCGGTAGCGCCGAATTCGGCTTCAACTCTTACTTCGAGATTCTTCTTTGTGCTCGGAGAAACAACTTCTCCGAGAAGCTCCGCAAACTTAGCTGCGTGCTCCGCTTCTTCCCATGCGGCTTTTTCGAAATAAAGACCTGCTTCGGGATATCCTTCACGGTGAGCTGCGCGTGCCATGGCAAGATACATGCCTACTTCAGTGCATTCTGCTCTGAAATTGTCTCTGAGGTCTTCAATGATATCTTCGGAAGCGCCTTCCGCAGCGCCTATAACGTGCTCTGCGGCAAGAGTTTTTTCTTCCATTACGTTGAATTTAGATGCGGGGGCTTTGCATATCGGACATTTTTCGGGCGCGGAATCTCCCTCGTGGACGTATCCGCATACTGAACATACAAATTTCATATCGTTATTCTCCGTTCGGTTATTTTATTACATATTTCGGCTATTTTGCCGCCTTACGATTAAATTATATCATCAGTCGGCATTTTTGTCAATATCAGTTTTTATGTTTTGAAAATTTATTTTTGAGCAGGATCCAGACGTTTCCGCTGACAAATACGGAAGAATAGAAGCCTGCAATGATACCGACGATTATCGGGAAAGAAAATTCTCTTATCGAAGGAACGCTCAGGATATAAAGGATGAAGATCGTAAAGAGCGTTGTAAGAGAAGTGAATATCGAGCGGCGCATAGTCTGTCTTATGCTCTTTTCGGCAACTTCCTGACTTGTTGCGCCCTGCATGAGCCTGTTGTTTTCACGGATACGGTCAAATATAATGATCGTGGCGTTGATAGAGTAACCAAGAATGGTGAGTACTGCCGCGATAAACGGAAGATTTATCTGAACGCCAAAGATGAGATTGCAGATTATCATCATGGAAATATCGTGAAGAAGAGCAACGACCGCTGCAATGCCCGAGAAAAGGTCGAAACGTATCGAAATATAGACGAGCATGAGAAGCGCGGCAATTACCGTGGCAATGATCGCGCTTCTGAGAAGGTCGGACGCAGCCGCGGGACCTACGCTGTCAGAAGAAAGAAGCCAGTCGATGGTAGAAGCGTCTACCGATTCTTCTCCTTCGCCTTCGGAAGCGAACGGAAGGGAGAATTCTTTGGCGATAGCGGCAAGGATCGCGCGTCTGTCGGCATTTTTATCGGTATTGCATTTTACGATTATTATATCCGTTGATTTAAGTATCGCGGTATCTACCGCCGTTACCGTTGTTTTCTGAACGAGAGAAGGCGTTTCGCCCGTAACGTCCTTTACGATAACGTTCACCTTGTCAAGATCTGCCTGAGTAACGTCACGCTTTATCGAGAAGTTGAAAACCGTGCCGCCCGTAAAGTCTATGCCCCAGCGAAGGCCGATATCGGGATTATCCTTGAAAATATATGAAAATACCATGCCGAGTATGCCGAGCACGATTATGATTACGGCAACCGTAACAATGATTTTGCCTTTTGAGGTTATCGTGAGTTTATTCATTTTGCGGCACCTCCGTTTTTATCTGCGGCAAGCTGTCTCTGTTCCGCATTTTTTCTTGAAAGACCGTAAAGAACGGGATTTCTTACGCCGAACACAACGAGCGAGCGAAGAAGGTATTTTGTTACTATTACCGCCGTGAACATCGAGCAGAGAACGCCGATGAGAAGCGTTACGGCAAAGCCCTGTATCGTTCCTTTGCCGAATATCATAAGCACTACCGCCGCGATCACGGTTGTGATATTAGAGTCGATGATCGCAAGCAAAGCTTTGTCAAATCCCGAGCTTACCGCGCCTGAAGTGCTCTTGCCTAAGGCAAGCTCTTCTTTTATTCTTTCAAAAATAATTACGTTTGCGTCGACCGCCATGCCTATCGAAAGAATTATGCCCGCAATGCCCGGAAGCGAAAGATTGATCTGGAAAAGCGTGCAGATGAGGCAGACGATGGAAACATAAAACACAAGCGCTACCGCCGAAACAACGCCGGGAAGCCTGTATAAAATTATCATAAGAACTATGACAACAATAAGTCCGAGAAGTGCGGCTATAAGGCTCGATTCAAGAGCTCCGTCGCCCAGTGTAGGACCGATGGAACGCTGTTCTATCGCTTCAAGAGCAAACGGCAGAGCGCCTGCGGCAATGACCGCGGCGTATTCAACGGCCTGTTCCTGAGAATTTGTGGTTATGACGCAGTCTGTTGAAGTGATCTGATTTTCAACGTACGGTTTTGCGATCTGAGTATCGTCAAGCATGATCGCGATAAAGTTTTTATCCGAAGAAAGCTGAGACATTCTCTTTGTCGCTTCGGAAAAACGCGATACAGCGTCCGACGATATCTTCATAAGAACAACAAATCTGTTTTCCTGCGAATTGTAGCCCGCAGTTGCGCTTACTATGTCCTTACCCGTAAGAACGACCTCGCCGTCAGACGTTATAAACGACAGGTTTGCAGTCTGACCGAGAACGTCTATCGCGTCTTCGGGGCTTGATATGCCCGGGATCTCAACCGTTATGCCCTGAGGGCCCGTTCTGTATACGTTGCCCTCGGTATAGCCTAGATTGGTAAGTCTTTTTCTCATTACTTCAACAACGGTGTTGAGATCGTTGTCAAGATTTCCCGCATAGCCTGACTCAACAACAGGTTCAAACGTGATCGATGCGCCTCCGTCAAGGTCAAGTCCTCTGCGAATGCCTCCGTCATCGGAATAAAGACCGAGTTTCGGGGGAATTTTGAAAGAGCCGATGGTTATGCCCGCGAAACAGACGTATATAAACAGCGCCATTATTACCGCGAGCAGGCAGCAGCCCACTATCCTTTTTTTCATACCGGTGCCTTTCTTTTAATAAATAATTATAGCGTTTATTATTATATCATTTTCATTTTAAAATGTCAATAGAAAGGTTTTATTCTTGACAAATAATATGTGATGTGATATAATCAACGCGTAAAATCCGCACTGGACAGAGGTGTTTTATTATGGAAGAAATGACGTCAAAAGAGCGTATACTTGCGGCTGTGACCGGCAAACAGACGGACAGAGTGCCCTGGTCGCCGTTTCTTGCATATTACTGGCAGTATATTCCGAAAGAAGAGCAGCAGAAGGGCGAGATCGCCTATATGCAGAAGCTCGGCGCAGATCCTCTTCTGAGAGGCTCGTGCGTTCTCTTTTCGGCGAAGCAGAAAAACGTGGAACACACCTCGAAGCGTGACGGAAACAAACAGTATGACAGCTATATCACACCCGTGGGAACGATAACTGAAGTAAGAACGTATTCCGCGCAGGCAGACACGTGGTTTTTAACTGGACATCCCGTATCGGAAGAGGAAGACTTCAAGGTCCTTCAGTATATCAACGAAAACACCGTCATTTCCGAAAATACCGAACCTTTTGACCGCGCTTACGCCGCAATGGGTCAGAGCGCAGTTTCATCGCCGAATATAGGTCTCAGCTCAAAAACGGCTTTTCAGGCTCTCGTTGAGCGTTGGTGCGGAACGGAGGCGCTGACGTATGCGCTTTACGATTTTCCCGAAACGGTGGAAGAATGTCTTGCCGTTATGCAGGCAAAAGACCGTGAAACGGTAAAGATCACGCTGAATTCCTCCGCAGAGATAATCAACTTTTTTGAGGACAGTTCAACAACGAATATAAGTCCCGCAATGTTTGAAAAATATACTTTGCCGCAGATAAACGAGTGGGCGGATATGCTGCATTCGGCAGGAAAACTGCTTATGCACCACGCATGCGGACATCTGAAAGATCTTATGCCGCTTATCGCTTCATCCAAAATAGATATTCTTGAATCCGTTTCTCCCCCGCCTACGGGAAATATCGAGATCGCGGAAGCTCTGGCGGCATTGCCTCAGCGGATCGCGCTCATAGGCGGGATAGAGCCGACGTTTTTCGAAAACAGCACTCACGGTGAGCTTGAAGAATACGTTCAAACCCTGCTTGAAACGGCAAAAGGCAGAAGATTTGTTCTTGCAAACAGTGACAGCTGTCCGCCGGGCGTAACTTACGATAAATTCCTGACCGTTACAAAAACGGTAAGAAATTTCAGATAAAACGGTTTTGAAAGGAAAAAATAAAATGAAAGTCCTTTTAACGGGAGGCGCGGGCTTTATAGGTTCGCACACATGCGTTGAGCTTTTATCGCAGG
The DNA here is from genome assembly GCA_016281915.1 of Clostridiales bacterium. GTDB lineage: Bacteria > Bacillota > Clostridia > Oscillospirales > UBA644 > HGM12619. The sequence continues at coordinate 15,118 of JAEEJO010000063.1, forward strand.
GCTATGACGCCGTTATTGCGGATAACTTCTGCAACAGCGAACGCGACGTTATAACGAGATGCGAAAAAATAACCGGAAAGAAAATTGCGTGTTACGATGCAGACGTTGCCGACAAAGAGGCTGTGAGCAGCATCTTTGCAAAAGAAAAGATCGATGCGGTAATACATTTTGCGGGATATAAATCGGTGCCCGAGTCGGTAAAGCTGCCGGTAATGTATTACAGAAACAATCTTGACACAACGCTGACCGTTCTTGAAGTAATGAAAGAGTTCGGTGTGAAGATATTCGTTTTCAGCTCTTCAGCCACGGTATACGGAGATAAAAACCCCGTTCCGTTCACCGAAGATATGCCTACGTCAACGACCAATCCTTACGGCACAACGAAGCTTTTCATAGAAAAAATACTTACGGACACCGCTGCGGCGGACGGCGAAATGTCTGTCGTGCTTCTTCGATATTTCAACCCCATCGGCGCGCATAAAAGCGGCCTTATCGGAGAAAATCCTAAAGGGATACCAAACAACCTCATGCCGTATATCGCGCAGGTAGCCTCGGGCAAACGGGAGATGCTTCACGTTTACGGCAATGATTTCAACACACCCGACGGCACGGGAGTAAGAGACTACATCCACGTTGAAGACCTTGCGAAAGGTCACGTAAAGGCGCTTGAATACGCAGCAAAAAACGCTGGCTGCGAAATATTCAACCTCGGCACGGGCATCGGATACAGCGTTCTTGACATAGTCAAGGCATTTGAAAAGGCAAACGGGATCAAAATCCCGTACGTGATAGACCCGAGAAGACCCGGCGACATAGACGAATCACGCGCAGACGTATCAAAAGCTGCAAAGATACTCGGCTGGAAAGCTGAAAAGAACCTTGACGATATGTGTGCAGACACATGGAACTGGCAGAAAAATATAAAATAAAGGCGGAAGAAAAAATGGCTTTATCGATCTCACAGAAAATAATAGCTTCGCATCTTGTTTCGGGGAAAATGATCCCCGGCGAAGAGATTTCCGTAAAAATAGATCAGACCCTCACCCAGGACGCTACGGGTACCATGGCATATCTTCAGCTTGAAGCGATGGGGATAGACAGAGTTAAAACCGAGAAATCAGTTGCGTATATCGACCATAACACGCTGCAGTCGGGCTTTATGAACGCAGACGACCACAGATATATCCAGACCGTATGCAAAAAGCATGGGATATACTGCTCAAAGGCGGGCAACGGAATATGCCATCAGGTCCATCTTGAAAGATTCGGTATTCCGGGAAAAACTCTTCTGGGCAGCGACTCGCACACACCTACGGGCGGCGGAATAGGTATGCTTGCAATGGGCGCAGGCGGACTTGACGTTGCCGTTGCGATGGGCGGAGGAGCCTTCTATCTTATCATGCCGAAGATCGTTGGCGTAAAGCTCACCGGAAAACTTCCGAAAATGGTTTCGGCAAAGGATATTATTCTTAAAGTGCTTCAGATAATGTCCGTAAAAGGCGGAGTAGGCAAAATAATAGAGTATTACGGCGACGGAATAAAAACGCTTTCCGTTCCCGAGCGCTCTACGATAACGAATATGGGCACAGAGCTTGGCGCAACAACGTCCGTATTCCCGTCCGACGAAATAACCAGACGCTTCCTTGCCGCGCAGGGACGCGAAAACGACTATACCGAGCTTCTTCCTGATGACGGTGTTGTATATGACGAAACTATCGAGATAGATCTTTCCACACTCGTTCCTCTCGCCGCATGCCCGCACAGCCCCGATAACGTTGTGCCGGTATCTCAGCTTGCCGGAATGAAGATAGATCAGGTATGCGCAGGTTCATGCACAAACTCGTCTTACTCGGATATGCAGAAGCTTGCCGCGATTCTCAGTGGCAACACCGTTGCCGAAAACGTTTCAATGACCGTATCGCCCGGTTCAAAACAGGTTTTCGCTATGATGGCAAGAACAGGCGTGCTTGCGGACATAATCGAAGCGGGCGCAAGAGTTTTAGAGTGCGCGTGCGGACCCTGCATAGGCATGGGTCAGTCTCCCAACAGCGCGGGAATCTCGCTGAGGACCTTCAACCGCAACTTTGAAGGCAGATCAGGCACTGCGGACGGACAGGTATACCTCGTTTCTCCCGAAACGGCAGCAGCAAGCGCAGTTAAAGGCGTTATGTGCGACCCGACAACGCTTGATATAGATATAAATGCCGAAATGCCCGAAAAATTCGATATCAACGACAATCTCATCATTCCTCCCGCAGAAAACGGCGAAGACGTAGAGGTTGTCCGCGGACCGAATATCAAGCCGTTCCCCGTTGGCTCTCCGCTTCCCGAATCTATCGAAAAGCCCGCTCTTCTCAAAGTTGGCGACAATATCACAACAGACCATATCATGCCGGCAGGCGCAAAAATACTGCCCTACCGCTCAAATATCCCGCATCTTTCCAAATACTGCTTCGAGGCGGTCGACAATGCGTTCCCGAACCGTGCAAAGGCATCCGGCGGCGGCTTTATAATAGGCGGAGAGAATTACGGACAGGGCTCTTCACGCGAACACGCGGCTCTCGTTCCGCTCTGGCTCGGCGTAAAAGCGGTAATTGCAAAGAGCTTTGCAAGAATACATAAAGATAACCTTATAAACTCAGGTATAATCCCGCTCACGTTCAAAAATCCGCGCGATTACGACCTTATAGACCAGGGCGACGTGCTTTGTCTTAAAAACATCCGCTCGGAAATAGAAAACGGCGAAACCGTTTATATTTACGACAAAACAAAGAATATGAAGATCGAGCTTGTCTGCGACAGATCGCCGCGTCAGGCAGGGATCCTTCTTGCCGGCGGAAAACTGAACTATACAAAAGGTAAATAATATGGATATACGGACACGGCTTTCACTGCGTCCCGAAAAGCAGCTTGCAGATATTGTAAAGCTGCTTTTTCAGCAGTATTTCGGACCGGAGCATATGATAAAAGACGCTGCGACAAGTCTGAAAATGCTGAAAACAGAGCTTGAAGGCGTGGAATATGACAAAAACGTTCCTCTTTACGACGACATAGGCGGCGGATTTGCAAGGATAAACCTTGCCGCGGTAAAAGGGCTGCTCTCGCCTGAGACCGTAAACAAGATATTCGTGCTTTCGGCAAACTCACATAAAGAAAAAAAGCCCGCTGAGTTTGAAGGCGAGCTTGAAAAGCTGAAGAGCGCAGATTATCTTCCGTTTGACAAAGAAGAAACGCGCGGTTTTATAGATAAATATATCTCTCTGGGCTGTCCGCCTCTGTCTCACAGCGAAATATACCGAAAAAAATATGCGCCGCACTATCGCGTGGCTGATATAAAATATGCCGAAGCACTGCCTCTTTTTATAGAGACAGAAAACGTTCTTTCAAAAAAGGGAAGGGCGGTCGTAGGTATAGACGGCATGGCGGCGGCAGGAAAAACAACGCTTTCAAAAACGTTTTCCGAAGTTTATGACTGCAACGTTTTTCATTGCGACGACTACTTTCTGCGACCGGAACAGCGCACGGCGTCCCGTCTTGCCGAAACAGGCGGAAACATAGATTACGAGCGGATGAAAAGCGAGATTTTCGATCGTATTTTTACAGAAGACGATTTTTCGGTCAGAAAATATAACTGCGAAACGCAAACTCTTTCGGACACGATCACCGTTGAGAAAAAGCCTGTCACCGTAATCGAAGGCGTTTACTCCTTTCACCCTTATTTCGGAAACGTTTACGACGTTAAACGCATGCTTGTCATCGACCGCCGCGAACAGCTTGCAAGGCTTGAAAAGCGGAGCCCCGAAATGCTTGACCGCTTTATAAACGAATGGCTGCCTATGGAAGACAGATATTTTGAAATGCTTGCGAATATGAATAAATAATAAAAACGGGAGGAACAAAGTTCTTCCCGTTTTTTTTCAGAAGAGAGTGTTTTCTCCGTTTGTCGTCGGAAAAGGAATTCCGAGATGATCGTATGCGGCTTTTGTTACGCAGCGGCCTCTGGGCGTGCGGTTTATAAAGCCGAGCTGCAAAAGAAACGGCTCGTAAACGTCCTCAATAGTCACGCTTTCCTCTCCCGTCAGCGCGGCAAGAGTTTCAAGCCCTACCGGTCCGCCGTTAAAGCTCGTTATGATGGCACTGAGCAGGCGTCTGTCTACAGAGTCAAGACCGAGACGGTCTATTTCCATCCTGTCAAGCGATCTTCTTGCAAGCTCCTTATCTATTACGCCGTCGCCGAGCACCTGCGCAAAGTCGCGTATGCGGCGAAGAAGCCTGTTTGCGATTCGGGGCGTGCCTCTTGAACGCGATGCAATCTCATAAGCGCCCTCAGGAGTGATCGCTATATCAAGGATTTTTGCGGAGTTTGTTATTATGGTCTGAAGATCTTCTGGAGAATAAAGCTCAAGGCGGAAGAGCACGCCGAAACGGTCGCGGAACGGAGCTGCAAGCTGACCCGATCGCGTTGTGGCGCCTATGAGCGTAAATTTCGGCAGCGTGAATCTTATGGACCGAGCGGACGGACCTTTGCCGAGGATTATATCAAACTCATAGTCCTCCATTGCAGGGTAGAGAACTTCTTCAACCGTTCTTGAAAGACGGTGTATCTCGTCTATAAAAAGTATATCTCCGTCCTGCAGATTTGTAAGAAGCGCAACAAGATCTCCCGTTTTTTCAAGTGCGGGACCGGACGTAATGCGTATCTGAACGCCCATCTCCGTGGCGATGATGTTTGCGAGCGTTGTCTTTCCGAGACCGGGAGGGCCGTAAAGAAGGACGTGGTCAAGCGATTCGCCACGGCGTTTCGCCGCTTCGATATAAATTTTGAGGTTTTCTTTTATCTTTTCCTGACCGATATAGCCGTCAAAGTTTTTCGGGCGTAGCGAAAGCTCTGTTTCATCGCTGTGTATCGTTCTTGCGGATAAGATCCGTTCGTCAAATTCGTTTTCCATGATTATCCCTTTTCAGAGCCTCAGATGTTTCTTGAAAGCATTCTGAGCGCCTGCTTAACTATATCGTTGGTATTGTCCGCAGAGCAGCGAAGAACGGCTTTTGAAGCGTCGTTTTTGCTGTAACCGAGAGCAACGAGCACCGCGACCGCCTCCGATACACAGTCCGATGCGGCGCTGTCTTCACCGAACTGTGCGATATCGGACGGAACAACTTTTGTTTTTGCGATCTTGTCTTTCAATTCAAGGCATATCCTCTGCGCAAGCTTTGCGCCTACGCCCGCAGCCTTTGTTATTCCCTTCGCATCGTTTGAAAGCACGCACGCGGCAAAAGATTCCGGAGTATGGGCCGAAAGGACGGCGAGAGCCGCCTTGGGTCCAACGCCGCTGATAGAAAGAAGAAGCTCGAAAAACTGTTTTTCCTGCTCATCGGCAAAGCCGTAAAGATCGAGCGCGTCCTCTTTTACGTTGAGATATGTATAAAGAAGGACCGTTTCTTTTTTTGCTATCTGCTTATATGTGTTTTCGGAGATCGTGCATTTATATCCAACGCCTCCGCAGTCTATAACAGCGAGATTCGGCGTTAATATCGCCGGTTTGCCTGAAAGATAATAATACATTTTTACCTCTCTATCTTATGCAGTGCGCGCAGCAGATCGCCATAGCGAGAGCGTCCGCCGCATCGTCGGGCTTAGGTATCTTTTCAAGGTTAAGAAGCATTTTTACCATTGCTTCGACCTGCTCTTTTTCCGCTCTTCCGTAGCCTGTGACCGCCTGCTTTACCTGAAGCGGAGTAAACTCGGAGCAGTGTATCCTTTTTTTTGTCAGGGCAAGCAAAAGCACGCCCCTTGCCTGTGCAACGTCTATGGCTGTTTTTGAGTTTGTGTTAAAAAACAGTTTTTCCATAGCCGCCGTTTCAACGTGATAATAATCAACTATCCGCGAAGCTTCGTCGAATATCTGCTCTATTCTGTCGCAGAACGGAGTATGCGCGGGCGTGATGATCGCGCCGTAGTCCGAACCGTAAAATCTGTTGCCCCGCCAGTCCACAACGCCCCAGCCGACGGTTGCCACTCCGGGGTCGATACCCAGAATAATCATCTTTCCGACCCCATTTTTCTTTCTATTTCGCGCTGCGCGTCTCTTTTTGCGGCAGCCTCGCGCTTATCATAAAGTTTTTTGCCTTTGCAAAGCCCGATTTCAACCTTTACTCTTGCGTTTTTGAAATAGACGGAAAGCGGGATAATGGAATATCCCTCTTTTTTAACGTCGTTGAAAAGCTTGAGTATTTCTTTTTTGTGCATCAGCAGCTTGCGCTCGCGAAGAGGGTCTTTATTGAAAATATTGCCTTTTTCGTATGGCGAAATATGCATTCCGTGTATGAATATCTCTTTTCCGTTCGTCTGACAGTAAGAGTCCTTGAGATTTACCGCGCCAAGCCGGATACTTTTTACCTCCGTGCCTGCAAGAGATATTCCCGCTTCATATTTTTCTTCAACAAAATAGTCGTGATACGCTTTTCTGTTCTGCGCTGCTATTTTCGGCATTTTTTGCTCCTTTTTATCAGACGCTCAGTCCCTCATCCTTCTTGATCTTTCCTGCGTCTATATACGGCTTTATTCTCGGATATACAACGTTTTGAAGGTATTCTTCCGTCTGCTGCGGCGCTCTTCCTACAAAGCTTTCGGGAGATAGGAGCGACGATATCTCGTCTTTTTCAAGAAGGAATGCGCTGTCTGCGGCAATTCTTTCAAGAAGGTCGTTTTCTCCGCCCTCCTCTTTCACTTTCTTTGCCGCCGCTACGCTGTGAACGCGTATCCTTTCGTGCAGCTCCTGTCTGTCTCCGCCGTTTTTAACCGCTGCCATCATGATGTTTTCGGTCGCCATAAACGGAAGCTCGTTCATAAGCCTTCTGCGTATCATTTTCGGATAAACCACAAGCCCCGCCGTGACGTTTATATATATATTCAGAATCGCGTCAACGCCCAAAAACGCTTCTGAAACCGCGATTCTCTTATTCGCGCTGTCGTCAAGCGTGCGTTCAAACCACTGCGTGCCTGCGGTAAACGCGGGGGACAGTGAGTTTGTGATAACGTATCTTGCGATCGCGCATATACGCTCGCTTCTCATCGGATTGCGTTTATAGGGCATGGCAGAAGAACCTATCTGATGCTCCTCAAACGGCTCTTCCATCTCTTTGAAGTTTGCAAGGATCCTCAGATCGTTTGCAAATTTCATCGCGCTTTCCGCTATTCCCGCAAGAGTACAGCAGATATTTGCGTCTACTTTGCGGCTGTAAGTCTGACCTGAAACGGGGTATGTTTCATCAAAGCCCATTTCGTTTGCGATCATTTTTTCGAGCTTCGGCGTTTTTTCGTCCGCCTCGTCTCCGAAAAGCTCCTTGAAGGACGCCTGTGTTCCCGTAGTGCCCTTCTGACCGAGAAGTTTCAGCCCTTTTATACGGAAATCAAGCTCGTCAAGATCAAGCATAAGCTCGTTTATCCATAAAGTTGCCCTTTTGCCAACTGTGGTGGGCTGTGCGGGCTGCAGATGGGTATATGCAAGGCACGGCATATCTTTATATTTGAATGAAAAATCGGCAAGCGCCTTTATAACGGTAACGAGTTTATCCCTTATAAGCTCAAGACCCTGCTTCATAACTATTATATCGGTATTGTCGCCAACGTAGCAGGACGTTGCACCGAGATGAATAATCGGTTTTGCTTTCGGAGCCTGAACGCCGTATGCGTATACGTGAGACATAACGTCGTGACGGACTTCTTTTTCTCTTGCCTGAGCAACATCGAAGTTTATATCGTCCTTGAACTTTTCAAGCTCTTCTATCTGTTCGTCGGTAATATTCAGACCGAGAGCTTTTTCAGCGCGCGCAAGCGCGATCCAAAGCCGGCGAAAAGTTCTGAATTTATTTTCCGCCGAAAAAATATACTGCATTTCCTTGCTTGAATACCGTGTGCAAAACGGACTTTCATATGAATCGTAGCTCATGCCGCGCCTCTTTTCTTTATTTTTCGCTCAACGCTTTTTCTACCGCCGCCATACGAACGCATACGCAGAGTATTTCCGCCGCCGTCTGAAGCTCGGCAACGGGCGGATGCGTGGGAGCGATGCGGATATTGTTGTCTTTCGGGTCGACTCCGTACGGGAACGTAGCTCCCGAAGGCGTCATTTTAACGCCTGCCTCTTTCATAAGAGTGACCACACGCTTTGCGCAGCCGTCGGGAACTGTGAGTGATATAAAATATCCGCCGTTCGGGTTCGACCACGTTGCGATATCGGATATCTCTTTTTCAAGTATATATAAAACTATCGCAAATTTGGGCTTTATTATCTCTGCGTGCCGCTGCATCTGACGGCGGACGCCTTCTGCATCCTTGAAATACCTAACGTGACGCAGCTGATTGAGCTTGTCGTAGCCGATAGTCTGAACGCCCATAAGCTTTTTTATAAAATCAATGTTGTTTTTCGACGCTGCCATCGCCGCAACGCCCGCGCCGGGGAAGGAAACCTTCGACGTAGACATAAACTTATATATCATATCGCCGTTTCCGTATTTCTTCGCCTCTTCAAGGACGTTGAGAAGGATATCGCTTCTGCCGGAAATATCGTGAAGGGAATATGCGTTATCCCAGAAAACGCGGAAATCCTTCGCTTTCGGACGCAGCATTGCAAAGCGGCGGACAGTTTCGCTGCTGTAAGTGATGCCCGTCGGGTTTGAATACTTCGGAACGCACCATATTCCTTTTATTGTTTCGTCTTCCGCAACGAGCTTTTCCACCATATCCATATCCGGTCCGTCGGCAAGAAGCGGAACGCTTATCATTTCTATGCCGAGAGTTTCGCATATTCTGAAATGGCGGTCGTAGCCCGGAACAGGGCACAAAAACTTGATGTTTTCGCAGCTTGACCACGGCTTTTCGCCGCCGTATACGCCGAAGATCATCGCGCGCACGATATTGTCATACATCATATTGAGGCTGCTGTTGCCGCCGATTATTATTTCATCGACTGACGACGTATTCATAAGCTCGGAAAAGAGTTTTTTCGCTTCGGGTATGCCGTCAAGAACGCCGTAATTGCGGCAGTCAAAACCCGTTTCGTCAATGCAGTCCTCCGCTGTTTTCAGCACCGAAAGCATCGGAGTTGATATATCAAGCTGCTCTTTGCTCGGGTTGCCTCTTGACATATCAAGAGAAAGACCGAGAGATTTATATCTGTTGTATTTCGCAACAAGCTCGCTTTTGATCTCAAGAAGCTCCTGCTTTGAATAATTCTGCATAGTCGTATCTCCGGAATCAATAATCTGCGTTGCCCGCTGTTCTCGGGAACGGTATAACGTCTCTTATGTTCGACATTCCTGTAAGATACATTATAAGTCTCTCAAAACCGAGACCGAAGCCGGCGTGTTTTGTTCCGCCGTATTTTCTCAGATCAAGATACCACCAGTAATCCTTCTCGTCAAGACCGAGCTGAGCCATTCTTTCGCGAAGAACGTCAATCCTTTCTTCACGCTGACTTCCGCCGACAAGCTCGCCTACGCCGGGAACAAGAAGGTCTGCCGCTGCAACCGTCTTTCCGTCGTCGTTAAGACGCATATAAAACGCTTTTATCTCTTTCGGGTAGTCTGTAACGAATACGGGCGCCTTATAGACCTGCTCTGTGAGGAATCTTTCGTGTTCCGTCTGCAGATCGCAGCCCCAGTATACGGGATATTCAAAGCTTTCCTTATTCTTTTCAAGTATTTTTATCGCTTCGGTATACGGCAGACGGACAAAATCTGCGTCAAGAAGCGCTGTAAGACGTTCGATGAGGCCTTTATCGATAAAATCGTTGAAAAACTTCATGTCGTCCGGGCACGTTTCAAGAACGTATGCGATAACGTATTTTATCATATCGCGGGAAAGATCCATCTCGTCTGAAAGCTCGGCAAACGCTATTTCGGGCTCTATCATCCAGAATTCCGCAGCGTGACGCGCGGTATATGACACCTCTGCGCGGAAGGTGGGGCCGAAGGTATATACTTTGCCGAATGCAAGAGCAAACGTTTCGGCGTTGAGCTGTCCCGATACGGTGAGGTTTGCGCTCTTTCCGAAAAAGTCCTTCGAATAATCCGTTTTGCCGTCCTCGCCCTTCGGAACGTTGTCAAGGTCAAGCGTTGTTACTCTGAACATTTCGCCAGCGCCTTCACAGTCGCTTGCCGTGATAAGCGGAGTGTTGACGTATATAAAGCCTCTTTCGGCAAAGAATTTATGAATTGCCTGAGCTGCGGCGGAACGGACGCGGAAAACGGCGGAAAATGTATTCGTTCTAGGACGCAGATATGCGATATCTCTGAGAAATTCGAGAGAATGGCGCTTCTTTTGCAGCGGATAGTCGGGCGTGGACTCGCCTTCAACCTCGATCTTTTCCGCCTTTATCTCAAACGGCTGCTTCATTTCGGGCGTTGCAACAACTTTTCCCTCTACCCTTACCGATGCGCCTACGTTGAGCTTCGCTATCTGCTTATAGTTGTCAAGCTTTGCCTCTTCAAATACGATCTGCGTTGAACGGAAGCAGCTGCCGTCGTTGAGCTCTATAAATCCAAACGCCTTTGAGTCGCGAACCGTGCGTACCCAGCCCGCTACGGATACGGTTTTACCGTCAAATGCCGGAATATCGGCAAAAATATCTTTAATAGCTGTCATTTTATTCTCCTGCCTGTCATTACAGTAATTTCATATTGTTTTTTTCGCATTCAGCTCGCATTTCGTCGGGCCACAGCGAAACCTGCACCTCACCGATGTGCGCCTTCTGCAAAAGCAGCATGCAAAGTCTTGACTGACCTATGCCGCCGCCTACCGTGAGCGGCATATTGCCCGAAAGAAGCTCTTTATGGAACGGAAGCTCTTTTCTTGCCTCCGCGCCTGCTTCACGAAGCTGACTTTCCATTGATTTTTCGTCTACGCGGATACCCATTGACATAATCTCTATCGACGTGTCAAGCGGTTCAAAGCGGTAAATAAGGTCTCCGTTGAGCTGCCAGTCGTCATAGTCGGGCGCTCTGCCGTCATGCGGCTTCCCGCTTTTCAGTTTTCCGCCTATCTGCATAATAAAAACTATCGGGTGAAGCTTTGTTATCTCGTTTTCGCGTTCTTTTGGCGTGAGAGACGGATACATATCCTCAAGCTCCTGCGAATAGATGAAAAACACGTCGTTGTCGTGCGTAAACGAGGTCTGCGCCTTTGAATACGTTTTATTGAGTATCTCCCACGTGTCGTGAATGGCGCATACGATCTTGCGGACCGTTTCTTTAAGGAAATCTATATTTCGGTCTTCACGGTTTATAACAACTTCCCAGTCCCACTGATCAACGTATATCGAATGGAAGTTATCTACCTCTTCATCGGCGCGTATGGCATTCATATCGGCGTAAATACCTCTGTGCGGTTCAAAGCCGTATTTTTTCAGCGCATATCTTTTCCATTTCGCAAGAGAATGAACTATCTCCGCACGGCGTCCGTCAAACTCAAACGAAACGGGCGTTTCAGTGCCGTTGAGATCGTCGTTGAGACCGCTGTCTTTATAAACAAAAAGCGGCGCGGAAACACGTTCGAGATTAAGAAGCTTTGAAAGCTCTATCTCAAAAACGTCCTTTATGATCTTTACCGCCTTCTGAGTCTGCCTGAGAGTTAAAAATGAACTGTATCCTTCCGGAATCATCAGTGCCATACGGTTTTTCGCGGTTTTTTCCCGCGCCCCTTTTCCGACAAAAAATTATTATATTACATTATATTATATCACATATTACGCTTTTTTACAAGAGGGGAATTTCGGCTTTTTTTGGATATTACGATCAAAGATACGTTTGTATACAAGTAAAGACCCCTGCGGCAATGCCGCAGGGGTCCGTATGCTGAAAGTTATTTCGTATTATCAGGAAGAAAACTTATCAGTCATCAATTGTTTCAGGTACATCAACAGTGAGGCCTGCCTTAGCGAGGTTAAGGGCGATGATGGAGCTGAGGAGTTTAGCGTCGTCAGCTTCTTTATCGATGTCAGCCTTCAGAGTGTCGATAGCAGCCTTGTATGCAGCAGCGGTGTCAGCGGTGCAGCCTTCAACTGCTTTTGCATAACCGTCGTTAGCTTCTTTGTAGATAGCCTTAGCCTGTTCGAGAACAACGCTGGGTTTTTCTACTTCAACGATAACAACTTCGGGTTCCTGAACGGGTTCTTCTACCGGAGCGAGTTTGAGATCTGCAAATCTGTCAGCAACAGACTTGTATGCAGCCATCATCTGAGACTCGGTAGCGGTGTCAGCTTCTGCCATAGCGTATGCAGCTTCAACAGCGTTAGCAAACTTTCTGTAGGAAGCTTCGGTATAAAGCTCAACAACTACCTGGAGTTCGAGAACTTTGGTATCTTTCTTGAGGTTTTTACCGGTGTACATAGACTTGGTAAGAGCAGACATTGCGTTGTCGATGTTCTTGATTATTGTTTCAAGATCGTTAGAGTTGAGAACAGAAATCGTGAACTGGAGTGCTTTCTTAGCTTCGGAGATAGCAACTTCGAGGTTGTCTTTTGCAGCTTTGTCGTCAGTTACGTTTGCACGAACATAGAGAGCTTCAGCAGCAGCGACCTTAGCAGCGAGGGTGTCTTTATCAGCAGCGCCTTCGGTAGCTTCGATCTTTTCGAGGTTAGCCATAGCGAGTTTAAGAGCAGCAACTGCATCGTCAACATCAGCCTTCGGGCATCTTGTGTCGAGAGCAACGTACTGAGCGTTAGCGTAAGCAGCTACGAATGCATCCCAGATTGCCTTAGCTTCGTCTGTATTTGTCTTGTATGCATATACGTTCTTACCGTCAGCTTCACGAATGAGAGCTTCGAGTTCAGCTTTGTATGCTACGAGACCTGCAGTGGTGTAGTTGGATCTGTCAGCATATGCTTTGGAGAGTTCTTCAAGAACTTTTTCAGCATACCAAACAGGCATATCTTTAAGATCGTTGTCTTCTACGGTGTATCCAGTTGCTTCATCACCATTGATGCAGCCGAGGATAAGAGCGCCGATTCTTCTGAGTTCCTGATACTTATCAGCGAAATCTCTGGTAAGACCGGAAACATCATTGAAGTTAACGAGGCTGTTCATCGGATCGAGATAATTTCTCTTGAGCGGTGTAACAACGCCGTCACCGAGCTGACCGTAGTAGAGGTTGAGAATTGCAACTTCTTCGTGAGCGTCTTCAACAGCATGTTCAAACTTCATCTGGAAGTACTGATAGCAGTTTCTAGCGTCAACGAGTTTTGCAAAGAATACTGTATTTGCGTTTGCAGAGAGTTTTTCGTAAAGTTTTTCGTAGTTGTAGGAATCAGCTTCGCCGAAGTAGTGGTCTACGATGTAGTAAACGTCTTCAACGAATGAATCGAACTTAGCAGCGCCTGCTTCGGTAAGGATGTAAGACTTGAGAGCCTTAACGAATTTATCGTAAGCAGCGAGTAATGAGGTCTTAGTTGCGGGAGCCTGGTTCTTGTTTTCAGCAATGAGTTTAGCGAGGTTTGCTGCTGCTACCTTAGCAGTCTTGAAGTAATCCTTCGGATAGTTTGCTTCTTTAGTTACACATTCAAGGAAGTCAGCGTCGCCTGCATTAGCTGCGATGTCTGTAAGAGCATTGCCGTCAGCATCGTTCTGAGTGGTGATTTCCCAGTCAAGAACAGCTGCTACGTTTTCGAGTACCCAACCGTAAACCTGGATAAGGGTTGTGAGGTCAGCAGTGAGATACTTGAGAGCGGTGCGGATTCTTCCGATGTAACCTGTTGCAGCAGCGTCGCCTGTTACAGCGTCACCGGTCTTAACGGGAGTTCCGTTGGGAATGGTCCAGTCAAAGCCAACTGCTGTGGATTCGTATTTGAAGTCATCTCTTACTTCTTTAGCTACGTCGAAGAGAGTCTGGATGAAGTTGTAAACGCTGTCGAGAGCAACATCCTGGTTGAGGTATTTGCCGTCTTCAGTTTCAAACTTCATAATGTCAGCTGTGAATGCGTCAGCGTTAGCTGTAGCGTTGTTGCCGCGAGCATAGCCAACTACTGCTTCGTAGATGGAAGAAACGCCTGCGCGATCTTCGAATACGAGTTCGTCGCCTTCGAGTTCACCGAGTTCGTCGTCATCTTTCTGGAGTCTGTGTTTAACGAAAGAAAGAACGGTCTTGGTGGGTTTGGTGGGAAGTTTATCTCTGGATTCTACGTTATCAAAGAGGTAGAAGGAGTAAGTGATGGAAGCGAGGAGGTTGTCAAGAGGACAATCAGGGCCTACGCCGTCTTCATAAATGTCTACCATTTCGATCTGGCCGTCAACTACCTGGAGGATAGGACCAACTACGCCTGCGAGGAACGCATACTTGTTGATCTCGTTTACAACGGACTTCGGATCAGCGGGGATAGAAGTTGTGATGTCGGGAAGAGTTGCAGCTGTGAGCTGTTTGTTGAAGTTGTCAAGAGCAGCTTTGAGCAGTGCGCTGAACTTCCAGTAAGAGAACCAGTTGGGAGTGAACTCAACGGTTACTCTGTCGTTTTTAACATCAACGCCTGTGAGGTCTTTGATGGTGCGAACGCCTTCGGGAACGATAACAAGAACAGATTCACCTGCAGCAGCGGGGAGCATTGTCTTGAGATCTTCTTTAGCGTTGTAAAGTCTTGTCCAAACGATCTTATAAGGATCGTCGTCCTTCTTAGAGGACCAATCCCAGTTCTTAAGAAGAGCTTCTGCTTTTCTTACGAGTTCGGTGCCTTCAGCAACGTTGAGAGCTGAGAGCTGCTGTTCGGATCTGGGAGCAACTGCTTTGATACCGGCAACGATCTTGTCGATAAGAGCGTTGAAGTCGGTAAGAGCAAGGATCATAAGTCTTGCGTTGGAGTCTTTCTCTCTGATGTATTCGATAACGCGTTTAGCGTAAAGAACATCGTTGAGAAGCTGAGCTGCGGATGCAGTGTAGATGTTGTTGTAAACGTCTTTGATATATTTATCATAGATGTCTATAACGATTTCGAGTTTGAGGAATGCTTTGTACTGAGCAGTGAAGTCAGCATTTTCGCCGAAGTACATATCGATCTTGCCGATGAGTTTTTCAACGAGAGCATTGATCAGATCTCTGAATTCTTTGTAATCGCCATTGAGGAAGTCCCAGTAAAGAACGCCTGCGCCATTGGTGGAGGCTTTCTTCATAGCGAGCTCTCTGAGAGCGATTTCAAATGCGAATACTTCGTCGGGAGCAATCTGTCTTGCTTCTGCGAATGTGTACCATCTTACGGGGTACTGTCTGAGAGCGTTGCCGCCCCAGAACTGAGCGTCTGTCCAGTAGTCATCTTCATCGATGATGTAGAAGTAGGGGTTGAAGCCGATGGACTGGTTGTAGAAAGAGCCGTCCATGAAGAAGCCCATGTATCTGCTGCTGTCGTAAAGATCAGCATAACCAGCAGGTTTAGCAGTAGCGGTAACTTCTCTGCTGAGAGCTTCGAAGATGTAGTCGATCATGCCTTTAGCGGCTTTAACAACTGCATTTCTGCCTTCATTGAAGCTTGCGTCAACGATTTCGTTGTTAGCGTCCTGACCGAAATACCAAGCGGACGCAGCGTATTCAACGATGTTGCTTACGTTTGCTTTTGCGAGGTCGAGATAGGTCTGGTCGTCAACGGGATCTTTTACCCACTCAACTTTGCCGGTAACGTTTTTACCGTTGTTGTTTTCTACAAAGTTCTGAGCGAGAGTGTCGCCTTCACCGAGGAAGAGGAAGTAATCAGGATCGTTGTTGCCCCAGAAAGCGGCACGATCAAGATAAGCCTGATACTCCTTTTTTTCGTCGTTCCAGGTGAGGAGACCTGTTTCTTCGAGAAGAGTATATGTGCGGTCTTCGAGTTCGGGACCGTAAACAACGAGCTTCTCGATAGCAGCTTTAAGCGCTGTTCTGTCTGCTTCGTAATCGGTAGCTGCTGCTGCACCCAGAGAGCCGATGATTGCGGTAGCGGACATAGAAACTATCATCGCCATAACAAGGATGGCAGAGATAATTTTTTTGCTCATGGATTGTTTTCCTCCTTAAAATTTTGTCTCTTTAAAGAGACTTAGAAAAAACTTTCGGCATTTTCGACTCGATTCGGGGTTTTTCCCCTTTCAGAGGATACTACCCCTGCCTCTCATCTTTTGCCTTGGACATATTATATTACATTTTGCCGAAAAAATCAACCCCTTTTTGTAATTTTTTTCAATAATGCCTGTAATTTGTATATTTGCACAGTTTTTTGCTTGCATTTATCCGCATAACTATGCAATATCAACATAAAATCATCGTTTTTGCGCCGGGAATTACGTTTTTGAGACGTAAAATTCTCCCGTTTTTCCGTTGTAATATATTACAATTTTCAATTTCGGCCTTTTTGAGCTGAAATTATTACAACCCTTGAAAGAATCACATTTTCCCGCCGTTTCCGATCCTGATTTTTATCTGTTGAAAATTGTAATAATATATTTAGTGATGAAATGATTTGACACCACAATATATAGATATTTTTCATTTTAGCCGTCGTTTTTGTAATAATTCTCAAAGTAAAAAAACGCCCGAAATGTCTTTCATGGTATTTATGCAAAAGAAAACCGCCCCTTTCGGAGCGGTTTTGAAATATTTGCCGTATTATTCTACAAGGCCGGATCTTTCGATACCCTGGATGAAGTATCTCTGTGCAAAGAGGAATACTATCAGGAGCGGGAATATCATAAGAATTGAAGCCGTATCGTAGAGAGTCTGCTGCTGGATAAGCTCGGAAACGCCTTTTGTAACGTTTGTTACGGTATTTGAAAGAATTACCATATTGGGAACGAGCATACTGTTGTAGGTCGTATCCGTCCACTGCCATGTGAAGGAGAAGAGGAAGACCGTTATCATCATGTTGCCCGCGTTGGGAAGCATTACCGAGAAGAATGTGCGGAACGGACCTGCGCCGTCAATATATGCAGCCTCGTCAAGCGCTTTGGGAAGTCCTCTGAAGAACTGACGCATGAGGTAGATATAAAGACCGTTTTTAAGTCCGAGACCGGTAGCGGACATAACTGCCATGGGCCATACGCTGTCGATGATCGAGATATTTCCGATGAAGTATCTGAAACGAACGTAAAGCGGAAGCATGATAGTCTGCGGCGGGATGATAAGGGTAAGAATTATGAGCATAAAGAGAATGTTCTTGCCCTTGAAGTTGAATCTTGCAAAACCGTAGCCGGCAAAGCAGCTGACGAGCATCTGCAAAACTGCGGTTACGAGAGAGAGAAGTGCGGAATTGAGAAGAGCCTGCCAGTACTGGATATTCTGAATAGCTCTCTGCCAGAAGTAGGTGGAACCTTCACGGGGGATAAACATAACCGTTTTATCTTCGAGGTCCGCCGTGGACATTCCGGAAACGATGACCTTAACAACGAAGGGATAAAGGATCATGAATGAGATACCGACGATGATTATGAATCTCGCGATAGCCCAAAGGAATTTGCCTACGCCCTTTACGTTGATGTTCTTTCTTTTCCATCTTTCCCAGCTGAAGTCCGCATACTTGGTGGGATTTAATTTTGTGAGCAAATTTTCGATGAAGTTGCGCTTTTCGTTTTCTTTGCCCTCGACAACGTAATTGATTTGTCTCATATTCTTCCCTCCTTAGTCCTGATAGATGATGAGTTTGCGGACGAGAAGAACAACGATGCCGACGAAGAGAAGAACTACGAGCATGTAGATCCATGAGAACGCGGATGCGAGAGCATACTCGCTCGCGTTGCCAAGCTCTTCATTGATCATTGCGACCGCGGGGTTTTCCGCCTTGAGGAACATATCTATAACGGTATAGATAAGGTTAACGAGAATAAGCGGGGAGATCATGGGGAAGGAGATCTTCCAGAAGGTTTCCCATGCAGTTGCGCCTTCAACGGTTGCTGCTTCATACATCGAGGTTGAGATCGACTGCAAGCCGGAAAGGAAGACGAGCATCTGAACACCGGAAGAAGTGATAACGCTGTAAAGTCCGTCTACCGCGCCGAGAACAACGTTTGCAAAGTCGTTATTCTGAAGAACGACTACAACGAGCTGTCTGAGCTGCTGATAGTTGAAGACGTTTGCCATACCCGAAGCGCTGCCTATATCCATCTTTTCCGAAGAGCTGTATACGTCAAGCATGGAGCTCATGTTCTCGAACTGGGCGATAATACCTGTTGAGATAACAACGGGGATGAAGAAGATAACGCGGGCGATCGTTCTGCCTTTGAAGTTCTGGTTGAGAACGTTTGCCATGAAGAATGCGAAGATAAGGATAATCGGGATCTGGACAAGAATGCTGAGGGTTGATTCAACAACCGTTCTGAGGAAGTCCGCCTCAACGAAGAGCGCTTCATAGTAGTTGTCAAGACCAACGAAAATCGTGTGGAAGCCCGACGCATCAACCTTGATCTCACTTACGGAGTAAATGAAAGACTGGATGATAACGGGAATGTATATGAACGCAAGACCGATTATTACGGGCAGAACGAAGATATAGCCGTAAAGATTCTGTTTACGTTCAAGCGAGAGTCTGCCTCTCTTGATTTGCTTTGGTTTCTTTGCCGCTGCTTCTGCGCTCATTTTACTTCACCTCCAAATATCCGAGTGCCGGAACGGTTGCGCCGCTTTCGACCTCAACGTCAAAACTGTTGTAGTTGACGTAAAGCTCAAGGGCTCCGTCGCCGTAAATTACGTGGAATACGTTGTTTGTTTCAACTTTTTCTCCATCCGGTCCGGTAACGCCTTTGATATAAGCGACAGCAGTCTCATGAAGAGTGATGCGCTCGGACGATACTTTATCGAGAACGGATGCGACTTCTTTATACAGTTCAACGGCTCTGTCGAAGCTGTCGGTATAATGAAGCGAGTAGAAATCGTAGAACCTGGTGTTGTCAAATACGCTGTTTTCGTCATACATCCAGCGGAAGTTTACGCCGCTGCCTGTTTCGAGGCATTTAAGGAACTGCGTTTCATAGTCCGCGGAGATGTTGAACGGTGCTGCGGCATACTGGATATAGCCGTGAAGGACCATGGGAATGAACGGGATAGATCCGGTCGAGGAGAGGTATTCGCTTCCGCCGATCGGAAGATTTACGATATGGTCGGCGTATTTCCAGGTATAGTCGTTACCGGTCGAGACAAGGATCTTGTATCCGTCGTTATAGAACGTTTCAAGGGCTTCGATCTGAGCGTCAAGCGCCTGAGTTCTGTTTACGATGTGACCGATCCTGTAGTTTGAGTTGAGGTCTTTGCCTATTTCGCCGAGAGCGATCTGCTTGTTGTCTATGATCTTCTCAAACTCTGCTTTATAAGATTTTGCGAGCGACGGAATGATCATCGGGTTAAGGATCGTCTGAGTATAAGTAGCATCAGCTTCCGTTCTGCCCGTTGAAAGAACTCTCTTACGTACTCTTGCTACGCGCATGTCAAGACGGCGTGCTGCGTCGTTCGTATAGTTGAGAGCGTCGGTAAGCTTATCTTTATAAACATAGAGGAAGTCTGCAGAGGGGTAGAAGCCGACGTTATTCGACTTCATATAGGAAACAAGATCGTTAAGCTCTGATCTGCTGCCCATTTCGCTCATCAGCGCGGGAATGTTTGCGATCGTGTTATAATAGCCTTCGTTGGACCAGTAGAGGTAACGGACATTGATGTTCGCCACGCCTGCCTTAACGAGGTTTTCAACGATCTCTTTAAGTTCCGTATAGCTTGTAAGCGCTTTTGTTGCGTCTACAGGCAGACCGCCGACAGATTCGTTTTTGTTTATTGCGCCTATCGCTTCGAGATAGAACGGCGTTTTTGTGCCCTTCGCGATCGTATCGGAAGGAAGAACGCCCTTATCTATCAGGTAATTTCTGTACATTTCGGCATATTCGGAATACGTCATATTGCCGGGTGTGAAGTAATAGCTTACCTGGAAGTTTGCGACCTGCTTTTCTTTTGAAAGAACAACGCCTGAAGACGAGTTGTCGTTGCCGGCAAACGCCGAGGAGCTGCTGCTTGACTGACCGCCCGAATATGTACGGTAGTCACGTTCGGAATAAACAAGGTCATAGTTTATCGAAGCGCCGGGGTTGTTTGTGGAGTTGGAAGGTCTTGCGGTAGCGAAAGCCTGAGCTGTTCCGCCTTCAAGTATTTCCATTATTCCGCCGAAATCCGATCTGTCATAGATAAGATACGGGGAAACTATCTGCATCATCTTGGTTGTCTGAGTCTCGTTCTGGAACGTATTGTCTTCGCCGTATATCCTTGCGGTATATACCGACTGAGTTACGTAGCCGTTTGCCGGCATGAACGCACCCGAACCGTCGCAGGTGATGATATAGGGGGTATTTGTCTGTTTTGAAACATTGACCATCGAACCGAAGGCTCTCAGAAGCTGTATCTTATACATCTTCTGCTTTGACGGAGCCTGAATGAGCGTTGAGTCGATGTTTACGGTGAGTCCTTCGTTCGTAAGAGTATAATCCACGGGGATCGTAAACATTACGGCACGTTCCGGACCGGAATACTCAACGAGTTCCATCTCTCTCTTGAGCATATCTACCGTAAATCCGGCAAGCTGCATTGCCTCTTTTACGAGCTTTTTCTGTCTCGTGTTAAGAACGCGGACGATATACATCGGGATGGCGTCGAGCAGAGGATAGTTTTTGATAAGTCTTTCTCTGTCTTCAAGGTCAAGGTTTTCAGGGGTGACGAACTTGTAGTTCGTGATGATGTCGTTCATCTTTTCATCACCCATGGTCTTTGTGCCTTTTTCGTTCAGCTCCGTATGCTCTGCAAGACGGGCTGTGATCCACTCGTATGTTTCAACGGTGATTACGGGAGGCACAAGGTCCTTATCGGGGTCGTTACCGATGGTATATATTACCCTGAGCTTGTTATCCGCCATTTTAACTACCTGGATTCGAAGATCTTCAAGGCAGTTTTCGCGGAAGTTGAACTCGTAACGTTTGTTTGCAACGTCGTAAGCTTCAAGAGCAATATTTGAAACTATCGGGTTGAGAACGTCCATATCAGGGGTGCCTTTGATATCCTTTGAAGGTGCTTTTACGTTTGCGTAAGTGGAGTTTGCCTCATAGTTGCTGTTTGAGTGGTAAACGTGACCTGTCTCTTTATCCTTTACGGCAAAGTCGGTTGCGGAACCACCCGCTACGGTGATATCTATCTTGCCGGGATTAAGATCCATGTAAAACTCGAATTTGTCGTTTTCCATTATCAGGCTCATGTTGGTGATGCCCTGCTTTACGGAGACGGAGTTGCCTTCTGCGTCATCGTAAGAATAGTTGGAAACGGTTTTGCCTACGGGTGTCGCGTACGCGGGATCGACGGTCCACGTATATTCAACGATGTCTACGTCGTTTTCCTCGTCGTGATGGACGGTTTTAACGTTTTCCGCGATAACAACGCCGCCTTCTTCAAGCTTTGCGATATGCTCTAAACGCATATCTTCGCTGATATACTCAGGCGCAGTGTCCTCATCGTTCGTACCGCAAGCGGCAAGAACGGAGACCGAGGAAAGAAGAAGGACAAACGCAAGGAATGCCGAAATCAGTCTTTTCATATTCATCTTCTCCCCCTTACTCGTTAAGTCTGAAGCTTATTTCCGTGTAAAGCTGGATAATAAAGCCTGCTACCTGCGTTACAAGGAACGCTATAAGAACGATTATAAACGCAATTACCGCCATACCGATTATGGAAAGGATGGCAGTGGCGATCGCTTTTTTAACCGTATACTGATGTGTTACGAGCATTCCGATAAATACCATGCCGTAGCACCATACGTAACCGAATGCAACTATGAAGTTGTATACGCCTGATTCCGAAACGGTTACAAAGTTCGAAAGCGGAATGGCAAGAAGGTTGCATATGGAAAGAGGAATGGTCGAATATGCCGTTGCCGTGAAAATGTCTCTGAATTTTCCGTCGCCGTCCATCAGCGAGGTGAAGCACCAGTTTGCTATGATAAACAGTATGAACGGAAGAACCGAAACCGCTATTTCATAAGGAACGTTAAGGTTCATCTGAGCGAACGGGTCGGTGAAAAGATAGCCTGTAAGCTGTCTTTTAAGAATGGATGTGAGCGCGAGAACAAGGAAAAGGAAGACGGCGCCGGGAAGATTATGTCTGCGCGGGTCGTTTTTCAGTTCGTAAAAACCGTCAAACGGGTGAGCGAGGATGTAAAACGCAAACGGAAGGCGTTTGAACATCGTTACTGTGCCGGTACCCAATCTTTTCGCGTAGTATCCGATAGATTTCATTTATTTAGCCCCCCTTTTCTTCTTTTTAAGAGATTTACGAACGAAATACAATACTATTATACCTACTATAATAACTATGATGCCGATGAAAATGAAGGAGAAGTTCTTTGAAAGCTCTTCTTTTCTCAGTTCGCCGTAAGCCTTAGAGTAATTGTCTTTTTCGATCGCCTTCGAGAAGTAGCCGAGAGCGTTTTCGTAATGGTCAAATCTCGTTTCGTCGTAGTTTGCCATTGCCTGACGCATTTCCGCCTTGCCGAGACCGATATAGGCGATATACATGTTCGAGTTGAACGTTGTAACCTTTTTCCAGAATTCTGCCGCTTCTTCAAAACGTCCTGCCGCGTTTGCTGTAACAGCGGAGTTTATAAGACGCGCATATTCGGTGGTTTCATATACCGTTATCGACTTGTTGCCTACGTCGGATATGATTATGTGTTCGCCTCTGATAGCTATCGAGTTCGCCGTTCTGAATCTGCCGTTCTGGTCGGTGCTTGATCCGCCGCCCATGTAAAGCAGGTTTCCGTCGGGGTCGTATGTGAAGAAACGGCCCGAGCGGGAGTCGATGATCGTATATCTGCCGCTTTCGTTATCGACTGCTACGTCGACTATCTGCGGAGAAGAGTTGAATTCGAAAATAAGGTCGCCGACGGGCGGGAATTTGCCTGTACGTCTCAGAACGTCCGAGCCTGCGGGCGAAAGTTTCTTTACGGGTGCAAGTGAACCCGAAACGCTGTCGTTCGCAATGGCCGTAAGAAGCTCAGGAGCGCTGATCGTGCTGATCGTTGCGTAAATAAAGCCGCGGTCGTCAATGTTTATGTTGCTGTATTCGGTAGGAACATACTTGACGAGCTGTTTTTTCTGCTCATCGGTAGCGATTACACGCCAGAACCAGTCGGCTGCGTTATACGTTACCGGTGGAGCGCCGACGAACGAACGGAACGTGCCGTCGTTGTCGATTTCAAGAAGACCTCTGTTGACGGCGTAGCCTATCGCGAGGAAAGAACCCGTTCTGTCAACAACGATCTTTACGGGTTTGAACGTATAGTCGTTGATAACGTCTACGCGTACACCCTGGATAACGCCCGATACGTTGCCTTCTATATCACACATAACTATACGTCTGTTCTGTGTGTCGGCAACGTAGATAAGTCCTTCCTCATCTACGTATATGCCTTCAGGACCGAAAAACGTGTTTTTATTGTGAGAAAGCATTTCGGGGTCCTGATAGGGGGAACCGTCCGAATTTGTTTTTCCGGGGATATATGCATAAAGCGCGGGAGCGTTTTTAAGCTCCGTGATGACGGAAACTACCTGGTAGTCTTCGTCAAGAACGACGATCCTGTTTCCGCCTCTGTCTACTATATAAAGGTATTCGCCTCTGACGTAGATATCCGAAGGCTGGAACTGTCTGTCAAGACCGAGATCATCGGCGCCGATTACTTTTATCGCCTTATAAGCGAGAGGTGCCTGAACGGGGAAGCGGTTATAGTTGTAAGTGTAGTTATCCGCGATATCCGAGTTGATAGGAAGTGCGAATGCCGGAAGAGCGACGGTAAGCGTCATGACCGTAAGGAGAACAAGCGTTACGGCAGTTTTCATAAATCCGTTTTTCATCTTTTTTCTCCTTTCATCAGTCTTTCATACCGGAGGTGGACATTGTTTCGAGAATGTTTGACTGTGTGATGACGAACGTGATAACGGGAACTATCATCATTACGATTGATACCGCCGTTGAAACGCCCGCTCTCGCAATGCCCGCAGCTGCGATCTGAGAAAGTGCGTAGCCGAGTGTTTTAAGCTCTTCGCGATAGATGAAGATCGACGAACCCATGTTCCAGAAATCCTGAACCGCGAAAACTATAAGAGTCATCCATGCGGGTTTGATGGAGGGCATGAGTATCTGCCAGAATATCCTGAATTCTCCGGCGCCGTCTATACGGGCAGCTTCGAGAACCGAGTCGGGGAACTGATCGATGAACTGTTTAACAAGATACATAGCGGTCGAGTTGCCGAGCGCGGGGATAAGAATGGCATAATAAGTATCGATCCAGCCGAGGTTTGCCATTATGATATAGTTTGCTATCGTTGCAGCTGGCGCCGCAAACATAAGCGAAAGGGTAACTATCTGGAATATGAAGTTTTTGCCTTTGAACTGACGCTTCGATACGGGATATGCGCACATCGAGGCGGATATCGTTCTCAGCAGCGTACCGACGAGCGTGATGAATATCGTGTTGAACAGATATTTCGACATCGGAACGAGCGAGTTGGACATTATGTTGAAAAGGTCTACGTAATTCTTGAAGGTCGGGTTCTTAACTATGAGGTTCGGCGGGAACAGCCACAGTTCGTGGAGCGGTTTGAGCGACTGGGATATAGCGTAAACAAGGGGGAACGCCATGAAGGCACCCGCAATGAGAAGGAACGCGAACATCGTAAGGTCGCCGCCGAAGGATCTGTTTACCCTGTTATACTTGAACAGCTTTTTCTTCTTATAATATATAAGATGACCGTTCTCGTCGTATTTCGGTCTGCGCTTGATGATACCGAAAAGGGGTTTTGGATTTTTATATACTACCTGAACTTCATCATCTAATTTTTCAGCCATGATAAAACCTCCTTTTCCTCATTACTTACCGATACGACCGAGCACGAACTGGAACAGCTTGTTCATCGTGAACGAGATAATGAACAGAAGTGTTGCTATCGCGCACGCGTAGCCCATTTCAAAACGGACTCCGCCGTAGTCGTCAAGATGGTGCATGATGGTGTGAAGCGCGTAGTCGGTCGTCGGGAATCCGAATACGGCAGTGATAACGCCGCCGATACCGAATGAACCCGTAACGTTAAGGATAGCGCCGAAGAGCAGCTGTCCGCGCATGGAGGGAAGCGTTACGAAGTAAAGCTCCTGCCATCTGTTCTTTATACCGTCAACGGCTGCCGCTTCGTAAAGAGAACGGTCGACAGTCTGAAGACCGGCGATAAAGGTAAGGAA
>JAEEJO010000064.1 GCA_016281915.1 Clostridiales bacterium
ATTTACAAAATCTAAGGCGTCCTTCATATCATCGCTTTTTATGAAAAAATCGGTATTGCGGAAAAAAGTGAATTCAGTACCTATGTAAGACAAAACCGAGTCGTTTATCTCGCCGTTGTTTTCTTCAAGAACCTCATCAAGGGTTGGGAGATAATAGAAAGGAAGAATTGCTATATTATTTACAGGATGTACCTGCCCTCTGTACAAATATGAGGAATCTTTTTCAAATACACCTATTACTTTCCAATTGTATGTCTGACCCTCTTCGAAACCGTATTCATCTATGACTTTGCGTTGTTCTTCATCAAAAATCATATCGGCGATGAAAGTATCACCTACGGAAAGCCCGTATTTTTCCGCAAATTTCGCGCCTAAAACCACGGGGGCGATATACCCTTTTTTTGTCTGTTCCGAACGGTTGAAATCTTTTTTTTCAAACCATTCTCCTTCTTTGATTATAAGCATGGATGAAGAAACTGCGTAAAAATCATATGAGCAATATTCCCCCATTATCTCATAACGAGGTTCCGGCCCGTAAATGCTCTGAATGGAAACACATTCGAAGGCGCCGAATTTATCGCGAAGAACGCTTATAATGTTGTCCATAGCTCTGCCGGCGGCAAGCTGTTCTTCCGGTAGCATCGAACTAAGCACAACTGCCTGCCTCATCGGAGACAGGTTTGTAAAAGGAACCATTTCTATTTCAGTGTAGTCGATAAGAGACGCCATATCAGCCCTTTCGCCCGATATGTTCTTTAAAACAGCGTGCATGGATGTTTCGGCAAATATAATAAATAAAAGAATAAAGCACAGTATCAGAAGAAACGACGTTATAAGATTTTTTTTGATATTTTTAAATGCTTCGGAAAAAAAGACTGTTTTCATTGCATATTCTCTCCTAACCCTATGATTGCGGAAAAGATTTTCCGCAATCATAGGCAAGTTCAGGTTATTTAATAACCGCGATTATAGAATGCACAATAGTCCGTTTCCAGACCGGAAGGATAACCGTATGCTATTATTTCGGATCTGCTATGAGAGGTATATCCCTTGCTTCCCCAGTTTTCGATCCAACTTGAATACTCCCCTATTCGGATAGCCGTCCATGCATAATGCTGTGAACTGCCCGAAGTGTTGATTTCAATCACGCCAAGAGGCATGCCCGGATCGACTTCCCACAAATAGTTGTAACCGTTATGAACAACGGTAATTGTGGCACCGTAATAGATATCCGGCAAAAATGTCGTTTGTGCAAAAACCGGGATCATACTGACCGCCATAATACAAACCACAGCCAGAACAAGGCAAATGTTTTTCTTCATAAAAAAGCTCCATTTCTTTATTGATTTGAGAAACTCTCATCACCCATACATCCGAATTATCAGCCGGCTCGATTTCCGTTCCGTTATGCGCACAGGAAGCGGAAACATTATAATCCTAAAATGGGTTGACTTTGTTTCGCAAATACAGTATAGCATATTATAACTGAGTTGTCAAACAGAAATTAGTTGTGACCATACAACTTTTAATTGGGTACCCGTCCCTTGACATTTTCGGAAATGTATGCTATACTCTCATAAAAGAAGGTGATCGTATTGACTTTTGAAAACATAGTATATTTTATTGACGTTTGCAGGAACAAGTCTTTTTCTGAAACCGCAAGAGAATTATTTGTTTCTCAGCAGGCTATATCAAAATGTATTTCAGTCCTTGAAGAGGAGCTTGGTGAAGCGTTGTTTAATCGCTCAATTAACGGTGTGGAACTGACTGAAAAAGGATTGTTTCTTTACAACAATTATGCAAAGATCGTTGAAGAATACAAAAAGGCGACAAATAAACTGCCTGCTGTTTTTTCAAAAATAGAGTCCAATGACGTTATTGCCTGTTCACCGATTTTACTTGGGACATTATTTCCTTATGCAAAAGCAGAATTTGACAGAATATACCCAAATATAAAGCTGACTTTAATTGACAAGCGAGCAGAAGATACAATACAGTATATTCATAACAATCCCGATAAGCTTGGAATAGCAGCATTACCGAGCGGAATGAAGACAGACAAGAGAGTAAAACGGACCATGATTAAATCGCTTAAACTGCTTGTCTGTGTAAATAAAGACAATCCTCTTTCAAACAAAAAGACGATTAGTTTCAGGGACCTGAAAAACGAAAAGATTATTCTATACAACGGAAGCTCGATTCTCTACGATTTAATTAAACGAAAGGAGGCTGCTTGCGGTTACAAAGCGAATTTTATATATAAAACAGAAGATTTATTTAAGATCGGGAGTATGGTAAACAGTAACGAGGGCATCGCGATAGGTGTACGTTCGCATAATCTTGAGCTGTATTCCGACATTCGTTTTATTCCATTGAGAGATGAAGGAACGACTGTTAATCTTGTGTTGATATGTCAGGGATATGATAAGCTGAGTGAACCGCTGAAAAAATTCTATGATTTTATGAAAAGTTATTCGGAAAACGAATAATGCACAGTTCCTTTTTAAGTTATTAATAGAAGCATTGTCAGCACAGATACGAATTATATGAGCTCTCGATCTCCGTTCCGTTACGCGCGCAGAAAACGGGATCGTTATAATCCGAAAAATGGGTTGAGTTTGTTTCTGATTTAAATTTAACATAACTTTACAGGAAAGTCAAGCGACACTGTTCAGAAAGTGTCGATATTGACCGTCATTTGAAGAAATGCGCCTTAGATGACCTACGGCGCATTTTTATTTTTCGCATGTTATATTTGTGGATTCCTTTTCAGACTTATACGATGTTTACCTCTCCTTCTCTCGTCGTAAGCACTAAACAGACGAAACCCCTGCCCGAATACCTCATCGGGCAGGGGTTGTTTTTTTGAACGAAAATTGCGGGGTTTTGGCGCGCAGAATCGCCTGTGTGCCATTCAAATCGATCGGGAGAGATAGTTTTCCCATCCGAACCGGAATGGCCTGTAAAACGCGTTTATGGAGAGATCAAAAGAGCTCAAAAAATTGGAATTTATCTATCTGACATCGAATCGATCCTATGGTTTTTCCAGAATAAAAGCATCATACTTCATTTCAATGTTTACTCCCTGCTTTTCAGCAGCGGAACCAAGTTCATTGTCATTTCTGGTAAGTCTTCGATTCAAATATGTTTCTTCTGAGAGAATCTTGAAACCATGTTTAATAAATCTTTCGTACCAAGTTGATTGCTCTTCAATAAAGCAGTCCCACG
>JAEEJO010000007.1 GCA_016281915.1 Clostridiales bacterium
CCGATTTTGCAATTTCATATATTGCCGGAAGGTCAATGTCCGCTCGTTTCCAATATCCTTTGTACTCACTGTCAAAAAATGCCTTTCTCTCGTCATTATCTTCCTCCGTCAGCCCGAGCAGTTCGTCAGATGTAACGCCGAGAAGCTTGGTTAACGGACCGATTAACCCAAGGTCGGGGGACGATAAATTACATTCCCATTTGCTGACCGCCTGATAGGAAACACAGAGGCAGTCGGCAAGGTCTTCTTGTCGCATCCCCTTTTTCTTTCGTAGATTTCTGATTCTTTCACCGATTGTCATGGTATTCCTCCTTCAAAAAATGCAGATTCCGAATCTTGATTATATTATAATCAGTTTTCCCAAAAATGCAATAACGTGTTTTTCGCTTCGATTCAACCTTCGGTTGAGCGCAGGATGGAGAATCGAAATATGTGCAGTCGAAATAAACGACAAATCCGAATCCTAAGCCGGTAGGCTTTGGGTTCGGATTTGTACTGTTTGGTCGAGGTGACAGGGTTCGAACCTGCGGCCTCAACATCCCAAACGGAAAACGATTGCTTTTATATCCTTTTTTAGCCCGTTTTGGGCTTTTTTTGACCTCTTTTGCCCCTTTTTCTCCCCGTTTTCTCCATTATCTCCATCTCCTCTGCCGCCGGTTCGGGTCAGATAAGTGGTCAGGACATCCACGCATAATAATGTGACCTCTTTTGATATATGAATAAGCATATTCGATAATTTCCTGACAGTATCCTTCAGGTATCCCAAGGGGTTGCCCCCCCCAAGTCGGTTTAGCGGAAAGAATTATTACGTATTGTGCGGAGCCGCATTCCAAGAAGCTATTCGGTCGATTTCCTCACAGGCTGGGAGAGAGAAAGAGAGCTTTTCCTCAGCGTGTTCCGAAATGAAGAACGGCATGAGAAAATGGCTGCAAAGAATCATGTGGATCGCGCTCATACCGTCCGGGCTGGTCTTTGTCCTGGAACTGCTGCGCTTGATCTTATCGGCGGCATGAGGAAGGTCTTCGGTGACAGCGCCCGTCCGTACGATCCTGACGCTGACGGCGATGACATCGATAAGGAGCTGCGCAGACAGGAACGGGTCGTTATGGACTGCATCAATCTGGTCATGTGACGCCCCTGTGCTGTGAAATACGGCGTAGGGATAACATTAAAAGCCTGAGCAGGCAGATGAGATGAGTTTTCAACTGGTGAAGCAACTTGCCAAGCAGGAAGGTTCACCGAAGAATTAAAACGCCGGGACCAAATGACCTGGGTAGGCGCTATGAACATCATCCGCAACCGGGTCAATGAAATTGTGCTTAACGAGGTGATATTCGTATGACACTACTGGAAGACTTATGGTATGGCAACATCACCCCTCACGAAACATTCTTAATTCAAAACCGGCAGTTCAAACATCTGCTCTACCGGATGGGCAAGAATCGCTATAAACTCACCGACAACTTCACAGATCAGCAAAAGGAAATGCTCGAGACATACGACGACACGATCAATGAAATGCACTCCCTCGCAGAAGAGGCAGCTTTCCAATGCGGCTTTTCTCTCGGTATCCGGCTGTTGATGGAAAGCATTTCAATCCAACCAACAACAGAAGATTAGATGCAAAGCGGGGCGTCAGCCCCGCTTTTTCTTGCAAACTTAAAGAATTGTACGAAAAAAGTCTTGATTATTTGCCGGTTCCGTGCTATACTATTATCGTCAATCAGTTTACCCATTTTGTAAGAAGAAAGTGATAGTGCGATGACCAAGACCGAAATTGCCAAAAAAGTGATAAATGACTCCGGCGGTATAGCAAAAACCTCCGAGTTTCTTGCTGCAGGTCTTTACAAATCTGACATAGGAAAGCTCGTGTCTGATGGAATGCTTGAGCGCATTCGCCACGGGTTTTATCAGCTTGCCGGAAACTTTGATATTACAGAGGCTGAATATCTCTCCCGCCTTATCCCCGAAGGGATCGTCTGCGTTGAATCCGCGCTTTTTCATTACGGGTATACTGATTTTACGCCACGTGAGTGGTCTATCGCCGTTCCTCGCGCTGTCTCCCAGCTGAAGTTGAAAACAGCAGGCATCCCATTTAAAGCTTATTATATTCAGTCTGACGTTTATGAACTTGGCAAAACGCAAGCGGATTTCGACGGCACGATGCTTCCAATCTACGACAAAGAGCGTACGATCTGCGATTGCTTCAAATACCGCACCAAACTGGATAACGAGCTATTTGCAAAAGCGGTAAACGCTTACGCAAATGACAAAGAAAAGAATCTTGCGAATCTCAGCAAGTATGCGAAAAAACTTCGTGTATACAAAAAAGTGACAGATATGATGGAGGTACTGCTCAATGGCTGATATAGGCGCTTCGGTTCTCGCCCGACTGCGGAACAAAGCAAAAGAAACAGGCAGAAGCAATCAACTCTGTATGCAGCTTTTCTGCCAGGAAGAATTTTTACGGAGACTTGAAAAGTCAAAATACGCCGACAACTTTGTCCTGAAGGGCGGCTTGTTCCTCTACACCCTCACTGAATTTGA
>JAEEJO010000065.1 GCA_016281915.1 Clostridiales bacterium
CGTCAAATCCGACGCCGAGCTGCAAGCGCTGATGCACGAATGAGCGGATCCATGTTTGAAGAACGTTTTATAAAGCTTGTCGAAGATAACGACGGCTTTGAGTATTATCAGGCGTACCGGGGCGACGTGGATCTGATACTCGGCGGCAAGGGCGACACCTTTTGGTACGTCGTGATGAAAAAAGGCAAGGTCACGGAGTCTTATATCGGGAAAAACGCCGGCGGCGTTTGGGAAGACGTTTACGTCAAAGGCAGCGGCGCAACTCAAAAGACGAAAGCCATGCCGTCGGGCAGCACGATCAGGAAGATCGCCGAAAAGGCGTATCTCTGCCAGGATGAAACGTGGGTCACGCGGCGCACGCCGAAACCGATCGAGGATTCGCACCCGCGCTACCATTACGTTTACGGCTTCGGCGACAAGGGGCTTGACGTATCGGTAGAATACGGCGTGACAATCGCTTACAACGACGTCAAGGACGCTGACGCGGGTTTTCATTTAAGATACCTTTATACGGGCTCAGAGGTCGAAATCCCTCAATAATTCAAAAGGGACGGAATTATCCGTCCCTTTTTTGTATATTTTTATTTTTTTTTGAAAATTTTTATTGACAATTTATATGTGTTTTGTTATAATTAACTTAACAGAAAGGAGCTAATATCCATGAGAAAAGTATTTGTATCTGCATTGTCATTGCTGATTATTTTATCAGTAGTTTTTACCGTGTCATGCGGCTCACAGCCCGAAGAGGCGTTTGATGTCAGTCTTGATTCCGAACTTCCGATTGATTTGACCGGACAGGTATACAGATGGGGCAGCTCATGGGATCAGCAGCTCCTTCCCTCCGAATACTTCAGCCTTGCGGGTGATATGACGCATAAGCGCCTGAGAGATCTTACCGCAACATACGGCTGCACTTTTGAAGTCATTCCGTGGGAGGACGGCGGAAGCAGGATCCTTACCGAGGTTGCTGCCGGATACACTTCTATAGATTTTCTTGACAGTCATGCCTCCAACGGCGGAATCCAGCTTTATAGGGCCAATATGCTTTATTCACTCGATGAAATACCTAATCTGGATTATTCGGATAACAGATTCGGCACGATGCGCTTTTTGCAGTACGGTGTTTTTGACGGCAGATTTTACGGCTTTTATCAGTATGCATGGGAATTTCCTCCTGAGTATCACGGTGTTATCCATTTCAACTCCGATATGCTTCGCACTCTCGGTATACGCCTTCCTCACGAGCTGCGCGAAAACGGAACGTGGGATTGGGAGCATTTCAAGGAATATCTTCTGTCTGTTCAGTCCGCATCTGCCGATGCAGGCTACGACAGCGATTTTGTCCCCTTTATCTGCGGGACCTCATATTCTGCCGATGCCATCGCGTTTATGTTCGCAAACGGACTTCAGATGATAGAAGGCAGCAACGGCAACTATACGTTCGGCTTTGACAATGCTAACGGTATGGCAACTGTCGATTATATGTCCGATCTCTATAAAGAGGGACTTTATGTTACCAAAGGTGCCGCAGAATTCGTTAAAAACAAAAAATCCGCGCTGATGTCTCATGAATCGTATTTTTCAACTCATTATAACGAAAAATCCTCTTCCAACGATTATCTTCCCGCTCAGGATTACGAATACGGTATGATAAGGTTCCCTCACGGTCCAAACGGCGATGAAAACAGTGTATCGGGATATGTCCACCACGGAAGACGCCTTAACTGGATGCTAAAAACAACTGACAAAGAAGTAAATGATATCGGTCTTGTTTTAAACTTCGTTTTTGCTCCGCTGGACGGCTCGGAAGGATGGCCTGGACTCCTTAAAAACCAGATCCTCTATTCCGCTGACGATTTTGATGAGTATTCATATATGCTTGAAAACATCAACTTCAATTACGACGCGATGTTCCTCGAAAAAGGATATAATACGTGGACCGACGGCATCAACTCTGCGGTGCCAGGCAGAAAATCCGTTTCCGAAATTTTTGAGGCAGCAGAAACGTCTATTCAGGAAGCAATCAACAAAAATGTAACGTGGACGTTTGATGAACTTGTAAATGAATAATCACACGCTTATAATGGTAATGAACTGCGTTTCCCTTGCAACAGTCGCACTCATAGCGTATACCTGCTCTTCAAAACTTAACACTGCCGAAATAATAAAGGGAAAGGGTGCGGAGCAGGATGCTCGTTTACGCAAAGAAATGCAGATCATTCAACGGGCTAAACTTATCCCATATACGTTGTAAATAGGTTTATTCTTAGAAAATCCTGAAAATTACCGATGATTCAAGGAGATAATATATGAAAAAAACAATCAGAATCATCGCCTGTTTCATTATTGCTTTATCTGTCTGTTCCTGTTCAGGCATCACCGAGGTATTTGATGAAGATTTCACGGATATTTCAGACGAAAGCATTGATCTGAACGGAGAGGTTATAACGTACAACGCGTCTTACGGCGATAATACTGTCCTTGGCTACGAGATTGGAACGGAGTTTTCCGATCTTGCCAAAAAGAGAATAAGCGATATAGAAAACAGGCTGAACTGCAAACTTAACATCTTTTACGGAGGAGACAGCTTTTCCTCTCTGATCCCAACGACATTTGCCGGAACTCACCTTTGCGATATCCTCTGCGGAAACTCGAACAATGCGGCAGGCGCAATAAGAGCAGGAGTTCTTACGGGGATTAAATCGCTTGGCGGCATAATAGATTATAATGATTTTGAAAGATGGGGCAATAAAAATCAGCTTCTCGCATTATGCTATGAAGATGATCTTTACGGAGTATATCCTGTTGCGTGGCCGTTGCTGACTCAGATGTCATTCGGATATCCTCTTGCAATCAACGAGGATATAGTGGCGCAATTATCGCTTACAAGTCCGAGAGAATATGTTGAAACAAAAACATGGACATGGGAAGTTTTCAGAAAGTTTATTGAAGATTCTACCGTGATCGAAAGCGGAAACGTTAAAATTTACGGCTTTTCTACTACTGACAGCGCATTTGTGGAAATGTTTGTGAGAACGAACGGAGACCGCATGGTTGGCAGAGACAACAGCGGAAAATTTATTTTCGGGTTTTCATCAGACAGCGCGATCAGCGCTATGGAAGAGGCAAGAGATATCCTGAAAGGCAGCCTTTCTTATGCTGTATACACGGCCCTGCCTATTCCGACAGTTGAAAAATTCGATAACGGCGAAGCCGCAATGTGCTGTACGCCGTATATCTTCGGAGCAGATGACTATACTGTTTCAAAATCACTGGATAACTTCAGTATCCTTCAGTTTCCGTACGGTCCGAACGCTGAACCCGGATATGCCTGCGGTGTTTTTTCCGGCTACGGTATATGCATAACGATTCCGATACTCTCTCATGACCCGGAAGCCACCGCGACCGTATTGAACGAATTATACAGCCCGCTCCCCGGGTTTGAAACGATGGATAAGATAAAAGAACATATGTCACGCTATTATTTCTTTGATAAGACAGACTGCGACAGCTTTTTTGATATGTATTTATCATGGGATAATTTATTCAATAACACCAGCATAGCTTCAAAATACAAAGAGTTTATCACATATAACGGCGCTGTGAGCAGCTATGTGGACAGCAACAGAGAATCCGCCGCGGATATTTTCGAAGAATATATTATGCCTAACGTTCGCGGAACCATAGCGGTCTGGGGAGAATTTGACAGATGATCTCTTGCATTGAAAAGTAAAATGATCCGATCTGACAGCAAACGCCGTTGGATCGGATGTTTTTATCAGCATATCGGTCAATTGCCGACAATTATTTTTCTTTTGTAATGATATATGCAACGAATCTCTGTCTGAGCGTTCAGATACCATTGAGGATAAGATGAAGTCACTGCATATTTAGCGCATCGGATAACGGTGCTATATCGAACTGCGGTCTTGAAGAGAGAAGCGACCGGGCAGGAAACTGAAATCAACAACAGCACCGTGACTACTGTCTCACGGGGCTTTACGGTTTATGTGAATTCTCTGTTTTAGTCTATTATATGCTCTGCCATCAATGCATCAAAATCTGTGACGTCTTTAATATCTGCGTCTGCGATCTCTGCAATCATAAGCCAGCCTGCCATATCAGAAGTGTAAACTTCCGGGAAGTTTGCCTGTGATATACTCATAAAGAGTGACGTGCCGTTTACAATAACGGCACGCACTTCAAATCTGAAGGAGCCGCTGCCTGACGTAACGTATGCCAGAAGAAGCGAGTGATCATTAAAAAATCTGTCATCATATGTCGCTGTTCCCTCGTTGAAAGAAGGCATCTCGTTATATCCGCTGTCAAAGGAAAGGCTGTTTTTGAATTTGTCCTTGAAAAGATCAAGATCTTTTTTCGTGTCGATCCTATACACGGGAACGTGCTTTTCCGAGTCAACGGGGATTTTATCCGCGTTCAGACATGACGAATATATCTCGCTGTCCTCCGTCCAGTTGACGTAAGCAGCTTTGGAGACTGTTTCTATAACCTTGGGAAGACGGTAGTATGTCCAGCAGGCGTTCGTTCCCGAGATAACAAGGATATACGATAAATCGGGATGCTCTTTTACGGAATAAACTTCCCATTCGATGCCGTCCATTTCCGTTTCTTCGCTGAATCTGCCAAGAAGAGTATCCTGTGTAAGCGAACATGTTCCGTCTTTATATCTTTCAAACGTCAATGGCTTTCCTGCGACGTTTATAAAAAGTCTCGTGCCCTGAAAACCTGTTTCTTCCGTTCCCATAAGCATATCGTAAAGCTTATCAACATATTCCTGTCTGCGTTTTGCAGCTGCCGCCGGGTCTTCATCTTGCAGAGTGATCCAGTATTCCGCAATATAGCTTGAAATCGGGTTTTGCCACGGAATAATTGAAATGTTTTCCTTCGGTATATCATAGCTGTCAAGAATCGCCTTCATATCGTCGACTCTTACTCCTTTAAGCGCCAGCAGCTCTTCTTCCGTCTTATTTCGGTTCGTTCCTTCCATAACGCCCCATAAATAGCTGTTTTCAGCCATTTGCCAGACGTATACCTCAAGCCCTTTCATTGTCGGAAGATCAAAATATTCGGGATATTTATCCCTTAAAGCGTTGTCTTCCCGTTTCGTGACCTCAGTCTCATCTTCGATTTCGCCAATGGACTCTTCTGTCTGTTCCTCTTTCGGATCATCAGCTTGATTCGCCGTTTCCTTTGCTGCGCATGATACCGCAGCAAGTGTTATAACTATAAAAAGAAGAAGTAATATATGTCTCTTCATTGTTTTCACCTCATTCTTTTAGACGCAAAAGCAGTAATAAATGTTCCACCGCCTGTATATGTTACGGATTTTAGGAAATACCGACGAAAATCTTGACAAATCTGATTGGCCGTGCTATATTTTATAGCATTGAAAACAGATTATAAGGATATGTAAATATGAAACTGATAAAACACTCGACACTTGCGGCAAGCCTATGCGACGCTACGGTGGGACTTTCCGTTGCGGGCGCATTCGGAATAGTTGAAGATCTCGTCACGGAAATGATGGGCCAACTGCACATAGACGGCGTTACCTGCATGCGCGAATACGGTGCGATGTGGGTATTTGTACGTAATCGTATTGAAATGCGCAAACCTTTGAAATGGATGGATACGTATGTCGCAGAATGCTGCATAAGCTCTTTTACCGGCGTCAAGCTTGTGATAGATACCGTGCTTAAAAAGGAAAACGAGATAGCCGTCGCCTCACGTCTTGAACTTTGCGCCGTCGATCTTGAAACGGGCAAGATAAGAAGATGCGATACCGTTGGGGTAGGGGAGAATACTCCTCCCGAGGCTACAGAGATCGACATAAAATTCTGCCGAGACAGGTTTGAAGCAGTCAAATTGCTTGAAGAGATATCAGTCAGAAGCGGAGATATAGATTTTTGCAGACATACAAACAATATTTCCTACGTTCGCTATCTAATAAATCAGTTTACCGTCAAAGAACTTGCTCAAACTCCCGTAACGGCTGTAGAAATTCAATATGCAGGTCAGACTTTTGAAGGCGATACTCTGCAGATATACTCGTGCGGAGAAAACCGCTTTACGATTATGAAAAACGGAACAGCTGCGGTAAACTGTATTTTCTGCCTCAAAGACAGACAAGACTGATATTTTTCGGGAAACGACCGTTTCCGTATATCATGCATCGGACGAACGGCACCGAGCTTACGGTCGGGACGATAACCGCTCTGTGCCCGCACGTTCCAGTTCAAGCAGCTTTTCCTTCCTTTCGATACCGCCCGCATACCCTGTCAGATCACCATTTACGCCGACAACACGGTGACACGGAACGATTATCGATATCGGATTATGTCCTACGGCATTGCCAACCGCCTGTGCAGACATTTTTTCTACCCCCATTTGTCTTGCAGCGATGCGCGCTATCTCCCCGTAAGTCATGGTTTTACCGAAGGGAATCGTGAGCAATATTTCCAGGACTGAACGGCGAAACGGAGTTGCGCGGATAGATAGCGGCGGCGTGAATGTCGGCGCTTTGCCGCTGAAATATATATCAAGCCATGCCATGGTCTGCTCGAATATCGGGGTGAACCTTTCTTTGTGTTCGGGGTTCAGATTATCGGCAAAATACTTCTGTCCGTCAAACCATAAACCGGTCAGGGCAAAGTCGTTTCCGGCGATCGTTATGTCCCCGAGAGGGGAAGTGTAACGGAAGGTATAATCCATACGCTCAGATCCTTTCTCAATATCCGTATTTGCACTTAGTTTATTTCAACGTATTACGTTTACGTTGCGGGGTTTCTTCCGTCGGACGTCCGGATTTCACCCTATAAATGAATTGAATCGAAAACAAATAAGCTCCCCGCTGTGTCAGTCCACTGCAGGGGAGCTTTCTTTTGCATATCAGTCAGAAGACCATTTTTCCGTCATTGTGACAGGAAGTATCTCACCGTTTTCGTCAATATCCATGCGATCGATGCACAGAAATCTTGCATTTCCGTCTGAAACGGAGGGCTTATGGCGGTGGTAGACCATAAGATACATGTCGCGGTCCGGGAGATAAAGATATCCGTTGTGCCCGGGACCGTTAGCGATCTTACTGTCTGCCGTAGAGAGGATCGTATGCGGGTTTTCAAACGGACCCCATGGCTTGTCGGCCGTTGCCGTTATAACCCGATAAGATCCGTCTCCCCAGCCGCCCGATGACCACATAAAATGATATTTCCCTTTGCGCTTCATCATGCAGGGACCTTCAACGTAGTTTTCCGGCGTGATCTCACGGAATATAACTCCGTCTTCAAAAGGAACAAATCCCGTCATATCGCCGTTCATTTTTGCTATATTGCAATGTCCCCAGCCGCCGTAATATAAATACATCGTTCCGTCGTCATCTTTAAAAAGATGCGCGTCGATCGGCTGCGCTCCGTTGTGGAATTCTCCGATCAACGGATGTCCCAGATAACCGCTGAACGGACCTGTCGGACTGTCTGAAACGGCGATTTCAAGCCCGCCCTTTTCACTCATGTGCGGAATATCGTTTGTTGCGAAAATATAATAGTATTTTCCGTTATATTCTTCGCATGTCGGCGCCCATACTGCGCCTACCGCCCAGGGAAAACCGCTCATATCGATTATGTTTTCCTTTTTTGTCCAGTGAGTCAGATCATCCGAAATAAAGCACGTCTGATTGTGCTGCTCGCTAAACGGTAAGGAATGCGTAACGTATATGATATACCTTCCGTTGTAAAATCTTGCTTCGGGATCGGCATACCATCCGTCATCGAGGGGATTTACTATCGTAAAGCTCATTTTCGGTCATATCCTTATTATATTTCGAATATCATGGCGCGTCAGCCGCTCTTAAAGCTTTATTGTATAAAGAGCCTCACCGTTATGCACTTTACGCGTGCCGTTCGGCATCACGACCTCGGCGGTAATTCCGTCGGCGGTGCAAACGTGAAGGTTTATTCCGCTTTCCGTTCTGTCCCAGCGAACGTAGATGTCGCCTGCGGGCGAATTATATGTCGCTTCAGCGAAAGAAAGTCCGTTTATATAAGCGGGTTTTATAAGAACATGCCTGTGGTCGTCGCCCGTCGGGTTGTAGCGAAGTCCCGCAACGCAGGAAATGAACCAGTTTTTGATATCGCAATACATATGATGGTTATGCGAAGAATTTCCTTCGCCGGGGCGGTCGAATACCTCGGGGATAGTTGTCTCTCCGAAGTCTATGAGAGCTCCGTAGGAGGGGAATTCTCTGCGAGTGATCATTTTCCATGCAAGGTCGCTCTCTCCCGCAGCGGTGAGAACGTGGAAGATCACTCTCGCTCCGAGAATACCCGTATCAAGGAAATCCCCGTTTTCATGAATCGATCTTACCAGATACTCTTCAGCCTTCGTTTTTTCGCTCTCGTCAAAAATACCGTAGAATATCGCCATCGACTGGCTTGTCTGACATCCGTTGTCCGCAACGCATGCAGCTTTGTCAACGAGATTTTTGCGGACTGCTTCGCGAAGCTCTGAACACAGTTGGATCGCATATGCTTTTTCTTCGGCTTTACCGAGAATATCGAAAATAAATGCAGACATACGTGCGCAGGTGATAATAGTTACGCTGTCGGTAAATTTCAACGTCGGTTTAACGGTTCCTCCGATAGGCGCCCAGTCACCCAGACCGTAAGCAAGAAGTCCGTTTTCGTCACGCTTGCCCGCTGCATAGTGAAGATAACGAATGATCGCGTCGCTGTTTTCTTCAAGTATCTTTATGTCTCCCGTATATCGATATGAAAAATAGGGTATAAACATAAGAGCGGCGTCCCATGCAGGTCCGTTGCCCCACTGATAGCCCCAGTTGAATGTGGGTATGATTCCCGGGATCATTCCGCTGTCCTTCTGAGCGGCGCGGATATTTCTGAGCCATTCTCGGTAGCTCGTGCCGATCTTCATTGTCATCAGCATATGCTCTGCCGAAAGTGCGGCGTCTCCGGTCCATCCGTTTTTCTCGCGGTGCGGGCAGTCTGTCGGGAAATAATAAAAATTAGAGCGGTCGGAAGCGTCGCACATCTCATAAAGCGTGTTTGCCGTCTCATCCGAGCAGCAAAAGCTTCCCACAGTCTGAGGCGCAGACGTGCATACGATATATGTCAGAAGCTCTTCGGTCGCCTGAGCTTCGTCTATGCCCATCACAAGGCAGTAACGGAATCCGTGATATGTAAACGGCGGTTCGAATTCCTCGTTTCCGCCTTTGCAGATATAAACGTCGCGCTGCGAAAATCCGTCCGGATAGAAGTTGATGTTGTTATAGTCAACGTTACCGTCTTTCAGAAGCTCGCTGAACTGCAAAACAACACGTTGTCCTTTGCGTCCGTTTATTTTCAGACGGACTGTTCCCGCATTGTTCTGCCCAAAGTCATAAAGATAACCCTCGCGGCCGTCTTCTGCGTCTTCGGGAACGCTCATTTTCTCTACGTCGCCTCTCGGAGTATAGTCGCAAAGGCGAGCAGGACGGATCGTTTTCGCTTTCAGCTCAACTCCCGTGGGAATTACGGGATCTGCCTCGCATATGCGGAATTCACCGAGCGGAGCGGAACAGGGCGTCGCGTTTTTCCAGCCTGTGTCATCGAATTCCGGAAGATTCCAGCCGTCGATCTCGTTGCGTGCGTCATATCTTGCGCCGGCGCGAAGATCGTCAAAATAAAGCGGAGACGGAGCGGTTTTTACGCTGCTGTCCGAAACGATGTATTTTTCACCTGTTTTAAGCATGAAAGCAAACTTCGGCGCGCCGCGAAACGTTGCTTTGTCAAAATCCCAGATAATGCCTCCGGGAGCGTTCTGCATACCGTTTCCTAGCTGAAAACCGACAACGTTTTTCTCGTTTATTCTTATATACGGTGCAAGATCATAGTCATCAAAATATACGATATGATCGGGATTGGATATGTACGGCGCGAGCAGACCCTTTGTGATCTCGTTTCCGTTTATCCATACACGGTAAAAACCGAGTCCCGTTACACGCAGAGAACAGTTGTTGTCAGACGCTTTAAAAACCTTTCTGAAATATGGCGCAGGAACGAACTTGTGATATGTTGAATATTCTTCCGTTGCGCAGATAAATTGTTTTGGAAATTTCATAATAATAATCCCTTTCTGATTATTGGATATTTTTTGCTGTATTTTCTGTAATTGATCGTTGATCGCGCCGTTGTCGTCATTCCAGCGTAACTTCCCGGGCAATCCCCTCATATGCCCCGCCCGTCACTATCTGAACGAGCGAACCGGTTAGATTGCTTATATAGCCGAAATGCAGATGCCCTGCAAGGATAACGCGTATAAGAGGTTCGCTTTTTATATATTCAATGGCGCGCATCGTCGCTTCTGTAGGACGCTGCTGAACGGCTCTGAATTCACTGTAAGAAAGCAGATGCTCTTCGTCGCAGCCCGCTAAATATGTGCATTGTCCGGGACGTCTTCTGTTATGCTCTTTGTAAAGACTGTCCTCAAACAGGGGAGAGTGGATCGCAAGGACCATTGGCAGCCCTTTTTCCGCCTCGCGCTTAAGACGCCAGATCTGCCAGTCTTCAAACTGATAATAGCTGTTGTCTATACCGATAATGTTAACTCCGCCTACTATCCGCGAATTCCAGAACATCGGTACCCCGAACCCGTACCCCATCTGCATATAGCTGTTCATTCTGTATGCGTTGTCTTCCCATGCCTCTCCCACATACTGTGAATAATCGTGGTTGCCGGCAATGAAGAATATCTTGTCGTCTTTAAGAAGTTCTCTTGCTTTTTCTACGTTCGGATGCGAAACAAAGTCTATAAGGTCTCCGGTATGGACCATCAGATCACAGTTTTCATGCGCATAGTTTATATGCTCTTTAAGATATTTCTCTTTATCCGGATCTCCGAATCTTCCCGCAAGCTCATGTTTGCGTTCATCATCCCTTTCATCTGCAAGAGCAAGATGCGTATCTGTAACATGTAATAGCTTTATTGGCATGTCAAGACCGATATGAACGGTTGTTTTCTCAAGAATCATTCTGTTCTCCTTAAAAAGTAAAATATCCGTTTATGGACCGGGAACGCAGCGTTTCATCACGCATAAACCGATAAAGACATGGCAAAAATTCGCAATAAGCTGTCTGCTTACTAAAAAATACCACACTACGGGCAAAATGTCAATACCGTTAAAGAAAAATAAATCGGTAACATCATCGGGTTATTGTCTGGTCACGATTGGG
This sequence comes from Clostridiales bacterium, assembly GCA_016281915.1. Taxonomy (GTDB): domain Bacteria; phylum Bacillota; class Clostridia; order Oscillospirales; family UBA644; genus HGM12619. The sequence goes on from JAEEJO010000065.1 coordinate 11,247, forward strand.
AAAGGTGCTTAGAGACCGTCTCGACAGATTTAAAACCTCATCCGCACCAGAATGCGGTTTTATAATAACAAAAGATCGATTTATAAAAGTTACGAGCTGTAACCGTATGATTATCTTAAAAGCATCCTGTAAAAGCTCTCTATGTTTTACGGGGAAAATTGTGAATTATTTTTGAATTACCTGAAAACATTGTTGACAATAATATCGTGAAGTGATAATATATATTTACATTAAATTAAAGAAAATTTTCCAAATGAAAAAATAATCTGTATGGTTTTTGCAGTATGTTTTATTGTTGCGGCAAGCGTAATCCCATCGTTAACTTACAATTATGACCATTACTTTGGAGCAACTGTAACTGTTATACATTGTGGTTATAACAGGGATTGGGAAATTGAACCGAAGATACCGCTTGCGGTTGTTGAAATCAGCACATCCGCTCCCATTCAACATAAAGCATGGGGAGCTATACGGTTACCCGGAGAAGCCTGGTATGAAGACTCTGCTACTTATCGGGATACACATCATATCTTTATTGTTCCCAAATTGCATATACATATCCTAACGGGTTGGAAACAGATTACGGAGCTGTTTATCCCTGAATTGCTAAGAAACTATTGGTTATCATCTGCATATTATGAAAAAAATCTATTTTCTTGAAGCAATCGCAAACATTAAAAAAAGCATTTTGTACTCCACGCTTTTCATTATCAGCTGTTTGCTTTTGTTCAATCTTACTGCTGAAGTAGCGATTCAGGGCTTTGCCGCAGGATACCTGAAAAAAGCAGCAAATGTTAGAAGATCCAATATTTTCACACAAATATTGATATTTCCGTATACAAGTGCAAAACCCTCCCAGATGTCTTTTGACCTCAATTCAAGATCTCCGGATGAGGTTTTAAAAATCGGAGAGGCAATAGAGAGCATTATTTACGGTCTTCAGGATAATTTTAGCGCACTTCACGGCTTCTGCGCAAGTTCAATATCACCTTCACCGGATCACATGAATTACGGAACGCTCCTCAGGGGATATGCTGTATATCCGGATACATTTAAAATCAATGAAACATCAATTGTTTTCAGTGAGGGAAAATGTTTTTCTATGGAAGATCATATCGCTGAAAGAAACTTATCAGCCGAATGGATATGCCCGGCGGTTATAGGATCGGATTTTGCAAATATATTTGGACTGAATTTAGGCGATGTGTTCATAACGGATATGTTTTATACCGATGAGGAATTGAACAACGCAGACAACTCACCCGGATTGATCCCACAGATGAAAGTGGTGGGTATTCTTGAAAAAGATTCCTTTTTTATAAGACAACACTCTGATATTGTCAATCTGAACAACGCTGTTTTATTCCCCGATGTTATTATCTCAACCCTTAAAGATGTTTTGAAGAAATCTTCAGGCGAAATTACTGAAGACGTCATAAGTTTCGTCGGAGAAACATATTTCGTTTTAAGAAATTCCGACTTTTATATCCGCTCCGATTTGTCTGATGAAGCACTCTCATATATTAATGATATTATTTTATCAAATGATTTTCTTTCATCGTATTATGAAGCTCGCCAGACAGCCGATACAACGGTTATGATTGCCGAAAATCAAAAAAAGGCCTTTGATTTCTTTGTTGTTATAGTATTCGCAGTGTATTTGTTTTTTCTGATCGGAATAATCCTGTTTGTCGTAAATACAACTCATACAAACTATCGGAACTACGCCGTCCACGCATTAAACGGCGCAACCGTATATGATTTGATAATGTGCTCAGTAACAGAAATATCAATTCTTTTGTTTGTGGCAGATGTGTTTTTCTTTATGCTGCCATACCGTTTGTTTTTTTACAGAATCAGAATGAATACAGAAACATACGCCGGAACAAATATTATTTACATCGTTTTAGCTTTCAATCTGTTTTCATTATTGCTCTCCGCAGCTGTTGCTGCTGTTTCTCTTCATAAATTCGGGATTGTGGAAAATCTTAAACAGAGGGAGTAAATCAGTAATCCAAATGAAACAAACAGTTTATGTTAAAGCGATTCTCGTTTCAATGTACGCCATAGTCTCTCTGTTTGCCCTTATGTTTATAAACCTTTTAATGTCTGCCGCAAACGAGGATATGTATTACAATGAATTTTATTCACAGTATATGCGTAAGTTCAGCATAAACTACGGCAAGGGCGAGACGTTACCGTATAACGAGCTTGGAAGCGACTATGCGCTTTACTTCGATGTTTCAGAAACCTCGGACAGAGATTACGACAGTATCCGCGCTGTGTATTTTAACGGAAACGCTGCTGTTCCAAACATGCTTGAAGGCAGATTTTTCACAAAAGACGAGATGGAAAACGGAGCCGCAGTGGCTGTCCTGGGAAACCTCTGCAAACGCAACGTTACGAGTGAAAACGGCAAGGATTATTATATGTCCGGCAACAAAAAATATGAGGTCGTCGGATATATGGGCAGAGAAGACGAGGTTACCGATCTTGACAATATGGTATGGCTCAACATGGGCGCATATTTCGAAAAAGCAACGGCATACGGGAGATTTGCCATCGACGGAGGCAGCGAGGTCAATACGGACAAAGTTGCGGATGCCCTTTTTAGCCGTCTTTCGGACGAGGCACTCGAACAGGCGGGAGAAATAATACACGAAAGAAAAATACGGTCGATATCGTATTTTACAAGAAGAATTTACAACTATGTTATCCTCGCCCTGTTAATCAACATTGCTATCGTTTCGATATATTATATAGACAAAAAAACATATATTATCGCGGTTAAAAAGTTGATCGGAGCTTCATTCGGCAGGATTTCGGCAGAAATAATATCTGAATATGTTTCTTTCGCCTCAATAGGCGTGGTTGTAGGTATAATTATCGCCTTTTTATTGAGATTCACTCCTTTTGCAGAATCGGACGAAGTGTTTCTGATGTCATTCTCTCTTTCGTCATTGCTTGCCATGTTTGCCATTACGGTTGCATGTGCGGTTGTCATATCTGTTTTACCCATTGTCAGAATATTCAGAAAAGATTTATCGGGTAATATCAAATAGATAGGTTAAAATACTGCTTTTTCATCAGCCGAAACGTTTAATCCCGTCCATGTTTTGAGTCAATGATATCAAGGCATGTAGAGATATGTAGTGTAAAATCAAACGACAAACAAATTAAGGCAGCCAAACAAACGGCTGCCTTTTTTTTACGCAAATCACTTTGCCAAACTCCAACATTACTTTGCCATACTCCCACAAAGCCACTCTGCCGGACACACCGCCAAACCTCACAAATTACCCCGAATCTTTATAATTGTTCTGACGAAAATTTGACGAAAATCATTGTCAAAACTTTTCCCGCTCCGTATGACCCTTCAAATCCCCGATGAACATCGGGATATATAAAAAGCCCCATAACCAAGCGCATTTGCACCTGATTATGGGAGCCTGAAAAATGGCGCGCTGTGAGGGACTCCTCTCGAGGCTTGACGCCTCTCGGTCAGAAACGGCTCTTGACAGTCCACCGGACTGTCAATTCACTACCGTTTCCGTTCGAGTCCCCGAAAAAATACTTCTGATAGCAAAAAATCCTCAGATTTGTATCTGAGGAAATCTGGCGCGCTGTGAG
>JAEEJO010000066.1 GCA_016281915.1 Clostridiales bacterium
TCCTACTCTATTTGCAACTTCCATCTGAGTAAGTCCTGCTTTCTTTCTTGCGGTCAGAATACGTTCTGCCACATTCATCATATTAAACATAAAAATGCTCCTTTTTATATAACTCTGCCGATCGACACGTATATTATATACCTATAAGCTCTGAAAGTCAATAAAGCGGTTATTGAGCCTGATGAAAGAGTGATAAAGCTATAATTGAAAAAACGGTTCCGAATTAACGGAACCGTTTTCAATAGAATTGTGTTATTTAGCCATTGCTGCGAACTGCGCTTTTTTGCGAGCCGCCGTATTGCGATGAAGAAGACCTTTTGCAACTGCCTGATCGAGAGTTTTGTATGCTTCGCTGAGGAGTTTTGCATCCTTTGTTTCAGCAAGCTTAGCTGCAATCGATTTGAGCTCGGTTTTCATTTCGCTTTTCTGTATTTTATTCTGCATACGCTTAACAGCGTTAACTTTAACACGTTTCTTTGCTGATTTAATATTAGGCAAAGTATTCACACCTCCGAATTAGTGTAAGAAAAAATATAATAGTTTGTTTCTGATTATTTAGCCATTGCAGCAACTTCAGCAGCGAAGTTGTCTTCTCTCTTCTGAAGTCCTTCGCCTTTTTCAAAGCGTGTGAAGGAAAGAAGATTGAGACCGGACTGTGCAAGAGCCTTTCCGACGGTGACTGTTTCATCAAAGAAATATACCTGTTCGAGAAGGACGTTTTCGGTATAGAACTTTGTGAGTTTGCCGTTGATCATCTTGTCGATAACAGCCTGAGGTTTATTAGCCTGCTTGGGATCATTTTTGATCTGGGCAAGAAGGATATTCTTTTCGTTTTCGATGATATCTGCGGGAACAGACTCTTTATTGAGATAAGAGGGAGTCATAGCTGCGATCTGCATGCAGACATTCTTTGCATCTGCTGCGAAATCACCTGTTCCCTTGCCGTCAAATTTAACGAGTACGCCTATTCTGCCGCCGCCGTGGCTGTAGCAGTATGTAGCGCCTTCTTCGCGTGCAAAACGACGGATATTGATGTTTTCACCGATAACGAGAACTTTTTCTTTACGAACTTCTTCAACGGTGAGATCTGATCCGGGGAATTTCATGCCGAGAAGAGCTTCTACATCGGCAGGATTGTTTTCAGCGATAACCTTAGCTATACCGTCTGCAAATTCCTTGAAAACGGGGTTTTTAGCAACGAAGTCTGTTTCGGAGTTAACTTCTACAAGAACGCCTACTTTGTCGTCACAGTAAAGAGCAACGACGCCTTCGGCAGCGATTCTGCTTGCTTTTTTAGCTGCAACCGCGAGACCCTTTTCACGAAGGAAGGTAACGGCTTTTTCCATATCGCCGTCTGTAGCGATAAGAGCTTCTTTGCATTTCATCATGCCTACGCCCGTTCTTTCTCTGAGGGCCTGCACTTCTTTAGCTGTAATATTTGCCATTATTCTTTCCTCCTTATATTATTCTTCTTCAACTGCTTCTTCAACAGGTGCCGTATCTTCAGCGCTGTCTGAAAGCTGCTCGCCCTGTTTGCCTTCAAGAATCGCATTAGCGATAGTTGCGGATATGAGGCGAACACCGCGGATCGCGTCATCATTACCGGGGATGGGATAGTCTATCTCATCGGGGTCACAGTTGGTGTCTACGATAGCAACGATGGGAATGTTGAGTTTTCTTGCTTCTGCAACAGCATTGCGCTCTTTGCGGGGGTCTACGATGAAGAGTGCGCCGGGAAGCTTTTTCATGTTTTTGATACCGCCGAGGTATTTTTCAAGACGTTCGATCTCAAGATTGAGCTTGATAACTTCCTTTTTGGGAAGGAGATCGAAAGTGCCGTCTTCTTCCATCTTGCGAAGCTGAGCGAGACGGTCGATACGGGTTTTGATTGTGGTAAAGTTGGTGAGCATGCCGCCGAGCCATCTTGCGTTGACGTAATACATGCCTACTCTTTCCGCTTCTTCACGGATAGAGTCCTGAGCCTGTTTCTTTGTTCCTACGAAAAGAACGGTTTCGCCGTCTTCTGCGAGCTGACGAACAAAGTCATAAGCTTCTTCGATTTTCTTTACTGTTTTCTGAAGGTCGATGATATAAACACCGTTTCTTTCGGTGAAGATATACTCGGCCATCTTGGGGTTCCATCTTCTTGTGTGGTGTCCGAAATGAACGCCTGCTTCAAGAAGCTGTTTCATGGATACTACTGCCATTTTTTTTTGCTCCTTTTTTTCAGTTGATACCACCACGCAGCTGAACCGGCAACGGAAAAGCGATTTTCCGCACCTCGTCGGATATACCGCGTGTGCGTAGTCTGACTAAATTTTTATTCGCAGTCAGCGAACTCAAGTATTATAGCATAGTTTTATTTATAAATCAATATAATTCGGAATTGTTCGGAAAAATGTCAGAAATAAAGCAACGGCAGCGGGATTGCCGCTGCCGTAAAACCATATTGATTAAACGCCGAGTTTTTCACGACGGATGCGTTCGCCGTCTGTGAAATTGCGTACGGGAACATAGCCTTCGATAGGCATTATGCGCTCATGGATTGCATCGATAATCCAGTCGGGCTGCGGGAAGAAGTGTTTCTCGAGCTCATATGCGGGAGTGATCCAGTTGCGGGAACCGATAACGACCGGAGGTGCATCAAGATAATCAAATGCAAGTTCCGAAATGTTGGCTGCCATGGTTTTAAGAACGGAACCGCGGTCTACGGCGTCGGAAGCAAGAAGGATCTTTCCTGTCTTCTTGACACTCTCTATTACCTTTTCATAATTAAAAGGCACGATAGTGCGGGCGTCGATTACTTCTGCTGAGATATTATATTTTTCTTCAAGCTCTTTAGCGGCTTTAAGTGCAGTATAAAGAGTTGAACCGACGGTAAGGATCGTGATGTCACTACCCTGTTTCTTTATGTCAGGCTCGCCGATCTGTACTTCGTAATAGCCTTCGGGAACACCGCCTTCATGGAACTGTTCGCCTACGTCGTATACACGCTGGCTTTCGAAGAAGATTACGGGGTCTGTTCCAGCAAGAGCTGCATTCATAAGGCCTTTTGCGTCGTAAGGAGTTACGGGGAATACGCATTTAAGCCCCGGAATGGCTGCGCAAAGAGAAGTCCAGTCCTGAGAATGCTGAGCGCCGTATTTTGAACCGACGGAAACGCGGACGACAACAGGCATTTTAAGAAGTCCTGCGCTCATTGCCTGCCATTTTGCGAGCTGATTGAATATTTCATCGCCGGCACAGCCGATAAAGTCGCAATACATAAGTTCAACTATCGCGCGTCCTCCTGCCATTGCATAGCCGACTGCGGTACCGATTATAGCAGATTCGGATATAGGCGCGTTGAAGAGCCTGTGATACGGAAGCGCTTCGGTAAGTCCTCTGTAAACGGCATATGCCCCGCCCCAGTCACGCACGTCTTCGCCGTATGTGATAAGTGTAGGATCTTTGTAGAATTTATCGATTATCGCCTCGAAAAGACCGTCTCTGAGCTGGAAAACTTTATTTTTGGATACGAGTTTTCCTTCTGCATCGAAGCCCCAGCGTTCCTTTTTGGCAATTGCCTGAACGCGCGGGTTTTCGGACATAGGCATATTGACCTCAACGGGTCTGTCTTCCATCTTTTCGATCTTCTCGTTAGAGAACATGAGCTTTTCGATTGCATCGGGTGTTTTGAAAAGATCCATTCTCGGAGATATGGATTCATCGACTGCCATTGCGCAGATTTTTGTGATACGGTTTTTAACTTCTTCTCTTATCGCGTCAAAATCATCGGAAGTTCCTACGTTGGCATCCATGAGTTTAGCGCTGTAGGACTTCAGAACATCCTGTTCTTCCCACGCCTGGATCTCTTCCTGAGTTCTGTAAGAGCTTGAGTCGGAGGGAGAATGGCCGGCGATACGGTAAGTAACAGTGTCAAGAAGAACGGGACCCTTGTTTTCTTTGATTATATCGATCTTGCGGCGCATAGCGTCGATAACGGCAAGAGGATTATAACCGTCGACACGTTCGGAATACATCTGAGAGGGAGTAACGCCTGCACCGACTCTTGCGAGAATGCCGTATGCCATTGTTTCGCCGTATGTCTGTCCGCCCATACCGTAGGAGTTGTTAAAGAAGTTGAAGATAACGGGAAGTCCGCCTTTGTAAGCGTCCTCCCAAAGCTGCGTATACTGATCCATTGCAGCAAAGTTCATTGCTTCCCAAACAGGACCGCGGCCCATAGCGCCGTCACCGATGTTGGAAATGCAGATACCGTTTTTCTTATTTACCTTTTTGAAGAGAGCTGCGCCTGCCGCGATGGTAGCAGAGCCGCCTACGATAGCGTTGTTCGGATAAATACCAAAGGGAAGGAAGAAGCAGTGCATAGAGCCGCCGAGTCCTTCATGGAATCCTGTATCGCGAGCGAAAATCTCAGCGAGAGCGCCGTAGATAAGGAAGTCGATCGCGAGATCTTTTGTTGATTTCTGATCTTTTTCAACGATTTTGAGTATCTTGCCGCCGAGGAAGTTTTTCATGATGTCATAAAGCTGAGCATCGTCTATTTTCTCGATTGCGGAAAGTCCCTTGGCGAGGATCTCGCCGTGGCTTCTGTGAGATCCGAAAATAAAATCGTCTATGCCGAGCAGATAAGCCTGACCTACCGCAGATGCTTCCTGACCCATCGAAAGATGCGCAGGACCGGGGTTGTTATATGAAACACCGTTATATTCGCTTGTTGTTTTGATGAGATAAAGCATTGTTTCGAATTCGCGGATAAAAGCCATATCACGGTATATTCTCATGAAGTCTTTATCCGAGAAATTCTCTTTTTCATCCTTTATCGTTTTGTTGTACTGATTCAGCTGAATGTCCTGAAAGCTTAAAACGCCGCTTTTGCGGATCTCTTCGGGGTTGATAAATTGACTCTTAGGCATTGTTTTCTCTCCTTATATACTGAATATAGCTTCTCTGATGATTTCGCTGACCGTCGGATGCGGGAAAACAACTTCTTGCATTTTTTCAATCGTCATTTCCTGTTCGATAGCAAGCGCAGCGCCCCAGATAATTTCCGAAGCGTAATTTGTGATCATGTGAACACCTATCACGTTGCCGTATTTTTTATTGACTATTACCTTGCATATTCCGTCTCCGCCTTCATTTTCGGCAACATATCTGCCGGAATAACGCATAGATATTTTAGCAACTGCAAAATCTATACCCTTCTGTGCGGCAGTCTGCTCGGTTTCGCCGACGGAGCCTACTTCGGGGTTTGTATAGATAACAGACGGAATCGCGTTATAGCGCATTATATCCTTTTTTCCGAGGATATTGTTGACGGCAACTTCAGCCTCTCTGTATGCGGTATGCGCGAGCATTGATTTGCCGTTTATATCGCCTGCGGCGTAAACGTTGGCAACGTTTGTTTTCATATATCTGTCGGTAACGATAGCGCCGCGTTCGACGAGGACACCGAGATTTTCAAGTCCGATGTCTTTCGTTACAGCGCGTCGACCTATGGAAAGAAGGACCTTGTCGGCTTTTACGGATTCGGTAACACCGTCTTTTTCATATGTTACAGATCCGTTCTGCACTGAAACGACTTTACAGCCGAGGCGGAAATCAACGCCCTTCTTTGCGTAGTTATTCATGAGTATCTCGCTGATTTCACGGTCTGTCGGTCCGGCTATTTTGTCAAGCATTTCAACCACGGTCACTTTTGATCCGACAGAATTGAAATATGACGCCATCTCGAGACCGATAACACCTCCGCCTATAACGGTCAGGTTTTCGGGAATCGATGAAAGGTCGAGAATTTCGCGGTTTGTAAGGACGAATCCGGATTCCAGACCTTCTTTTACTCCAGGAATCGGAGGAACTACCGGCATTGAACCTGTTGCGATAATCAGATGCTTTCCTTCATAAACGTCGTTTCCTACGCTGACGGTGATATTTCCTTCGGCATTTTTACCTGTGATAAAGCCTTCTCCTTCAACAGAGACTGCTCCGTTTGCCTTCAATGCGCCTTTAATGCCGGAAACGAGTGTTTTGACGACCTTATTCTTTCTTTCAACGACTTTTGCGTGGTCTATTTTTTGATTTTCCGCAGTTACACCGTATTTTTCGCCATGACGGGTGTAATCATAGATTTTTGCCGAGTAAAGAAGCGCTTTTGAGGGAATGCAGCCTTCGTTAAGGCAGCAGCCTCCGAAGACACGTTTCTCTATAACTACTGTGGAAAGTCCTGCGTGTGCGGCTCTTTCGGCAGCAAGGTAGCCTGCAGGTCCTCCGCCGAGAACTATAAGATCATAAATCATTTTAATCCTCCCCTATTTTGCAAGAAGAAGCGAGAAGTTTTCAAGCGCCGAAACGAGGTCTGAAAGGAATCTTGCTGCGGGAGCTCCGTCAAGTGCTCTGTGATCAAAGGTAAGTGAAAGCCCCATAGCCTGATAAGGTTTCATTTCGCCGCCGACCATTTTTACTCTTGTGGTAACGTTGTCAACGCCGAGAATACCAGTCTGAGGCGGATTGATAACCGGAGTAAACGACTCAACGCCAAGACCTCCGAGATTTGTAACGGTGAATGTGCCGCCCCTGAGAAGATCGGGATTTACGGTACCTGATTTAGCTTCGTCCTGCAGTTTTTTGGATGCTGACGAAATCGCGCTCAGAGACATTGTATCTGCGCCAAAGACGGTGGGAACCATAAGTCCTCTCGGTGTATCAACCGCAACGCCGAGATTAACGTGTTTATAATAAACGATCTTATCTTCAAAGAAGTTTGCGTTAAGGTCTTTGTGATCAGGCAAAACTCTCGAAACAGCAAAAAGAATGATATCGTTGAGAGTAATGTTGGCAAGACCGAGTTTTTCTCTGCTTTCTTTGACCTTTGCGCGGTAAGCAAGTATTTCGGTAGCGTCGAATGATGTGTTGAGGGTAAGCTGAGCCATCTCTGAAAGCGACGCATGCATCTGGCGTGCGATAACCTTGCGTATATTGGGAAGCTTGACCTCTTCGCATTCGCTGAAATCGGGAGCGGCACAAACCGCAGCAGCTGCTGTGGGTTTCTTTTCTTCCGAGGGATTGAGATCTGCAGTAGAAATCATTCCTCCTATGCCTGTGCCGGCAATCTCCTTTTCAAGAGAAACATATTCGCCCTGAGCTGCAGCCGAAACTGTTTTGCCCTCTGCGATAAGCTTTCTGATATCACGTTCTATAATACGTCCGTTAGGACCTGTCGGAGTGCAATAACGGAGATCTGCACCCGTTGTATTTACAAGATTTTTTGCTCTCGGCGAGATTTTCAGATGATCGGTACCTGCAGAAACAGGAGCGGCTTCGGTCTGAGCGACCGCAACAGTCTGAGTCTGCTGTGTTTTTTCGGGTTCTTCTTTTTTCTCGGCGGAAGCGTTTTTAGGATCAAACTCTTCGTATGATTCGCCTTTCTGGCCTATAACGCATACATTGAGAAGACATTCGACATCGTCGCCCTCTTCAAAGAAAACGCCGAGAAGTTCGCCTTCTGTTTTTGCTTTTTCGTCAAAAGTGGCTTTGTCTGTTTCATAAGTAAACAGAACGTCTCCGAGCGACACATGATCTCCCGGCTTTTTTTGCCATTTTGTGATTATGCAGCTTTCAACGCTCTGACCCTGACGGGGCATAATAACAGGTGTTGCCAAAGAAAACACATCCTTCTGTATATTATTTATTATTTTGCATAAAAAGTAATTACTTAAGCATTACCTGACCGCCGGTAACCGGGATCGCCTGTCCTGTTTCGTATTCCTGTTCAACGCAATACATAATAGCGCGGGCGACATCTGAAGGGAGACAACCTCTTCTCATCGGGATCTTGCTCTCATAATACTTCTTGACGTCCGCAACATTCTTTGCGCCGGGGACCTTGCCGGAATTGAGATACAGCGTGAAAAGTCCTTTTACGGGGTCTGACCAGAGCGGTCCGTCGAAGAAATTGCCGGGACAAACGGCGTTAACCTTGATATTATAATCAAGAAGCTCGAGAGCAAAGCTCTGGGTAAGACCTATCGAACCGAACTTACTGCCGGCGTAAGCAAAGTTTTTATTGCTTCCCTGAAGACCTGATTTGGAGTTTACACAGACGATATCGGCATAATACGATTCGTTGTATCGGTGCTGAATCTTCATTATTCTTGCGGCATGCTTTGTGCAGAGGAAATATGCGGTATAGTTGATCTTTGTTATCAGATTGAAAAGATCGGGACTCATTTCTTCAAGATTTCCGGGTTTCGCAATGCCGGCGTTATTGACGAAAAGATCAAGTCCGCCATACTCAAAAACGGTCTCAAATATCATATTCTGAACGTTTGATTCGTCCGATACGTCTACTTTAACAGCAAGAGCCGCACAGTCGCCGTATTTTTCGTTGATGTAATCAACATTTTTCTTTGCCAGATCATAGTTGAGGTCTGCAATAACCGTTTTTGCACCTGCTTCAAGAAGGCAATCAGCTATTCCTGCGCCAAAGCCCTGCGCCGCGCCGGTGACGATAGCTATTTTTTCTCCGAGGCGTTTTGCGGTTCCGGTGAGGCTTACCGATCTGCGATAGCGCTCAGCATCCCAGTTATTGATAAAATCAACGAGCTTTTGAGGCGGGAACGAATTTCCGCCGAAATTACGGGAAAGAGTTGCTATCTTCATGTTATCGATAAAAAGCTTCATAGCAACGTCTGAGGCTTTCTTTGTTGCGCCGTGTGCGAACACGCCGACATTCTGAAGAGCTATGATTCTCGGAGCATAGCCGAATTTGTTTTTATACTCGTCGATCTTTTCTTTTATAAGGTCGTCCTGTTCATCTACGCCGTCTGTTTCCGGAACGAACAAAAAATCGTTATTGCAGTATACCATATGGTCGGGTGTATACGCTTTCGATATGGGCGAAAATGCGGATTCGTCCGTCACATAACTCATAATTTCTTTATTTGTTCTAAAAACGACGGATGACGTTGCGCTTTCGCCTTTGAGTATCATTCTGATCGCGGGAGCTGCATATGCAGCCTTTTCACGGTCAAATTCCACATCGGAAAGATCAGGAACGACATAAAGACGAGTGTTAATCTTATCAAATATATCGCAATACATTCTGTCTATCTCTTCAGCCGTATCTGCGGCTACAAAGATACCGTGATTTGCAAGGATTATTACCGAAGCGGCTTTTCCGTTTTTCGCCTTGAATTCATCCATCGCATTTTTTACGGCAACTGCGAGCGTCCAGCCCGGTTCGGTGGGGCATACCCAGACTATATCGTTGCCGAGGATCTCACGAGCGTATTTTTCGCCGTCTTTTGCGCACGAAAGAGCATTTACCGCAGTAGGATGAAGATGCAGAACGTATTTTTGCGGCATAAGGTCGTGCAAAGAAGTTTCAACGGAAGGACGTTTTGCATACTCTGTTTTTTCGCGCGCGTCCATAAGATCCGCAAGCACTTCCGCTTCGCGTTCTTCGGTTTTATCCGAATATTTACGTGTAAACATTGCGGCAAGAGCGCGACGGTTCATTTTAACAAAACCTTCCGCTTTTATGGTTGCAAGAGTTGTGCCCGATGCTTTGACGTAAATATAGTTTTCGTCTTTTACTGACGAGTTTCCGCCTCCCGCGATTACGCAGTCATCACGGCTGCCGTATTTATTTGAGATTTCGACGAGGTTTTCAAGCATATTTATCCCCTCTTTTTCGTTTCGAATTATTTATATGTTTTTTGCGTTGGCAAGCAGATATTTTTCGGCTTCAAGACACCAGAGTCCGTTGTTTCTTTCCACGATCTCGCCGAGTTTTTTCAGAAGAGGATCTGAGGAAGAAGAGAAATCCGAGATAGCCGTAAGCGGAAGATTGATATGATTGTAAATAAGTTTCTTGCCGCCGGGAATAGACGGGAGATTAAGGATCGTTTCAGCAGTTGCATTCAGTCCACCTATATGAGTTATCATCGCTGCGGGATTGATCTTTCCTTCGGAAACCATTTTCAGACATTCACGCATATCGTCGGTATTACCGCCGCTTGTTCCGACAACGTGCGTCATTGAGTAATGAACGTTGTAGAAATTAAAGTTCGCCGAGAACTCGGTATTTGTGGGGCCGGCAAAGAAATTCAGGCAGCCGTCACGAGCAAGAAGCTTGTCACCCTGTTCAACTACGGGCTTGACGGGAGCGAACACAAATACGTCGTCAAATCCTGCTCCGCCTGTGAGCGATCTGATATAATCATTGTCGTTTTCCGGTTTGGATGTATTAAGATAAATGAGCTTTACGCCGTTTTTTTCGGCTTCTTTTGCCGTGAGGATGGACGCTGCCCTTTCAAGACGGGCGTCGTCTATATCGGTAACAACGAGAAGTGACGGTTTTCTGTCACAGTGGATGGCATAGTCAACTGCGCCGAGCCCCATAGGACCTGCGCCTGCAAGTATTGCCATGTTGCCGCCCTTACGGATACCCATTTCATGTTCGTAAACGCCGTATTTGGTGTGATAGGTTGCATGGAAAGCGCCGATAATGCAGCTCATAGGCTCGGAAAGCGAGCCGTAGAAGAAGGCGTCACCGTTATATTCAAGAAGGCAATCACGCTCCATAACGATCGAAGGAATTACAACATACGTTGCTGATCCGCCTATATATCTGAAGGAGTATCCTGGCGCGGCATAAGGATTAAAATCGGCATTGAGTGCCGGCTGAATGGAAAACTTGTTGCCCGGTTTGAATTTGCTCTGCCATTTCGAGCCTACCTCGATTATCTCACCGCAGAATTCATGCCCGATAATGACCGGGTTTGAAGCTACGTCGTTTGGAACTCGCTTATGGTCTTCACCCTGAACGACAGCTTTGTATGACGACATGCAAACGCTGTCTGAAACGATTTTGGCAAGTATTTCATCATCTTTTATGGCGGGAAGTTCGAATTCTTCAAGGCGCAGATCCTTTTTTCCGTAAAGTCTGCAAGCTTTTGTTTTCATAACGGTTCTCCTTAAATTATTAAAGATTATATGTGACCTTTCAGTTGTCTGAATTTACCGGGTGACACGCCTGTCACGTTTCTGAATACTTTTGAAAAATAGCTCTGCTCTTCAAAACCGACCATCATGGCAACGTCCATAATGCTGAGAGAGTCGTCAAGCAGCAGAAGCTTGCTTTTTTCAACCCTGACGTTATTTATATACGTTGAAAGATTCATCTTCATTTCGGATTTGAAAAGTTTGCTGAGGTATGATGAAGACAGAAAACCTTCCTTTGCAATGTCATCGAGAGATATTTTATTCATATAGTTACTGTTTATATAGGAAACGACCTTCTGGATAACGTCTATGTGCTTTATTTCTTTTGTTGAAAACACCATCTGAGTAAATGAAGAAAGTATCCTTGACATCCATGATGAAATATCGTCTATCGACTCCATTGTCCAGATAGTTTTCATGTATTCGACGCTGATATCCATTATTTTCTGACGGTTTACTCCGCCGTTGAGAGCAGCCGCCCTTGAAAGCTGGACGATCAGCTCAGCAACACGGGTGCGGATGATATCAATGTTTCCGCCAGTTGCAAAAAATATATAGCCGAGAATTTCGTTAAGAAGGCGCTGAGCATTTTTTCTGTCGCCGACAGACATAACGTCGATCAGTTCTTTTTCTTTGTAAAGAGGATACTCTGTTCTGTCGATAAGTCCGTTTTTCAGATTGATAAGGTCTGTTGAGGCATCCTCCTCGCCTGCGTCTGAATTCAGAAGCTTTACAGGGTCTTTTCCGCTTGAATAAGAGGCAAGGTAGTATAGCATATTGGAATATGCGGTGACCTTTTCAAGAGTATACATCGGTATACTTTCAAGTATACGGTTTATTTCGGCAAGCTGTTCTTCGGTAAGATTTTCTCTTCCGCGTATGTATTCGTTGAAATAATCGGTTTTATCAATGATAAGCACCGGACCTGCGGATGCTGTGACTATCTCAGAATTATCGGTGAGAATCGGAGATGACGCGTGAACAAAGCCCATCGGGCATAGATATACGTATTTCCCTCCGAATCTGAGAGTATCCTCGCCCGCCTTTTTATGGGTTTTTACGCAGTCTGACTGAGGACATCCCGCAAGTCTGCACAGATCGCATTCGGGACAGTTGCCGACAGACATAATCTCATTGCCGTCAGAACCGAATATTTTTATCGTTATTCCGGTTGAGACGGAAAAATCTTTTATCTCTTCGTAAAGAGCGTTAAGATGATCCTTCATCGGGATTCTCCGTTAATTGATTTACTCTCCGTCTGCCTTAAGGAGCGCAGCGCCGAGAGCGGTAGCGAATTCAGCATCTTCCGGTACGAAAATATTGACACCGTATAAGGAATTGATAACGGAAAAATACTCCGATGTGTCCGGGATATTTGTCATACTTCCGCAAAGAACGATATTGTTTGTGCCTGAAAACCGGCTCGCAAAGTAAGCGAGCATGCCGATCGTCTGGCAAACCATATTGATAAGTCCGGCTGCGATATCGTTTTTATTGGCATAGTCGGAAATTTTGCCGAAGTTGGAAGCGGTTGTTTCATTCTTGAGAATTCCCGCCTCACTCTTTGTTATATCGCCAACGGCAAGATCTATTTTTGAAATATCTCCCTCGGCGGCAAGTTCGCATATATTCTTGAAATTTCTTGTGCCGAGAAGCTTTGAAGAAAGACCGAGCAGCGTGCCTCCGCCTACCCCGGTGCCTCCGAGGTGTTCAAATTTATCGCCTTTGGCGTGAACGAACGCCGTGCCTGTTCCCATGCTGACAACTATCGCATTTGAAAGTCCCGTAAGATAAAGTCCGCCAAGACCGATCGCGTTGAATTCGTTAACCTTAACGGTTTTAATGCCGTAAATATCGTCTTTAACAAACGACGAGCCGACGCCTGTGACGCGTATTTCCGAAACATCGGGTAAAAGCAGGGAGTTTTCACTGAGATATCTGCCGAAAGCGCCGTAAAGGGAAGTTATTGGATCGGTCGCTTTGACCTGCATAGGCTTCATTGTAACGCCGTCACGAAGACCGACTATCTTTGTCGTGCTGCCGCCTATATCGATACCGATAACCGTTTTCATCAGTTACGCTCCTTGAAAAGAAAATAGGAAAGCGCTTTTGAAACGGCAAATCCGACTGCTGTGCAGACGATAACCTCTATAATACCGTTTACGGAAACTACGGTCAAAAGGATTGTTGAAAGAGATGCTCCGAACCGCTCTGTGATTTCTCCTTCACCGAAAAGAACGGTAAAAGTAAAAAGGAAAAAGACCGTATTCAAAAAGGCTGCGGAAAAACTTGAAACGATGAAAGAAACGACTTTTGTTTTATCTATTTTGGACAAGAATTTAAATATCAGACCGCAGCAAAAGCCCATCAAAGCTCTTGTGACTACGCAGAGTATAAATGTGAAAATCGGATTGATTTCAAGCAAAATTACTCCCTGAGGATCCATGCCGAAGCATTGAAGAAAGCTCATTAAACCGAAAAGAGAGCCGAGGTAGAGGCCTCCGACTGGACCGAGAAGAGCAGCGCCGACAGCGACAGGAATAGGTAAAAACGTTATTGAAAAAGTGCCGACTTTAAGAAATCCAAGCGGAGTAAAGCTCATGATGATTATTATTGCGGACAGAATGCCGTATAAGGCTATTTTTTTTATTTTTGATCTTTTGTTCGTTGATTGAATCGTATTGGTTTCACTCATTTGTTTGTCTCCTAAAATAATAAAAGGGCAGAATATATACTGCCCTTTATTTTATCACTTATATGCAGAAAAGTCAATAAAAAGATGTGAAATAATTATTAAAAAACTGAAGTGTTTTACAGATCACACGCGGTATTCGTTATTGTTGGCCGAAGCGAACGTTCTTGTCACGGCAATAACCGTAAGCACAACTGTAAGCAGCGCGACAGCGGCGAGAGAAAGAAGGATAACCTGAAAATCAAGCATGTAAATCGAAAACAGACCCACGCCTGCAAAAACAGTTTCTTTAAGAAGAACGGTTAGTGCGTTGCCTGAAATGAACGCAAAGGCAGCAAGAGAGAGAAAATCAACGAAAGTATCGACAAGAATCATTATTTTGGAATAGCCAACAAGTTTTTTAACATAATGAATGTTCTGCTGCTTTGATACGTAATAAAAGCAGAAAACAACGGCGTTGATAATAACGATTACAAACAGCATTAAAAGCATATCGGTCGGGGCTTCAACGGTTATTCTCGGATGATAGTCTCTCGTATTTATCATCGCCGTCTGCGAAGTTGTTTCCGTAAAAACATCCAGAAGCTTTGCAACCGTATCCTTATCTTTTCCGTCAATCGTATAGGTGCCTGCGTCACCGAATTTAATCGAGGGAAGTTGTAACGGCGTAAACACGGTAAAGTCTATGCTTGTATCGGATTCCTCCTTGCCCATAACGCCTATTACGAGAAGATCGGAATCAAGCGCATCAGAGCGATATACCATTTCGCCATTTTCGTTAAAAGAAACGTATTTTTCGTATATGCCTTTTCCGACGACAGCGATATTTTCTTTTCCGGCGGATTCTTCGGAAGTGAAAAATCTTCCGTAAAGCATATTTACTGGGTCTATATATCCGTTAAAGTAAAGTCCTCGTTCCTCTATATAGTCGTCGCCCTTATAAAAGACGTTAATATATCTGTTTATGATTGCGTCGTCTGCTTTTTCTCCTATTATATTGACTTCAACCTTAACCTGAGGAGCATCATCGTTTGTAAAGTTGTTTACGTAGGCAATTTTAACATTTTCCGTAAAATAGCTGTTGTAATATAAATCCATTCTGTCGAGAGCGACGCTATAACTTGCTATGAACATTGCGAAAACGCCGACAACGGCAAGCATAAGGAAGATGACAATACGGTAAAGAGGCAAGTGCTTTTCTCTTCTTGCTTCATTTCCACGGATGAGGGATACAAGGCTGTAACTTCGCATTGACGCAAATAAGCAAAAAAACTGCCGTAACGACAAAAAACAGTATGTTAAGCAAGAAACCTGATTTTAATGTTTGAATTTCGAGATTATTGTATCCCTGATAGATATACGAATAAACAGCATAAAACCTGAACAGGAAAACACCTGTAGACTGACCGAGAAGAAAAAGAACGAACGACTCAAAAAGATATCTTATCGAAATATCACCATAAGTTGCGCCAACAACAATACTTATAGCATAATTCTTTATGTTGTCGTCAATTTTATAAAGCATTGAAAATATGAAAGTGAAAAGCGAGAACATGAGAGTTGCCATACACACCGCAACGCTGATAATATACTGTTCTTTCACGTTACTCGCAAGTTCCTTTTCCGTTCTGCATTTAACAGTCTCGTAAACCGCATCAAGCCCGCTTTGCCTAAGCAGGTCATCAACCTGTGCGCGTATGTCTTCATATTTTTCGGGCTCACAGATAAAAAAGCGTCGTTTATTCTTGAGGCAAACAAAAATAATGACGATCGATAATCGTTAAAAATCGATTTAAAGTCTCTTTCAATTACAGGTCAAAGTATGATGTTATCAAAGGAATAAACATTTGTCAATGTTCCTGCGTCCTTTACCGGACAGTAATACTGATTTTTTGCAATAAAACCGACTACCTTAAACTTTTTCTTTTTAAAAGACATGTCAGTAGCACTAAATTCTTCCCCTAATGTATAATACTTTCTGAATGAATCCCCCATTAAAACTGGAATCATATCGTTTTCGTAAAGAAAATCATCCTCAACAAACCGTTCGCCATCGATCAGTTTTATATTAAAAAAGTCGAGAAATTCGGAATCAATATAATACATATTAAGGTTTTTGAATTCATGTAACGAATCAATGGAAAACATGGAATGAGCACCTTCTGTTTTATCCTCATCACTCCGCTGTTTTTTTTGAGACAACCCAAAAAAGGCACCGGTTTTGCCCGTCATCATAGTCAGACCGTCAATTGTAAGCAGTTTTTCATAAAAACTCTCTACATTTTCAAAGAGTTCAACATATTTCGGATCGAACTCACCTGAAGAATTTGTCAGTTTTGAAAAAATAAGAGCGCCTCTCATTTCCATTGACATATTGACAGTACCCGCCAGTTTAAAATACTCTTTTTCTCCCCAAGCAATGGCGGCGGCGTTGTCCTGTTCCCGTATCCAATAATAGTTGGCAATAGTAATATACAGTAATAAACTCGTAATAGCGATCTGGATGAACATGAAAAAAAACAAAAACGGGGATTTTTTAATATTTCGAAACGTATCCAATATAAGGTGTTTCATATTACCAACAAAACCTTTCCCTCAATTACATCAACAGAAACGGATTTGATAAAAGCCGGAGTTTAAAGCCGAACATGCTTTAAACTCCGGTTAGAATATCGAATCAGTTTTCTTCCCAGTGTCCGTATTCTATGGAACCTCCGTAATAAACGAGAGGGATCGGACTCGGATAAGTGACGGATACAGCAGTAGTTGTTGCTGTATCCGAAGTTGTATAATTACTGTTTGCGTTTGCATATCTGATTTGATGAGTCGAGCTGCTTTCTATCCATGCCATCACGTGAAACTCCGCAGAAGAAGGCCCCGTACCGATGCTTTCTGGCCAAGCGGAAGTTTCTTTAGCGTTCCAATATACATCAGTTGTAACCGATAAAGATGCAGCCGCGGAGACGGCAAATATTGCGAGACCCGATGCGATTCGCAGCACGCTTACAATAGAAAAATAAAATTTTATTTTTCAGAAAATAAGGCTGAAATGATATAAAATATAATATAATAATGCGGCAGAGGTCGGTGCTGCTACCGTTCTGATCCCGTTAAAGGAGCTATATCCGAATCGAATTATAACGCTCTCCGTCACGGCGTTTCCTCGGTGAAAGAGACACCCTCTTTTCCGAGCCACGATTTTACCCGCTCATAGCCGTTGCGGCAACAAGCAAAATTATCAAAATAAACGAGCAGTTCCTTAAGCGAAGACGCACCGGATGCGGCGAGCGCAGCTGAAACGGAATTTGCGGGAATTACGGCGAATGTTTCGTCTTCGTCAATTCCGAAAATATCGTCGATATAGACTCCTCGCGTATAGTTATGGATCCGCAAGCTTCCGTCAAAGGCGGTATCTGCCCAGACGGTTACACGAATACGGTTTTCGTAAGTATCGTAATAAATTCTTTCCATCGTTATTCTCCGTATTTTATTTTTCGTTCGGATGACGTCTGCGAAGCTCCGCCGCGCCTTCAGCCCTGTCTGTTTCTTCGAGGCGTTTGCAGTATTGTTCGAGATGTCCTCTTGTATGATACGGTCCGCCTTCTCTCATAACGGTCCAGAGAGGGTCTACGTCATCAGGCATGGTAAGCATCATTTCATCATGCCATTCATTGAGGTAATAGACTGCTTTTTCGCAAAGGGAACGTTCTTTTTCGGCAAGATTAAACTGCTCGTGAGGATCGTTTTTAATATTGAACAGCATTTCCTTCGGGTAAAGATGATAACCGTCATGGTAAGATCTGAGATAAATGTAATCTCCGAAGCGAACGCCTCTCTGGCAGAGATGGGCGCATTGAGATAAAACGAGATAGTCCCTCGTTTTTGACGGAACCGCAGTATCGGGAACGATGCAATCTGCGAACGATTCACCGTCCCACAGAGAATGTTGCTGTCCCCCGAAAAGTTCGGCATACGTAGGCAGCAAATCAAGATTATAATGAAGATTATCGTCTGTGCCTGTCTTTCCCCCGGGCCACTTTATGATCATAGGAATACGGCAGTTGACATAATCGGCTGTGGCATGTTCGCCGTAAAGACCGAGTTCGCCGATGTTCTCGGCATGATCCGCACTGATGATGATCGCGGTATCGTCATAAACTCCAGCCCTTTTAAGCGCATCAAGGATATACCCGATATGCATATCCATGTAAAGGATGCCTGTATCATAGCCGTCAAACATCCTGCGCAGTCCTTTTCTGTCTGTAACTTCTCCGGGATGACGCGGAACGTTGGGATTTTCGTTGCTGTTATACATGCCTATCTCACGCGCGGAATGAGGACCTACGTGGCGGACATGCTCGGCAAGAACGTCATCTGTGATCCAGTCGGGAAGAGGATCGTTTGCGAACGGTTCGCCGAACGAAAGAGGCGCTCTGTAAGGTGTATGCGCATCCCAGAAATTAACGTGAAGATACCAGTTATCTTTTTCAGCATTTCTTTCGAGCCAGTCAAGCGCGACGGGAGATATCTCCTCGGCTGATTCTCCGCCCTGTCTGCCTGTATTATACATTTCGCTGAAGCCGGCATAAAACTGCCAGCAGGAATGACGCTCAGCAAACGGACTGACAAGAACGGTTCTAAGTCCCTGTCTGTGTAAAAAACCGGGAAGGCTCGAGACGCTGAGCTTATCGCAGAAATCGCGCGAATAGCCTTCTCTGCGCATATCCGCAGCGGTCCCGCCATGTCCGACTACTCCCGAATGGATGCCGAATCTTCCCGTCATAAGAGCGTTTCTTGACGGGAGACAGGGCGCATCTGAGCAATAATAATTATTGAACCGCAAAGCGTCTTTTGCTACGGAATCTATATTGGGAGACGTGTTTCTGTGATACCCGTAGCAGCCGAGATGATCCGGCCTGAGGGTGTCGAGATCAAGGTAAAGAATTCTCATTTTCCGGTTCCTTTCACGTTATTCGGTTAATATAATCATAACAAAAGACCCCCTGCAAAAGCAAGGGGTCTTTGGAGCTGGTAATCGGATTCGAACCGATGACCTGTTCATTACGAGTGAACTGCTCTACCTGCTGAGCCATACCAGCGAACCTTTGGTATTATAGCACAGTTTCCCCTGTTTTTCAAGTGTAACTTTGTTAAAATTCTTCAACATTTACCTGCGGTCATCCGTTGTGAGTAGCAACTATATTTACTCCGGTCCCGGCAACGTTTTCTATGATGATGTCACCCATTTTGACGGGAGAAGAGACGGAAGCTTTTCTTATTTCTTTCATACAGTCAAAAAGAGACGTCTTCGGAACGGGACGCTCGCTCTTGACGGAAAGGCGTGGAACCGCGCCGTTTTTCAGACGGACGGTAGAAGTAAGGACACGTTCCGGATTTATTACTTCAGCCGACGCGTATTTAAAGCCTCTCGGGCATTTGTTGTTTCTTACGTCGATAACGGTTTCTTTGCCGTCGATTTTTTCATGATCGACTTCTATCGTGCATCCGACGGGACAGATGACACACGTTACTTTTGTTGTCTGCATATTTACCTCTGTTAAAATGATCTTGATTTAAGATATTCTGCCGCCGATCTTCCTGCAAGCACGCTGTCTTTCGTTACGTTGTCAACAAGATCGTAAACCTTATAAACGTTACCGCATGCGAAAATACCGGGAACGGAGGTTTCAAAACCTTTCTCGCAGACGGGACCCTTGGTTTTAGGATCTATAGCGATCCCCGCGCCTCGGGAAAGCTCGTTTTCCGGGATAAGACCGACAGAAAGAAGAAGCGTATCGCATTCTACATATTCCTCGGTTCCCTTTATCGGAGAAAGGTTTTCGTCGACCGAAGCTACGGTAACTCCTTCAACGCGCTCTTTTCCGTGAATTTCTATCGCGGTTTTGCTCAGATGAAGCGGAATACCGAAATCGTTCAGACACTGAACGATGTTTCTTTTAAGTCCTCCGCTTTTGGGCATTATCTCGTATACGCCTTTTACTTTTGAGCCCTCAAGAGTCATTCTGCGCGCCATGATAAGACCGATGTCGCCGGAGCCGAGTATTACGGTATTCTTTCCCGGCATAAGTCCTTCTATATTCACGAGGCGTTGAGCTGTTCCCGCTGTGTAAATGCCTGCAGGACGTGTGCCGGGGATCCTGAGCATTCCTCTCGTGCGCTCACGGCATCCCATTGCAAGGATCACCGCCCCCGCGTGTATTTCGGCAACTCCCGTCTGAGCATTGACCGCTCTTATGACTCTGTCGGAAGAAAGAGACAGGACCATGGTATCTGTCATGGTTTTTATATCTGTCTCAGCAAGCATATTAATATACCTCTGAGCATACTCGGGACCGGTCAGCTCCTCTCCGAAAACGTGAAGACCGAAACCGGGGTGGATGCACTGATTGAGAATCCCGCCGAGTTGTCTGTCACGTTCGATAACAAGTATATTCTCTATGCCGTTTTTTCTGCATTCAATAGCTGCCGCAAGACCTGCGGGTCCTCCGCCGATAACGGCAACGTCTGCGTTGATAATCATATTCTTTCAAGCCCTCTCTGACATAATACCGCAAATCACAGTGTTTCCTTTTCGGTCATTCGTGATCCGCCGCCGAACTTAGTTACTTCGCTCATCGGGATATCAAGTTCGCGTGAGAGTATTTCCATAACCCTCGGACCGCAGAAGCCGCCCTGACATCTGCCCATACCTGCCCTAACGCGTCTTTTTACGCCGTCCATATCCCTCGCGCCTGCGCCTCTTCTGATCGAATCGACTATTTCGCCCTCTGTGACGGTCTCGCAACGGCATATAACGCGTCCGTAAAGCGGGTTTTCCGCTATTTTTCTGTTTTTCTCCTCATCGGAAAGATCTTTGAACCGGACAACTATACGGGTATTGTCGAAATCATCTTTCTTTACAAATTTATGCCCGCTTTCGATAAGCTTTTCAATAACATACTCACCTATTGCAGGCGCAGCCGTAAGACCGGGAGACTCGATACCTGCAACGTTGAAGAGCGCTTTGTTAGCGTCGGAAAAGCCTATAATGAAATCTCCCTTTCCGCCTATCGGGCGTATGCCGGAAAAAGATGTGATCACGTCGCGTTCGCTTACGGACGGAACAGACCTTCTCGCACCGTCAAAAGCTGTCTTCTGACCTTCGGTCGTCGTGGATTTATCTTCTTTATCGTCAATGTTTTCCGCGGTAGGTCCGACAATGATATTTCCGTCAACGGTCTGTGATACAAGAATACCTTTGCCGTATTTTACGGGAGGCTGGAATATAACGTGACGGACAAGATCTTTGCAGCTGTTATCGAGAATGGAATACTCTCCTCTTCGCGGCGTCATTGTGAACGAATCGTCTCCGAAAAGAGCAGCGATCTCATCTGCGTGAACGCCTGCCGCATTAATTACCGTGCGCGCCGCAACGGTTTTACCGTCCGAAGAAACGAGAATGGTGTATCCGTCTTCATAAGAAACGTTTTCGACCTTGAAATTTCTTATAAGGTCAACACCGTTGTTTTCCGCTACTTCCGCGGGAGCGACGCTCATTTCGAAAGAAGAGCATACGCCTGCCGTTTCCGCTAAAAGCGCACCTCTGACCTCGTCAGAAAGATTAGGTTCAAGGGCAAGTGTTTCCTCTTTTGTGAGTATTTTAAGCCCCTTGACCCCGTTTTTCAGGCCTCTTTCGTATAATTCGCGGATCTTCGCCTCGTCATCTTCAGAAAGGGCAATAACAAGAGAGCCGATCTGTCTGAAGGGTATATCCATTTTTTCATGAAGTTCTCTTACAAGCTCGTTTCCGCGGACATTCAGCTTTGCCATAAGAGTACCCGGGACGGGATCGTAGCCCGCGTGGATTATCGCGCTGTTTGCTTTTGTTGCTCCCATGGCAACGTCGTTTTCTTTTTCTATAAGGCATGTTTTCGCGGTATATTTTGACAGCTCATAAGCTATCCATGCGCCTGAAACTCCTGCGCCTACAACCGCAAAATCGTATTTTTGACTGTTCATGAATTAATTATCTCCCGATTTTTTTGCTATATTGCTGAAATTGATGTTCACAGGGCTTACGCGTCTTGCTTTTCCGCCGAAGCGAAGACTGTTATCCGTCAATTCTTTTTCTCTAACGCTCTGAACCATGCCCATGGCAAAGAAAAGGCTCATGACGGATGATCCGCCGTATGAAACGAACGGAAGCGTTACGCCTATAACAGGCGCAAGTCCAAGGACCATGCCGATATTTACGAGGGTCTGAGAAATAAGTATTCCGGCGACGCCAACGCATATCAGTCTGCCGCAAGTATTCTTGATCTTTGTAACGTTAAGAAGGATGAATACGACGAGAGCCACGATCAGCGCAAGGACGACGATACAGCCGACAAATCCGAATTCCTCGCCTATTATGGCAAAAACGAAGTCGGTATGATTGGCGGGAAGAAGAGCATTCTGAGTCTGAATACCGTTTCCGAAGCCCAATCCGTACATCTGTCCGGAGCCGAGAGCTCTTTTTGCAATTATGGGCTGATAACCGTAGTTGAGAGGGTCAAGTTCGGGCTGGAACCCGTATATTATGCGTTTTTTCTGGTCTACCCTGAGATATTGCCATATTACGGGCGCTGCGGCGGCTCCCGCGGCGGCGGCGATAATAAAATACCTGTATTTCAGACCTGCGGCATATATAATAAAAACAAAGACGATGGCGTAAATGATAGCCGATCCGAGATCATGCTGCAATATGACGGGAACGAAATAGAAAAGAAAATGAACGCCCAGCAGAAGAACGTGGATCGGTTTGTTGAGCTGATCTTCTATTTTTGAAATATGCGTCGAAATGCTGACAATGAATGCTGTTTTGGTAAATTCCGACGTCTGGATATTTACCGGACCGAGCGTGAGCCAGTTATAGTTTCCGCCCTGGCTGTCTGCAAAAATTGCTGTCACGAGCAAAAGCGCAGATGACACGATCGTGATCGGAATATAGAATTTACAGATGAACTCGTAATCTATTCTTGCTACAACGAACATGATTATCAGTCCGCCGAAAATCCCGATAAGCTGCATCGGGATGCAGCGTGCCTTGGAGGGATCTCCGATTACTGCCGATACAATGGCGATCATTCCGCACGCTGAAAGAGCAAGAACAAGAAGAATTATCGGCTTGTCAAGTCGGCGCAGATATGATATGAAGCTGTCGAGAACCGGTGGACGGCTGCCCTTCATAAGACCGTAACTCCTCCAATGCACATATTAATTCATTTTTCCATATTATACGACAATAATCTTCGGGTTGTCAAGTTAAAACATAAAAAAACATAATTTATTCATATTCTGTCAGGAAAAATCATGGTCTGCGTATACGCTTCAAATAGTAAAAATTTGTAAACTGTCTTGAAAATCTTTCCGCATTGATATATAATAAAAATGTATGTGATAAAAACAGTAACGCACGGGAAAAAGAAATGATAAAGAACATTGATAGGATTCTGTCCTCGGTCTCGAAACCTTCGTGGTATATCGGAACAGAACTGAATGCGATTCACAAATCAAAAGAAAACATATATACACGCGTGGCATACTGCTTTCCGGATCTTTACGACGTTGGAATGTCTCATCTCGGAATGAAGCTGCTTTACCATATGATGAACGAGCGTGACGACCTGTGGTGCGAGCGCGTTTTTGCACCGAATACGGATATGGAGGAGCTTCTTCGCAAAACAGGAACCCCCATATTCGCGCTTGAATCGAAAGATGAACTCAAAGACTTTGACTTTGTTGCTTTTACTCTTGTTTACGAACTTTCATACACCGGTATAGCAAACATTCTCGATCTTGCTGGAATTCCGCTTTATGCAAAAGACAGAGGCGATGATATGCCTATTCTTCTTGCAGGCGGTCCTTGCATGTGCAACCCGGAGCCAGTTGCCGATTTTTTTGACGTGATAGATATCGGCGAAGGCGAGGAAAATCTGAACGAGCTTTTTGATCTTTATAAGGAATGCGGAAAAAACAGGCATGAATTTCTCGAACGCGCAAAAAACATCAGAGGAATATATGTGCCGAACCACGGCGAAAAACAGACAAAGGTTACAAGAGCGATAATCAACGACCTTCCGAACGTATACTATCCCGATAAACTTGTCGTTCCTTTCGCTCAGGTCGTTCACGACAGGATATCGCTTGAGATAATGCGCGGATGCATACGCGGATGCAGATTCTGTCAGGCGGGAATTATTTACCGTCCTTACAGGCAGAAGCCTGTTGAACGGCTGAAAAACGACGCGGTAAAGCTTTGCAGGAACACCGGATATGACGAAATATCGCTTCTTTCTCTTTCTACAAGTGATTTTCAGAAACTTCCCGAGCTTGCGGACAGTTTGAAGGAATACTGTATCCCAAGGAAGATCAGCCTTGCAGTCCCCTCTTTAAGGATCGATAATTTCTCAAAAGAAATCAGTGATGAGATAAGTTCGATCCGCAAAACCGGTCTGACATTCGCGCCAGAAGCGGGAACACAGAGGCTGAGAGACGTAATAAACAAAAATATTACCGACGAAGATATTGAAAGATCGTGCAAAATAGCCTTTGAAAACGGCGCAAGCGCTGTAAAGCTTTATTTTATGATCGGTTTGCCTACAGAAACGGACGAGGATATAATAGGAATAGCAAAAACTGCGGAAAAGGTCGTAGACTATTTTTACAAGTATGCAACGAACCGCTCAAGAGGGATAAACGTTACGATATCATGCGCGACATTTGTGCCGAAGCCCCATACTCCGTTTCAATGGGAAAAGCAGCTGACGCTTGACGAGATCCAGAGACGTCAGGAACTGCTCAAATCCTCCATAACGTCAAAACGTGTGCATTATAAATACCATGATGCGGACACGACAGTGCTTGAAGGCGTTTTTGCCAGAGGAGACAGAAGAATATCAAAGCTTATTGAGACCGCATGGCGTTTAGGCTGCAGACTTGACGCATGGACCGAGCATTTCGATTTTGCGAAGTGGCTCAAAGCTGCAGAGGAATGCGGGATAGACTTCTACTCGTATACCGCCAGACAGCGTTCGTTTGACGAAGAACTGCCCTGGGGCTTTGTTGATTCGGGAATCACAAAAGAATTTCTTGTTCGGGAATGCGAAAAAGCATACAAAGCAGAAACCACCCCGAGCTGCGCCGAAAAATGTGCGGGGTGCGGCGTAAACAGACTTTGCAAGGGAGATGTATGCCCGTGACGAGGATCGTTTTTTCAAAAAAAGGATACGCTAAATATATTTCGCATCTCGATCTTACGCGTTGTATGGCGAGAATAATTGCAAGGGCAGAAATACCGATATGGTATACGCAGGGTTTCAACCCTCACCCGTATATGGTTTTTTCGGCGGCGCTCCCTATCGGCGTTTGCGGAGAAAACGAACTGATGGATATAAAACTTGTCAATCCGCCGCAGTATCCGGCAATGCTTAAAGCAATGAACGCAGCAGCGCCTGACGGCATATCGTTTTCGGGTATTTACGACTCTGACCGTGAATTCAAATATATCGACAAAGCGCTCTACACGCTGAAAGTGCCGAAAGATATCGCGGACGACTTTGAGGCGTTCACGCTGAAAGATAAGATACCAGCTGTAAAGAAAACAAAAAGCGGGGAAACGGAGATAGACCTGAAAACGGAAATGTCACTGAAAAAAGTTTTCAATAACGACGAAGAAACCGTTTTTGAGATAATCGCCCCTTGCGGGAACGAAAGAAACATAAGTCCGGTGCTTCTAACCTCGGCATTTACCGAAAGTACGGCAAAAAGAGCCGTTTTCAGCCTTACAAGAACTGCTTTTCTCGATGAGAACGGCAATATATTCAGATAATCAAACTGTCTTATATATTTCAAGGAGAGAATGAAATGAAAAGTGTAAAAAAAGCTGTAATTTTAGCGGCGGGACTCGGAACAAGAATGCTGCCTGCGACAAAATCCGTTCCGAAAGAGCTATTTCCGATAGTAGACAAGCCTGCGCTTCAATATATCGTTGAAGAGCTTGCCAACAGCGGAATAGATGACATTATGATAATCATTTCGAGAGGCAAAACGCTTATCGAAGACCACTTTGACAAGTCCCCCGAGCTTGAAGAACGTCTTGAAGCGGGAGGAGAGAAAAAGAAACATCTGCTTGACCTTGTAAAGAATATCGCATGCAACGTCAGACTTGTTTATACAAGGCAGAGAGAAATGCTCGGAACCGGTCATGCCCTTCTTCAGGCAAAAGCGTTCACCGGAGACGATCCGTTTGTTGTATGCTACGGTGACGACGTTATTATAAACGATGAATATCCAGTGGCAAAACAGCTTATAGATGCATATGAAGAGACAGGAAAAGGTGTTGTCGGTGTCCAGGAAGTTACTCCTGAGCAGATACTTATGTATTCGACCATGAAAGTTGATAAGATCCACGACAACGTTTACAGCCTTACCGATATGATAGAAAAACCGAAGCCGGAGCAGGTATTTTCACTCTTTTCCTGCCTCGGAAGAATGATTCTTCCGTCAAAGATCTATGAGATACTCAAAACAGTTCCGTTCAACAACGGTGAGCTTATGCTCACAGACGCCATGAAGGTGCTTTCGAATACTGACGGTATGATCGCTGTCGACTTTATAGGCAAACGTTACGACATGGGCAACAAGCTCGGTGTTATGAAGGCTCAGGTAGAAATGGCGCTGAAACATCCCGAAATCGGCGAGGGCTTCCGCGAATACCTCAAAGATTATTGTAAAACACTTTAAACGAGGTGCATTTTTATGGAATATACTCTTGAGAACGAATATCTCAGACTTACATTTTCAACTCTAGGCGGTGAGCTTCGTTCAATCATAAACAAGAAAAACGCCAAAGAGTATCTCTGGCAAGGAAACCCGGAGTTCTGGACCGGAAGGTCCCCTAACCTTTTCCCGATAGTAGGAAGAGTTAAAGAAGGAAAATACAGACTTGGAAGCAACGTATATACGATAAAAAGCCCTCACGGTTTTGTCCGTATATCCGAGCTTGAAGTAAGAGAAAAAACGGCTGATAAGATCACATTCGGAATTTCGTCGTCACAGGAAACGCTGACCGTTTATCCGTTCGAATTCGATTTCAACGTTACGTTTACCCTTTCAGGAAACAAGTTTGACGTAAAATACGACGTTAAAAATACCGACAGCAAGACGATGTATTTCTCGGTCGGCGCGCATCCCGGCTTCAATATTCCGATAAATGACGGTGAAAAGTTTGAAGATTACTCTATCGTATTCGAAAACGACTGCGAGCCGAATGAAGTGATTTGCGACAACTGCTATATCACCGGAGAAAAGCGTCCCTTCGCTCTCGTAAACAACAGAGTAATACCGCTTCGTCACAATCTTTTCGACAATGACGCGATCATTCTTTCGGATATGAAATCAAGAAAACTGAAAGTATGTTCCGAAAAATCGGATAATTCCATCACGGTCGACTTCAACGATTTTGAATACCTCGGTATCTGGCATAAGCCCATGACCGAGGCGCCGTATATCTGCATAGAACCCTGGAACGGACTGCCCTCCGAAGTAACAAGCGATGAAGAGCTGACAAAGAAGCCAGCGATCATTACTCTTGAGCCGGACAAAGCATACGCTGCGGGATATTCAGTCGAAATCAGATAGTTTCATCAATTTTTACAGATACAGGGGGAGAGATAATGAAAAAAACCGTTAAAATCCTTTTGCTTACAGCTCTTTTACTTATATCGTCGATTGCCTGCGCATCAAAAGAAGCTGAAGTATTTGATCTTGATTTTGAAACCAACGTTAATTCGGATGCAGTTGACCTGAACGGATACTCAATGAGATATGCCGTTACGTGTTCTACCCTGTTTGGCGACTCGAACGCGGAAAATATTCTCGGTTTTACCTCGGGAACGCTGTTTTCAGATATGGCGGCAAAGCGCAAAGCAGAAATAGAGGACAAGTACAACTGCACGATAGATGCATTTTATCAGGCGGACGGCGCGAGCGAAAACGAATTTACTGTCTGCTCGATGTCGGGCGTATTTTACTGCGATATCCTTCAGGGAAGCACTCACGGACTGCGCTCTTCAATGAAAATAGGCTTTTACCAGCCTGTAAATACGCTGCAGCCCTATATCGATTACAGAGACTCCGAAAAATGGGGAACGCCGGCAATGCTTGAAGAAATGTGCTGGGTCGGACAGCTTTACGGCATTTTGCCCGCTGCATGGCCCGAACTGAACTACTCTTCTTTCGGCTATATTTTTATGGCAAATATGAACCTCGCATCGACACTCGGCATTCCCGATATACGCGAAACCGTTGAAAACAAGGAATGGACGTGGGCAAAATTTGAAGAAACGCTTACGGCAGGAACGTTAATCGAAGGCGGCGAGACGAAAGTATACGGAATGTCAGCTCATCCTCCGTATCTCGGAGAAATGATGCTGCGGTCCAACGGAGACACCATCATCATTGATAAGGGCAACGGCGAATACTCATGGGGATATGCTGAGCCGAATGCAATAAAAGCGCTGACGGAATTCAGAAACGTTTATAACGGTGATTATGCGTTCGCTTTTGACCATAACGTAACAAGCCCCGATGCCGTTGCAGACGCTTTTATCGAGGGAAAAGCAACGTTGACTGTTGTTGATACGGAACAGCTTTTCGGTTATAACGGAAGAATATCGAGAAATGTTGAAAACTATGCCGTTTTGCCTGCCCCGACAGGTCCCGACGTTGAACCGGGACGTATCTTTGCGGTTCATGAAAGCATGCGTTCAATGATAGTTTTTTCGACATACTGCAAAAACCTTGAATCTGCCGCATTTATAACCGATAAGATATACGAACCGTTTGAAGGATATGAAACAAAAGACAAGATCAAAGATTTTATGACTTACAACTACTTCTTTGATGAAAGAGATGCGGACATATTCTTCGAAATGTTCAAAAATACCGAATACAACTATTTTATAGTCGGAATGAGACAGTTCAACGAGATTATCACAGACAGAAAAACGAAGTCCATTGCAGAGCTTGTCGAACTTTACAAGGACTATAATGAAAACCTGCTCCAGACAGAAGCAGTTTCACCGAGAGAAACAATAAAGACTCTCTGGCCGGAAGAATAATCTGATCATATCCCGAGCGGATGCTCATAAAAACAGATTTATAGCTTTTTTCATTCTTTCTGATTTTTACAGTTAGTAATAACGGATTGCCGTAATCAATACGGCAATCCGTTTTTTTGTTCCGACAAATATAAATCATTCATTACAGGGCTTATGCCAAACGGTCTTATTATTGAATCAGTTCAGCATATTATCTGCAAAAAGAGGCTCAGGTACGTTTTTTTCGTTATATGGAAAAATCATCCCGAGAGGAGTACCGTTTCTTCCCGAAGGAATACGGACCGATACGGGGAGTCCGTATTTTGCGGAAACCGAGCGTGCAAAAGATTCAAAATCGTGTCCGGTAAATTCGTATAAATCTATTCTTTCGCCAAGCGAGGCAAATGCAAAGTTTTCTCCGTCAGTAAAAAATGAGTATACTTCTGTATCATAGAGGTGTTCCTTTACGGACTGACAGAATATCTCCTCTGTCTTAAAGAGCGTATTCTCTCTTTTTCCGTAAAAATCGTAATACCAAGGATATAATTTCTCCGCCTCGGAAACAGACGGTATATATATTTCGGTATTTGACCTTTCGCAGCTGAAAACCTTGTTTTCATAGTAAAACGCCGTTTTAAAACCGAGTTTTCCGTAATAATCGAAAAGTGAGTGTGAAGCCGGGATCAGGACCGCAGCGTCACCGCGTTCCCTTGCTGAAGATGCGAGGGTTTCTTTGATAAGCGTGCTCATCAGTCCTTCCCGTCTGTGCTCCTCATCTGTTGCGGCGTAGAAGATATAGTCTGCCGTTAATTGCTTTGATCCGACGTTTAACGGATATTTTTTTATAAAAAGGACAGAGACCGGTCCTTTATCGCCCTGAAGGCAAAACGCCTCCTGACTTTTAAGAAAACCGATCTCTTCAAGACTATCAAGATACGCCTTTGAATCGCCGAAAGAACGGGAAAGAAGGGATTTAATCTTTTCCATAATCAGATAAACGCATCGTGAATTGCTTCAAGCGCCTTATCGCTGTCGCTTCTGTCGATAAGGACACTGATCTTGATCTCAGAGGTGCTTATCATCTGAATGTTAACCCCTACTGAATAGAGAGCTTCAAACATCTTTGCAGCAACGCCCGCGTTTGACTGCATGCCTGAGCCAACGACAGATACTTTTGAAACGTTTTCGTCGTAAGTGATGGGATGGTCCGGATATGATTCATGAAGAACATCCAGAGCAATCTGGGTATTATCCGAGGCGACGGTAAAAGAAATATCTTTAGTGCCGTGGCGACCGATAGACTGAAGAATTATATCTACATTGATATTGTTCTGACCAAGTAAAGAAAACAGTTTGAACGCAACGCCCGGAACGTCTTCAAGTCCTATAACTGATATGCGGGTGACGTTATTATCCTTTGCTACGCCGGTAATGAGCATTTTTTCCACTTTGACATCCTCCTTAACAATAGTGCCCGGTACCTGTCTGAAACTTGAGCATACTTCAAGACAAACTCTGTATTTTTTAGCAAGTTCGACTGAACGGTTACAGAGAACCTGTGCGCCTAAAGACGCCAGTTCGAGCATTTCGTCATAAGTAATTTCGTTGAGTTTACGCGCTTTTTTAGCAATACGCGGATCGGCGGTGTAAACGCCATCCACATCGGTATATATTTTGCATATATCCGCCCTCAGTGCAGCAGCGATCGCTACTGCGGTAGTATCGCTGCCTCCTCTGCCGAGCGTGGTAATATCGTCATATTTATTTACGCCCTGAAATCCGGCGCAAATGACGATTTTGTGCTGGTCAAGCTCGCGGCGAAGACGTTCGTCTGAGACCTGCTTTATCCTTGCGTTGGAATACTTGCTGTCCGACGTTATCCCTACCTGCCATGCGGTAAGAGACGTTACGGGGTAGCCAAGATCTTCTATTGCCATAGCAAGAAGGGCGGCAGACGCCTGTTCTCCCGTTGAAAGAAGCATATCCATCTCGCGTCTTGACGGTTTTTTATTTATTTCGTGAGCTTTTTCTATAAGGTCGTCGGTCGTATCGCCCTGAGCGGAAACGACCGCAACAACGTCGTTGCCTGCCTTATATGAATCGGTAATAATACCCGCGACCCTGCGGATGCGTTCCACGTCGGCAACTGAACTGCCGCCGAATTTCTGAACTATCAGTCCCAAGTGAAGTTACTCCTTAAGTAAAACAATGTCGTTTTTAAAATATTCGAGATCAAGTTTATCGAAGCTTCGAACAAACTTTGAGTTATCTGCGTCAACCCAGTAAAGAGCGCTTTTTTCGGTGCCTTTGACGCAGTCGATAATATCTGCTCCGACTGCTGACGCAGTAGGCATTTTACCTGCGCCTCGTCCATAGAACGTGCAGTCCCCTATTGCGTCGCCTGTAACGGTGATACCGTTGAAAACGTCCTCGATATTAGCCAGAGGATGATCTTTCGGTATCGCGCACGGCGAAACGAATATCTCTACACAGCCGTCCTCTTTCTTTTCGGCACATCCGAGCAGCTTTACTGCCATACCCTGTCTGTCTGCGTCATATATATCATCCAGTGATATTCCGCGAATACCTTTTGTCATAACGTTTTCAGGGTAAATATGTCTGCCGAACGCAAGAGACGCAAGAATGCAGATCTTTCTTCCGGTATCGATACCGTCTATATCAGCGGAAGGATCTCTTTCGGCATATCCGAGCTGCTGAGCCTGTTTAAGCGCCTCATCGAACGTAACGCACTCTTTGACCATTTTTGTAAGGATATAATTTGTTGTTCCGTTCATTATGCCCACAATTCTGTTAAGATCGTTTGCAGCAAGACAGTGATACATGGGATTGATGATCGGTATGCCGCCACCGACCGAAGCCTCAAAGAGGTAGCAGACGTTGTTTTTTCTTGCAAGATCAAGAAGCTCGGGGGCATGCTTTGCGACAAGTTCTTTATTTGACGTTACAACGTGCTTGCCTGCCATAAGTGCGCGTTTTGTATATTCATACGCAAAAGTTGCACCGCCGACGGTTTCGACAACGATATTTACCTCAGGGTCGTTTTCGATAACCGAAAAGTCTTTTACAAATTTATCTGCATAGGGGCTTCCCGGGAACTCTCTTATATCGAGAATATACTTGCAGGCTATCTCCTGCCCTACTTTTTTATAAAAAAGCCTGTTGTTTTTGTCAAGAAGTTCAACAACGCCGGAACCGACGACTCCGAACCCTACAACAGCGACATTTATCATCTTAATACTCCTGTTCAGAACCGGTCCGGATTATGCTCAGACCGGCGATTTATTTTGTAATTATACAAAAAAAATTATAGTTTGTCAAGTAGATAATTCAGTATTTTACATAAATAATGTAATAAAACCGTATTGACAAAACATTATCAAGATGATATAATTACAATAATGGGTAAAATAAGCTTTTTATTAAAAATGAAACGGAGTTGTTTTGAATGTCAACGCAGAAATTATTCCGGGAAACGGCGTTTAACGGATATAACCGCGACGATGTCCGTGAATACATAAAAAAACAGGATGAACGCATAAGAGAGCTGGAAACCGCACTTGCGGATTCCGAAGAAATACGCGCAAGCGAGCAGAAGGAATCGCAGAGCGAGATCGAGAAGCTGAATGGAATTATTGAATCGCTCAACGGCGTTATCGATGAAAAGAATAAAGAGAACCTCGAGCTGACCGAGCAGGTCATGCAACTAAAAAACGCATTATTGGAGCAGGCGACCGCTTTACAGGAAAAAATAACTGCGATCGACTCGCTCCGCAAAGAACTGAATGACGTTACAAACCTTTATAATGAACTGAGAGAAAGCGCAGACAAACAGTCTGAAAAGATCGCCGAACAGTCAGAACGTCTGACTGCTCTTGATGACAAAAACAAGCAGGTAGAGGACGATCTGCGAACATATATCGAGCGGTCGGAAAAGCTTAAAAACGAGGCTGAAGGAGATCTTCTTGCTGGTTCGAAGCTGCGTGAGCTTGAAGCAGTGATAGCGCAGAAGGAAGAGCGCATCAAATTCCTTGAAAGCAACTGGAACCAGCATAAAAACGATTATAACGTCTATACCGAAGTTAAGAACAACGTAGAAAGCATTCTCGCCGAAGCAACAAAGAAAGCCGACGACACGATGAAGGACGCATCGCAGAAAGCGAAAGTTATCATTGATTCCGCTTCATCCGAAAAAGACTCTATGATTCTCGATCTGAAAAAGAAGCTTTCCGATCTCAAGCTCTCCGTTCAGAACATTGAGACTTCCGTTGATCTTGCCGTTTCCGAACTTGACAGAAAAGCATCCAAGCAATCTCCTATTCCCGAAGATCTGCTTAAACTGCTGAAAATCGACTCTGAGTGATCTGGAGGATATATGAGCAAAAAGAGCGCCCGCATTATTGCTGCAATAATCTGCATTGTGCTTGCAGCGTCTATGGTTTTTTCATTGATCTATCAGATAATAGCCTGAAGCGCCGTTTGGTTTCTCATGAGAATACCGACGGATCGCTTTGAGTATTATGCATAGACTATACAAAATGGTTTTATAATTCGGATTTCCTCAGTGAAATCCGAATTATTCTTTAAATATTCAAAATTAATGTGATTTTTCGATTTTCACGCTTGACAAGTCCCGAAAATCGGTGTATACTTCGCAATATGAAAAAGAGTATAATGAATATTTATTTATCCAACATGAAGGGTGTCCTCATTCCTTTTATAATGTCGCTTGTATTGAGGGCAATTCTTCCTCTTGGAACCGTTCTTCAATCGGAAGTTACAAAAAACATTATTGACAGAGGGCTGGTCGGACAGCAGTTCGATATTCTCCCCGGGCTTATTGCCGTGCTGCTTGCCGTTCAGTTCGTCCGCTCGGTAGCGTCATATATCCTGCGCATCGTTTTGCATAACACAAGTCAAACGATGCTTTTTGGTGTTCGTAAACACCTTTATGAAACAATTCAGAAGCAGGATACGGAGTTTTTCAGGAAATATCCGACAGGAGAACTGATGTCAAGGATGTCAAGCGATCTTGACTGGATGAGATATTCCGTATCATTCTTTTTGCCTAATATAATCGATTCGCTTGTTACGTTTATATCAACGCTTGTTTACCTTCTTTACATAAACGTTCCCATAACGATCATACTGCTTCTCTGCACTCCTCCGATATTTATTCTCACAAGAGCAATGTCAACGAAAGTCCGCCCGTTCTATCAGAAAATGCGTCAGAAAATGGCAGACCTAAACATGGTCGTTCAGGAGAACATCGCAGGAAACAGAGTTGTAAAAGCATTTGCGACAGAAGATTTTGAAACGAGAAAATTCGATAAAGAAAACGAAGCTCTCAAAGAACTGCAGATAAACGCAACGAACAGATTCATACTTTTCAGAACGCCGATCGATTTTATTGCAACGTTTATGGCGGCAGTAGCGCTTGTAGGCGGCGGTTTTATGGCGATCAACGGAGATATAACGATTGGATCCCTATCCATTCTGATCTCTCTTTCCTGGTCACTTTCCGGTCCGCTGAGAACGCTGGGCAGACTGATAAACGATTATCAGAAAATACAAACCGCTACAGACAGAATAGAGCCTATATACTACGCTGAACCAAAGATAGTAAGTCCCGAGCATCCGGTCTCTCCTGAAAGAAATGACGGAAAAGTAGTTTTTGAAAACGTTTCGCTCGTTCTTGAGGGAAGAAAGATCCTTGACAACATATCGTTTTCCGCCGAGAAAGGACAGACTGTTGCTATCATGGGCCCGACGGGCAGCGGAAAAACGTTTCTGACCAATCTTCTTTTGAGGCTTTACGATGTTACCGAAGGACGGATTCTTCTTGACGGCGTTGACGTTCGCGATTACGATCTGCGCGAGCTGAGAAGGAAGATAGCGGTATCTACCCAGGACGTTTTTCTGTTTTCGGAAACTATTGAAGGAAATATATGCTACGGCGTGCCCGATATTTCGGTTGACGACGTAGTGGCAGCAGCAAAAACAGTGGAAGCGTACGATTTTATCGTGCATACTTCGGACGGTTTTGACACAATAATCGGAGAACGCGGCGTCGGACTTTCCGGCGGTCAGAAGCAAAGGCTTGCGCTCGCAAGGGCAATCGCCGTAAAGGCGCCTGTTCTTATTCTTGACGATACCACGTCCGCTCTCGATATGGAAACAGAGCACGATATACGGGAGCATCTGAGGGAATACTGCAAAGAGGCAACTCAGCTTATAATCGCACAGAGGATATCTTCGGTCAGCTTTGCCGATAAGATAATAGTGCTTGAAAACGGAAAGATATCCGAGCAGGGCACTCACGACGAGCTGCTGAAAAACAACGGGTATTACAGACAGATATACGAATTACAGTATAACGATTGATAGACAGAAGTAAAGGTTTTTATGGCACGTAATAAATATGACATTGACGAAGTTCTCGAGGCGGACTTTGATTCAAAACAGTTCGGCAGAGCGCTGAAATATGCAGGAAAATACCGGAAGCATCTTGTCTGTGCGTTCGGCGCTTCGATCGCGTCCGCACTCATATCGCTTGTTCCTCCCCTTCTGATAAAAGAAGTTACGGACAAACTGATTCCGGACGGAAACATAGGCGGAATGCTGAAGATCGCGCTCATATACGCCGCAGTCCTTTTGTTTTCCACGCTTTTCACGGCGCTTGGCAGCTATATGACGAATATAGCGGGACAAAGCATAGTTACCGATATGAGAAGAGACCTTTTCGTTCATCTGCAAAAGCTCCCGTTTCAGTATTACGATTCACGACCTCACGGAAAAATACTTGTCCGCGTAATAAACTATGTTTCCGCTGTTTCGGATTTTCTGACGACTGGCCTTATTACTTTCATCGTTGACTTTTTTACAATTATCATGATCTGCGCTTTCATGTTTACGCTTGACTGGAAGCTTGCGCTGGCATGTCTCGGAGGCGTTCCGCTGATAGCGCTTGTTGTTATCATATTAAAGCCCATGCAGCACAAGGCAAAAAGACGATACAACAATAAAAGCTCGAATTATCATGCATATCTTAACGAAAGCATAATCGGTATGCGGATAACGCAGATATTCGCACGAGAAGATTATAATCAGCAGATATTCGAAGGACTGGCGAACGACAACAAAATGACGTGGATGAAACGCGTTAAGCTTCAGTTTCTTGTTCCTGTTTTTATAGAGAATATTTCGCTCATATTTACATGCGTTCTCTATCTTGTTGCGGCTTACCTTCTTTCACAGGGACAGATACTGATTGGAACGATACTTGCAATGACGAGGTATACATCACGCTTCTGGACGCCGATCGTAGATATCGGAAACTTTTACAGTGAAGTAGCCGAAATAGGCGCATACCTTGAAAGAATATTCGAGACTATGAACGAGAA
Source organism: Clostridiales bacterium (assembly GCA_016281915.1). Taxonomy (GTDB): domain Bacteria; phylum Bacillota; class Clostridia; order Oscillospirales; family UBA644; genus HGM12619. The sequence goes on from JAEEJO010000066.1 coordinate 36,261, forward strand.
ACCCGATATTGCGTCTCTACCCGGCTCAGAACCGAAAGAGCTTGAAGGCGGTATAGAATTCAGAAACTGTGTTTTTGAATATGAAAAAGGATTTCCCGTCCTGAACAACGTATCATTTACCGTAAAACCCGGAGAGCGGATCGCGCTTGTCGGACCTACCGGCGCAGGAAAATCAACGATAGTAAATCTTGTTTCAAGGTTTTACGATCTTACTGACGGCAAGCTGCTTCTTGACGGAACGGAGATACGCTCGATAACGCTCCCATCGCTGAGAAGTCAGATGGGTATAATGCTGCAGGACGTATTCCTGTTTTCGGGTACGGTAAGAGACAATATCAGATACGGCTCGGAAAACGCAACGGAAGACGAAATAATCGCGGCGTCAAAGGCGGTAAAAGCGCATGATTTTATTATCCAGCTGCCTGACGGATACGATACGCAGGTGAGCGAACGCGGACAGTCTTTGTCTGCGGGACAAAGACAGCTTATATCGTTTGCAAGAACGCTGCTTCGCAAGCCGAAAATACTGATACTTGACGAAGCAACGTCTACTGTTGACACACAAACAGAGCAGATATTGCAGATTGGTATAAAAGCTCTTATGGAGGGACGTACGTCGCTTATAATCGCTCACAGATTATCTACAATAAGAGACTGTGACAGAATAATGTATATAGAAAACGGCCGTATAGCCGAGCAGGGAACTCACGATGAGCTCATGGCGGCAAAAGGCAAATACTATATGCAGAAGATAAAAGAAAAAGAAAACGTTTGAAAACCGGAGACAGACAATGGCACTTGACGGACTGGCAGTTCACGCTCTTGTATCAGAGCTTTCCACGGCTCTTGACGGAGGAAAGACAGATAAAATATTCCAGCCGGAACGCGATAAAATAATACTTAACATACGAACCCAGAATAAAAGCTTAAGGCTTCTTTTATCTGTAGACCCGCAGGGTGCACGAGCAAATATAACAGAAAAACAATATGAAAACCCAATAGTTGCACCGAATTTCTGCATGCTTTTGCGAAAGCATCTTCAGCCGTCAAGGCTTATTTCGGTCACACAGCCCGACTTTGAGAGAATAATCGTTTTTACTTTTGAATGTCAGACAGAGCTCCTTGATGTTGTAAGGAAAAAACTTATCGTTGAAATCATGGGGCATTTCAGCAACATTATTCTGACAGACGAGAAAGACGTGATAATCGATGCGCTGAGACAGGTCGACTATACAACCTCGTCAAAAAGACGCGTCCTCCCCTCTTTGCCATACGAGCTGCCGCCAAAACAGGACAAGGAAGAATTTGACGGCAACGGCGACACAGTGGATTTCTCGTCAGATATGCGCGCGGATAAATATCTGACAGATAAATACGTCGGTTTTTCACCTCTTATATCTAGAGAGCTTGTTTTTTTTGCTACCGGACAGACAGACACATGTCTTGACTGCTTTACTCAATCTCAAAGAGAAAAACTTCTTTTTGCAATGAAAAGACTGAAAGAAGATCTTGACAGCGGCAGATATGCTCCGTGCATTGTTATAGAAAGAAAACCGCTCGAATTTTATTTCAGACCTATCAAACAGTACGGGATAAACTCTCTTATGAAGGAATATCCGTCTTTTTCAGCCGCCATAGAGGATTTTTATATTGAGAAGGACGAACAGGAACACATAAAAAGGCTATCCGGAGATATTCTGAAAGCAATAACAAACGCTCAAAGCAGGATATCAAAGAAAATAGAGGCTCAGAGATTGGATATTGCCGAATGCGAAAAAGCCCTGAAATTCAAGGATATGGGCGATCTTATCACCGCAAATATCTATCTGTTGAAACAGGGCGCAGACCGCGCAACGCTTACCGATTATACAAAAGATCCACCCTGTGAAACGACCGTTGAGCTTGACAAGTCGCTTTCTCCGGCTAAAAATGCGCAAAGGTATTATAAACGGTATAAAAAGGCGGTAACTGCGCTTGAAGTTCTGAACAGGCAGATACCCGAAGGGGAAAATGAGCTGATATATCTGGACAGCGTGTTTGAAGAACTTGTCAGAGCTAAAACGTCGGCAGATGTTGATGAGATAAGGGCAGAATTAAGCGAAAGCGGATATATGAAAAAATCCGCCGCAAAAAAAGGTCAAAAAAAGCAAAAAACTTTTGCGCCGAAAATACAATCAGTATCATCTTCGGACGGATTTATAATATACATAGGAAAAAACAATCTTCAAAACGATTATCTCACGCTTCACATGGCAGACAAAAGAGATATATGGTTTCACACGAAGGATTATCCGGGTTCCCACGTTGTTGTTGAATCAAAGGGACTTTCGGTTCCCGATACAACGTTGAATGAAGCTGCGACAATCGCAGCTAAAAACAGCAAGGCAGGGACCGGCGGGACAGTTGCGGTGGACTACACCGAAATAAAAAACGTTAAAAAGCAGCCCGGAGCAAAACCCGGTATGGTCATATACACAACTTATAAAACCGCATTCATAAGACTGTAATACGCAAAGGACCTGTTTACAAATGTAAACAGGTCCTTATTTTTACTGTTCTTACAAGTACGGTCAGCCTTTGCCGCCGTATAAGACTTCGAACATATAGTTTTCGAAATTAGGCTTGATATATTTATCTATTACCTCGTCCATGCTTGAAGCATATGCCTCGACAAGCTGCTGAGCTGTATTTTTGGAATAGTTGTTTATAATGCCGGTAGTAAAATCAAGTCCGCCGACCTGCCAGTAAATATATCTGCCGTATTTTCCGACGTCAAAGTATATCTCCGCGTCAACAGGCAATGAAAATACGTTGTTTGCATAATAATCCTTCAATTCCTCCGGATTTGTGCCAAACTCTTCAAACGGTTCGCAAAGGGCTGATATTATCCGCGCCACAGCTTCGGGTTCAGCAACGTTTACCGGCATGCAGACGCCGTAAAGCTCTTCTCTCCAGTTTGCCCACTCACCGTAAACTGCGTCGGGCCCGCACGGGAACGGCATTAATCCAAAAGTAAAATCACAGTTATACTGAATATCGCTGTTATACGCCTGAGCGCCTGAAACGAACGTCATCAACGCCTGACCGTGTATAAATTCGCTAAGAGACCAGTATTCGATATCAAGTATCGATTTTCTGTACTGAGAATAGAGGTTTTGAAGCCAGGTTATTGCATTCACAACTTTTGGCTGGTAGAGGTCTGACTGGAGCGTGCCATCGATATAGTCCGCAAATTTAACGCCGTTTGAAAACAGGGACATATTTACAAGCGCCTTGGCATGCGTTGCAAGCGCAACATAGGGATCTCCTGCTTCTTTTGAGGTGTATTGGTCAAGGATATACTCAAAATTCGACCACGTCCATGTGGCGTTTTCATAATACTCATGGAGATCGGGAAGGCCTTTTGACGAAACCTTATCAACATTATAGGTCAGTAAAAAGCATTGTGCATCGGGAAATCCCGGCCAGGAAGCAGGCTGGACGGCATATGGAACGCCGTTAAGCATCGCGCATTCAAGAACGGAGGCTGCTCCGTATTTGAAAGAATCCTCATAATGAATTATATCGTGAACTTCCGTTAAAGGATAAAGAAGACCGGCGTATGCAAGGCTTGCAGTGGTATTGCTTGAACGAAAGTCCATAATGTCCGCAGGTGTTAATCCGGACATTATAATCGCACGGCAGCTTTCATAGTGGCTTGACGTTGTAGGCGAGTGCTCAACGTTCAGTTTGCAGCCGAATTCGTTTTCGATATCCTTTATACGCTGCATAGCGCAGTCATAAAGGAATGTTCCCTGTTTTACGCCGATAAACGCCTCAAGTTCTTCCGTGAGATATTTAAACTCCATTCCCGAATAGTCTAGAGTTCCGCTTTTTTCGTCCATATACTCCGGAATGACCTCAACGGAAGGAGAACAGGACACAAGAAAAACAAAAACCGACAGCAAACAAAGAATAAGCGTTTTCTTCACAAATGATTCCCCCGATTGTTTTTTCATATTATAAATAACTATATCATATATGACTGTTTTTGTCAAGCCGTGCCTAAACAGCCGTCGAACCCGGAATATGTCAAAACAAATCGACGAAAACAGTAAAAAGTATTGACAATGTTATGTCAAAAGTGGTATAATGTCAAAAAAAAGCGGAGGTAACAAAAATATGAAAACGATCAGACGAATGATATCATCGATAATAATTGCTGTTATGCTGCTTTCTTCTTTTGCGTGTTCCGGAGACGACGCGGAAGTATTTGATTACAGCCTTGACTACGGTTTCAACAGCTCCGAAATCGACTTTGGCGGTCAGTCAATGCTGATACTTACCGGCTGGGATGAGGAATGGAAACCGGAATCGGGCTTTACAGCCATGGGAGATCACCTTATCGCACGGTATAAGGAAATCGAAGCCAAATATCACTGTAAAATAGACATATTTGAAGGAAATACGGGATTTGAGACTTTTATTCTTACCAACGTTGCAGCCTCGACCAACCGCATACCGGATATGGTAGACTGCCATGCAAGCGAGATATACGGAATATACAAAATGAATATGCTTACGGCATATGACGACGTAAGAACAATAGATATAAACGATGAAAAGTGGGGAAACAAGAATTTTATAAGATACGGCAATTTTAACGGACTGCAATATGGCACATTCCCTTACGACTGGGAATTCATCCCCGCAATACTCGGTGTTTGCATGTTCGATTCAACAGTTCTGAGAGAGGCGGGAATAAGCAAAACGCCGCACGAGATGCTGGAGGACGGAACATGGACGTGGACCAATTTTGAACCGCTACTTGAAACTGCTACTTATACCGACGGCGATTTCAAGGTAACCGGACTTGGATATGAAGACGTAACAAAGCTGTCACAGACTGCGCTTTTTTCCAACGGATGCCAGATAGTTGAAAAACAGGACGGAAAAAACAGGTTCGCTCTGACAAACAACAAAGCATATGAAACATTTGACTGGCTGAAAAGCTTGAAAGACAAAGGACTTATTTACCAGACGGGATACGGCGATTTCAATCAGCATAAAATGCTTTTCTTTGTGGGAGAATCATTCAACTTTACTCACATGACTCAGTACCATATAGATGCCGATACGCCCGTATATAAACATGACGGATACGGATTTGCGCCATTCCCGTGCGGTCCGAACGGGGAATACGGTGTCGGAGGCAGTTATATAACACAGGGAAGACGTCTGAACTGGCTTCTCAAAGCGGGACAAATGGAAAAAGACGATTTGGGAAGACTGATGAACATACTTTTTGAACCGCTCGAAGGAACGAACAGAAAAGCCTGGATAGATTTTCTGGAGAGAAGCGTATTTTATTACAGAGAAGACGACAGAAACGCATTTCTTAACATGGTTGAAAACGTAAAATACGACTGGTCAAGCCCACTTGAGTCTGCCTATTCCTCGCTGACAGGGGCTTTCAACAAAATAATGACGGGTTCCGAGTCAGCCGCTTCGGCTCTTGAAGCGGTTGAAGAAAAGATAAACAATCAACTTGACAAACAAGGGTAAAAAAACGCCTCCGGCATACAGTCCGGAGGCATTGTTTTTATAAAGTTACTTGATTATTCTGACGAGAAGAACGCCGTCGATATTTCTCAGATTTTCAGTTACGCTTGCGGGAACGCTGCCTGAAAGGTCGAGAAGAGCATAGCCTATCTCACCGCGTGATTTAGAATGCATGAATTCGATATTGATATTCATTTCACCAAGAACGGAGGAGATTCGGCTGAGCATATTCGGGATATTCTTGTGAAGAACGCATATCCTGTCGCCTGATGCGCGTTCAGAAACCACATTCGGGAAGTTGACGCTGTTTTTAACGTTTCCGTTTTCAAGATAATCTTTCAGTTCGTCAACAGCCATAACGGCGCAGTTATCTTCGCTTTCCATTGTAGAAGCGGCAAGATGAGGTATTGCGATAACGTTCTTCATCGAAAGGATACGTTCGTTCGGAAAATCGGTAACATACTTGGCAACCTTGCCGCTGTTGAGGGCTTCTTCAAGGTCGTCTTCATTTACTATTTCGCCTCTCGAGAAGTTGAAGAGACGAACGCCGTCTTTCATCTGAGCGAAGACGTCTTTATTGACATAACGGCGCGTTGAATCGTTAAGGGGTACGTGATACGTTATATAATCGCATTCTTCAAAGATCGTTTTAACGTTTTCAACGCGGTGAAGATTTCTTGTCATGCGAAGAGCGCTTTCAACGGAAAGATAGTTATCGTAACCGTAAACTTCCATATTAAGTCCGTTTGCGGCATTTACGATCAGGCTGCCTATTGCGCCCAAACCTATAACACCGAGTTTCTTGCCTTCGAGTTCGGGACCGGCGAAATCGCTCTTGCCTTTTTCGACAAGCTTCGGGATTTCATCACCTTTTCCCTTGAGCGTCTGCGCCCAGTTTATGCTCTCAACGATACGGCGGGATGCAAGGAACATGGCTGCAATCGTCAGTTCCTTAACGGCGTTTGCATTTGCCCCAGGGGTATTGAAAACGGCGATGCCCTTGGAAGTGCATAGATCAAGAGGAATATTGTTTACCCCTGCCCCGGCTCTTGCGATCGCAAGAAGACCTTCATTGAAATTGCCGTCAAGAAGCGATGCAGAACGGACGAGAATACCGTCGGGATTCTGTTCGTTGTCAGATACCGTGTAATTGTCGCCGAAACGGCTCGTACCTACCGCGGCGATCTTATTCATTGTTTTAATGCTGAACATTACGCATTGCTCCTTTCAAATTCCTTCATAAACTCAACAAGTTTCTCACAGCCTTCAACAGGCATTGCGTTATATATACTTGCTCTCATACCGCCTACGGAGCGGTGACCTTTAAGGTTAACAAAGCCGTTTGCGGTAGCTTCTTTAACAAATTTGGCGTCAAGCTCTTCGTTTCCGGTAACGAACGGGATATTCATAAGAGAGCGGCAGCTGCCGTGAACCGTCGGCTTGAACATAGAAGAATTATCGAGATAATTATATATGATATCTGCTTTTTTGCGGTTGATCTCGCCCATTTTTTCGAGTCCGCCAAGACCTTTGAGCCATTCAAGAACAAGTTTGTGAATATAGATGGCATATGTCGGAGGAGTATTATACATAGAGCCGTTTTCCGCGTGAATGGAATATCTGAACATCTGGGGTGTGAATTCCTTTGCAGTGCCTATAAGGTCTTCACGTATTATAACAACGGTAAGGCCTGCGGGACCCATATTCTTCTGCGCACCGGCAAAGATAAGCCCGTATTTTGTAACGTCTATCGGTTCGCTGAGAATGCAGGAAGAAAGGTCTGCAACAAGAGGAACGTTTCCTGTGTCGGGAAGTTCGGGGAATCTTGTGCCGTAGATAGTGTTGTTCTGGCAGATATAGAAGTAATCGGCTTCGGGATCGAATGTGGTTTTGTCAAGTTCGGGGATGTAGGAATATGTTTTATCCTTTGACGAGCCGACAACGTTTACCTGACCGTAACGGGAAGCCTCATCCATCGCCTTTTTCGCCCACATACCGGTAAGAACGAGGTCGATCTTATTGTTTTTCATAAGATTGAGCGGAATCATACTGAACTGGCTTGATGCGCCGCCCTGCAAAAACAGGACTTTGTAATTGGAGGGAATACCCATAACTTCACGAAGAAGCTCTTCGGCACCTCCGATTATTGCTTCATATGCTTTTGAACGGTGGCTCATCTCCATTACGGACATGCCGCTGCCGTTGCAGTCAAGCATTTCGTCTCTTGCCTGTTCAAGCACTTTTTCGGGAAGGACGGACGGTCCAGCAGAAAAATTATATACTCTCATTATTCATCCTCCAAAGAACGCAAAAACGCGTCTTTTTGATTACAAATATATATTATCCGCTATTATACTCTCTTTTCTTTTTTATGTCAATAATATAAAGGTAAATTTTTTTTAAACTATCGGTTTTTTATACATAAATATGAAAAAACGGACATAAATTATGCAGAAATTTTTGATCGCGCCGGACTTTACGCACGTAAAGACAGGATATGAAGTGATCGCGAAAACCGATTGACTTTTTGAGGATAATGTATTATAATTAATAAAACACGGAAAGTTGGGGGCTACCATGAAAGAAAACAGATTATACTACACATCTCCCTCTTCGGTATGGGAAGAGGCCCTTCCGTTGGGCAACGGTAAGCTGGGCATGATGGTTTTCGGCGGGGTCAACGAAGAGAGATTGCAGCTGAATGAAGAAAGCTTTTGGGCAGGAAGAGAAACGAAAGCATCGTTCAATCCGGACGCATACAGATACCTTGACAAGATAAGAAAGCTTATTTTTGAAAACAAGTATTCACAGGCAGAGGAAATATGCAACAAAAACTTTCTCTGCAGACATCTCGGTCCGCACGACATAACGCAATTCGGTGCGCATCAGACAGCAGGCGATCTTTACATATCGCTTCCCAGTGCTAACAGTGACGTATATTCTCGTGAACTCATTCTCGACAAAGGTCTTGCACGCGTAATCTGCGGCGGATCTGAAAGAGATTATTTTGTTTCGTATAATTACAATACCGCCGTTATCAGAATAAAAGGAGGCATTGAAGGCGCAAAGCTGAAATATGAACGTGATAACGCATACGTTACCGATAACGGCAGTGAGATCACGGCCATAGGTTATCTGCCGATGAAATATTTTATCAGGATCCGCTATTATGTTGAAGATAACGCTCTTTATATTTTCATGACCGCATCAACGCGATTTAAAGAGGAAAAAGAACCTGAGGAGATTACCGCAGAAACGCTTGACAGAGCGATGAATGCAGGATATGATATCCTTCTTAAAGGCACTGCGGATTATTTTTCCGATCTGCTTTCCCGCACAGAAATAACATTCCCCGATTCCGGAAAAAAGAAAGATATACCGACAAACGAGCGGATAGAGAATCCTGAAAACGACCTGGGACTCGTGGAGCTTTACTACAATTTCGGCAGATATCTGCTTATAGGTTCTTCAAGAGGAAAACTGCCCGCAAATCTTCAGGGAATATGGAATAAAGAATACAGACCGCCATGGACTGCGGATTTCCACCTGAATATCAACTGTCAGATGAACTACTGGGCCGCAGAGGCTGCAAACCTTCCCGAACTGATCGAGCCGTTTTTCGATCATATCAAATCATTCATCAAACCGGCAGAAGAAAGCGCGCAACTGCATTTTCACTGCCGCGGATGGTTTCAGGGCGTTGTGTCAAACCCGTTCGGTCATGCTTCACTCGGCAATTACGGCTGGTCAAGCGCATTCGTGACAGGCGGCGCATGGTGCGTGCGTCACATCAAAGAACGGTGGCTTTATTCGGGCGACAAAGAATTTCTGAAAGAATACTATCCAGTAATAAAAGGAGCATCGCTGTTTTTCTGCGATTATCTTGTTGAGGATCCGCGAAACGGATATCTTGTGACAGCTCCCGCAAGCTCACCCGAAAACGTATTTATTAATCCCGCAGACGGAAAACGCGCAAGCATCTGCGCAGGTCCGACTATGGATATAAGTATAATCAGAGAACTTTTTGAGTTCAACATACAGGCTATAGACGTCCTCGGGAACGATACGGACTTCAGGGACATATTGACGGAAAAGCTTTCGAAGCTTCCGCCTATCCGCATAGGAAAACACGGTCAGATCATGGAATGGTCTGAGGATTTTGACGAAGCAGAACCGGGACACCGCCATATTTCACATCTTTATGCACTCTACCCTGCCTCGCAGATCACGAAAAACACGCCCGAACTGTTCAACGCCGCAAAAAAGACGATCGAGCGCAGACTTTCCCACGGCGGCGGACACACGGGATGGAGCAGAGCATGGATAATAAACTTTTATGCAAGACTTTGCGACGGAAACAAGGCTTACGAAAACATTCTGCAGCTGATAAAAAAGTCGACTCTTCCGAATTTGTTCGATAATCATCCTCCGTTCCAGATAGACGGAAACTTCGGCGGCGCAGCGGGAATATCGGAGATGCTGATGCAGAGTCACGACGGGTATATAGATATTCTTCCCGCACTTCCCGACGCATGGATGGACGGAGAATTCAACGGGCTGATGGCTCGCGGAGGATTCAGCGTATCATGCAAATGGAAAAAGGGCAAAGTTACATTCCTTGACATCAAAGGAAAGCCGGGAACTAAGTGCACGGTTAAATATAACGGCAAGACTGAAGAAATTAATTGTCCGTAAGGAGAACAGGATATGAAGGAAAACAGGCTGTTTTACAATTTCCCCGCTGAAGCGTGGGAGGAAGCGCTTCCGTTAGGCAACGGAAAGCTCGGAATGATGGTTTTCGGAAGAACTGGTGAAGAGCGCGTTCAGCTCAGCGAAAAAACGATATGGTCAGGCTGGAGAGCCGATGATGACGACAATCCCGAAACCGTAAAGCATCTTGATGAGATACGCAAGCTCATTTTTGACGGTAAATACACGGAAGCGAACAGACTCTGCAATGAATATATGGTATGCCGCAATAAAAACAGAGAGCGTATGCCGTCTTACGGTTCAAATCAGACAGCCGGAGATCTTTATATCTCCTCCCATTCTGACAAAAGCGAGAGATATGTCAGAGAGCTGCTTCTTGACGAAGGACGGGCTCAAGTCAGTTTCGGGAATACGGAGAGAGATTATTTTATTTCTTATAACTATAACACTGCGGTTATCAGAATAAGCGGAGATACAGAAAACGCGGAAATACGGTATGAAAGAGAAAACGCAAGCATAACGTATAACGACGGTGAAATAACAGCCGTTGGTTATCTGCCGATGAAATTTGCCGTATTAATACGTTATTTAAGAAAAAACGGGGCTCTTTATATATTCATAACCGCCGCTACCTCATACAAAACGGACAACGATCCGCAGAAAGTATGCGACGAAACGCTGAAACGCGCAATGGCTGCAGGATACGACGTTTTGCTTAAAGACACGCGTGATTATTTTACGGAAATGCTTTCAAGGGCTGAGATTTCTTTTGAGCAGTCAGGATCGAAATCAGACATACCGACAAACGAGCGGATAAAAAATCCCGAAAACGACATAGGGCTCGTGGAGCTTTACTATAACTTCGGCAGATATCTTCTTATAGGTTCTTCAAGGGGAAAGCTGCCCGCAAATCTTCAGGGACTCTGGAATAAGGACTACAACGCACCCTGGGGCGCGGACTACCATATAAACATTAATATTCAGATGAACTACTGGTTTGCCGAAACCGCCGACATGCCGGAGCTTATCGAGCCGTTTTTTGATCTTATAAGGCTCATAGCGGAAAGAGGAGCCGCAACAGCCCGAAACGTTTACGGCTGTCCCGGATGGGTCGCGCACTATACGACCACACCGTGGGGCTATACCGCTCTGGGAGGATCGCCCGTATACGGAGCGTTTGCCACTGCCGGAGCATGGTGTCTGCGTCACGTCAAGGAACGCTGGCTTTACAGCGGAGACAAAGAGATATTGCGTGAGTTTTATCCGATAATCAAAGGGGCTTCCGAATTTTTCTGCTCGTATCTTGTAACTGACCCGAGAAACGGATATCTTGTTACCGCGCCCGCAAGCTCGCCTGAAAACAGCTTTATCAGTCCTTCAGACGGAAGCCGTTCAAGCGTCTGCGCAGGTCCTACAATGGACGTGAGCATAATAAGAGAGCTTTTTGAATTCAATATTGAGGCGATCGAAGTATTGAAAACAGACGAGGAGTTTAAAGAAACCCTCAAAGAAAAGCTTGCAAAAATGCCTCCTTTCCGAATAGGTAAATACGGACAGATCATGGAATGGTCGGAAGATTTTGACGAAGCAGAACCGGGGCACCGTCATATCTCTCATCTTTACGGACTTCATCCGGCTGCACTGATCACCGAAAATACTCCTGAGCTGTTTGCGGCAGCAAGAAAGACTATCGAACGAAGACTTGCAAACGGAGGCGGACATACAGGCTGGAGCAGAGCATGGATCGTTAATTTCTTTGCTCGCCTTGCTGACGGAGACAAGGCATACGAAAATATCGTTGCGCTTATAAAAAACAGCACGCTGCCGAATATGTTCGACAATCATCCCCCGTTCCAGATAGACGGCAATTTCGGAGGGACTGCAGGGATAGCGGAGATGCTGCTGCAAAGTCATGACGGATGCATCAAAGTGGTTCCTGCCCTGCCGAAAGCATGGGCGAACGGCGAATTCAACGGGCTGATCGCGCGAGGAGGATTCAAGGTATCATGCAAATGGAGAAACGGAGAAGTTGTTTGCTGTGAAATAACAGGCAGAAGAGATATTTCGGGCAAGGTAAGAATAAACGGCAAAACATATGAATTTGAACGTGATTTCACATTCAATAAATAAATTCGGAGGATATATGCTGAAGGAATACGACAGACATGAGGAGCGCACGGGCTTCCAGGAAAGCAACGATTACGACGAAAGATACGATATTCAATCCGATTTCGTTATGGTATACGGGCTTCACAATCTGAAGAACCGAATCGCTCACTGGAAAAAGCGCGGATACGTGATCCATCTTATGACCGGCATTGCCTGGGGCAACTACGGAGATTATTTATCCGGAAAATATGACGGCAGAGAGCATTACGATGAAATGCAGGTAGGTAAAGGCGGAAAGGAAGCAAAAAATCACGGCGGAAGTATTCCGTATATGGTGCCTTCCGTATCGTTTGCCGACTATATGGCAAACAAGCTGAAGGTGGCGATAGACGCAGGCGTTGAGGCGATACACCTTGAAGAGCCGGAATTCTGGGTCGAGTGCGGATATTCCGAAGCATTCAAACGTGAATGGCGCATCTTCTACAACGAGCCGTGGCAAAACCCTCATGCGACGTGCGAAGGGCATTATAAGGCGTCAAAACTCAAGCAATACCTTTACAAACGAACTCTTGACAGGATCTGCGCCGAGCTTAAAGAATACTCGCTTGTAAAATACGGAAAAGCCGTCCGTTTTTATGTTCCGACGCACTCACTTATCAATTATTCTCAATGGAAAATAGTCTCACCAGAGTCCTCTCTTCTGGACATACCGTCTGTTGACGGATATATAGCCCAGATATGGACGGGAACTTCGCGAGTACGGAACACCTACAGAGGAGTAAGCTGCGAACGGACTTTTGAGAACGCTTTTCTTGAATATGGAATAATGCAGGAACTTGTTGCGGGAACAGACAGGAAAATGTGGTATCTGCACGATCCGATCGAAGATAATCTCAATCATACATGGGAAGATTACAGAAAGAATTATTATAAAACCGTGGCAGCGTCTCTTTTTCACCCGGAGATAGCTAGTTTTGAGGTGACTCCGTGGCCTAAACGCGTGTATACCGGGCAGTACCCGAATGCAGAGGGAACCGGCAAAGAAGGAATTCCGAAAGAATACAAAACGAATCTTCTTACGGTCAATCATGCTTTGCGCGATATGAAGACTGACGACGTCGAATGGCTGACAGATACAAAAAAAATCGGTGTTATTCTTTCGGATACATGTCTTTTTGAGAGATCGTATCCGGATGGAGACAGACAGCACGATGAAACCGAAACTGTATTATGGGATCCGTTTTTCGGACTTGCGATGCCCTTGCTAAAAAGCGGACTGTGCGTGCGTCCTGTTCAGCTGGAAAATTTCAGACGCTATCCGGGATATGGGGACGGATATAAAAAACTTGTTCTTTCATACGAGTTCATGAAACCGGAATCTCCCGACATAAACAACGCGATCGCGCAGTGGGTAAGAAACGGAGGCGCTCTTGTTTATGTAGGGGACGGCTCAGATGCTTATCACGATATTCCTCACTGGTGGAACAGCGGAAAGCACAAATATAAAACGCCTGCCGATCATCTTTTTGAAACAATGGGACTTTCTGCGGATATTTCAGAAGGCGTTTACAGTGTAGGTAAAGGAACTCTGACATATTACTGCGCATCGCCGTCAGATATTGCGAAAGATACGTCGTGCTGTGACATATATCTCTCGCATATAAAAAACATCTTTGAAATGACCGGCGAACCGTTTTCCGCGTCATCCTCGTTTGCTCTGAGAAGAGGCCGTTATGTTGTTGCAGCCGCACTGTATGAGACATGCAATAACGAGCCTCTGACACTGGCGGGAACATATATCGATATTTTTGATGAAAAACTGCCCGTATGCAAATCACCGGAGATAAAAACCGGAGACGTAAGGCTGTTTGCAGACCTTTCCCGCATAGATACGGAAGGCAATTCCGACATAATTGCCGTATCTGGTCGTGTTTCGGGAGTTAAACAGACAAACAGATCTCTTACCTGCAAGATAACCGGACCCTCTGAAATGCGCGGATGTATCAGGGTATGGACAAAACGTCCGCCGAAAACAATATCCGCAAAAACAGGATCGGAAAGCGTACCTGTAACATCCGTTTTCGATAAAGAGACGAAAACAACATATATAGAATTCCCCTCCTCCCCTCGCGGAATCATAATAAAAACAGTTTTCTGAAAAAACCTGACGGTTTACAGCCAAAGAGGACCCCGCATATGCGGAGTCCTCTTTATTTTTACGGATATGTTGATGTGATCACATAAGTTTTCTGAACATTGCTTCGAAGTCTGCAAGTTCGGCGTGGCGCGGGTTGCCCGGAGCACATGCATCTGCTGCGGCGGACTGGCAAAGGAACGGAAGATCTTCTTCCTTGAGTTTTTCAAGCTTTGTGGGGATACCGACGTCAACAGAGAGCTGACGAACTGCGTCTATTGCTGCTTTGCGGTATTCTTTTTCGCTCATGCCTACTGTATTTACACCGAATGCTTCAGCGATCGCCTTGAATTTTTCACCTGTATAATCCTGGTTGAATTCCATAACTATCGGAAGCATCATAGCGCATGCAACGCCGTGAGGAGTATCATATACCGCGCCTAGAGTATGAGCCATGGAGTGAGCGATACCGAGTCCGACATTAGAATAAGCCATTGCCGTAACGTACTGAGCAAGAGCCATGCCTTCACGTCCGTCCGGATCATTTGCAACTGCTTTTCTGAGATTTTTTGCAATGAGCTGTATTGCTTCGAGATTGAGAACATCTGCAAGCTCCCATGCTGCTGCGGTGGTGTAACCCTCGATAGCGTGAGTAAGAGCATCCATACCTGTAGATGCGGTAAGGCCTTTGGGCATAGTGGACATCATATCGGGGTCAACTACGGCAATATCGGGAATATCGTTGGGGTCTACGCATACGAATTTACGCTTGCGTTCAACATCCGTGATAACGTAGTTGATGGTGGATTCAGCGCCTGTGCCGCCTGTTGTGGGAACAGCGATCGTGAATACGGTGCGGTTTTTTGTGGGGGCAACGCCTTCAAGAGAACGAACGTCCGCAAATTCGGGGTTATTGACTATAATGCCGATACCTTTACCTGTATCCATTGAAGAACCGCCGCCGATCGTGATCATGCAGTCTGCGCCTGAGGCTTTGTATGCCGCAACGCCGTGCTGAACGTTTTCGATCGTGGGATTGGGTTTGATATCAGAATAGATTTCGAAATCTATTCCGTTTTCTTTGAGAAGATCCGTAACTTTCTGAGTTACGCCGAATTTAAGAAGATCGGGGTCAGATGCTACAAATGCTTTTTTGTAGCCTCTGGATTTAAGAAGACCGGGGATTTCCCTGATGGCACCGTGGCCGTGATAGGAAATGCCGTTAAGAACAAAACGATTTACTGCCATGATAAATTCTCCTTATTATATTTAATAAAAAACTGATTCATGAGCGCGGAACAGAAAAAAAGGAATGATTCACTTAATCCACGCATTTTATATTATAGCCGAGAATCGTTCAATTGTCAAGGAAAGGCTATATTTTTTTACAAAAGGCACAATTATTTCAATCTTGCTTCAATATTGACACGGTATAATACAGCCATCAAAAAAACAAAGGTGGGTCGACTATGAAACAATTCAAAAGGACGATAACAGCTTTGATCGCTGTTTTAATAATTACAGGTATGTGCGCGTGCGAATTGCACACAAGTTACGAAGACGTAGATCCGACGGTGTTGCCTGAGCAGCCTGTCGCTACAGAAAACGCCGGCAATTTCGAAGAAACGTCGGAGAATGAAGAGATATCTGTTAATACCGGTTCGTCAGGCGAAAGCAATATTTCTGACAGCGGTTCGTATGAATACAGCGAAGAGATCTCTTCGGAAGAAAACAGGAGGATTGGCAGCGAACCTGCTGAGGATCAGGAAGTCGTCAACGAAGAAGACGTGAAAGCCAACGAAAGCTCTTCGATACAAGAAAATGATATATCCGAAGAATCTGCAGAGTCTGAAATGCAGGATACCACGCATCACGAAGAGGAACAGAATAAAATATCCGACGAGGGAAACGACGATTCTCTGAATGAGGAAGAAATCAGCGGCGAAAAAGCATCGGATGAAACAAGCTCTGCCGATGAAACTGAAGAAAACAGCACATTTTCGGAGGTTGGGGATGGTAATTTTCTCATCATCACGTCAGACGGAAGCGTAACAAAAGACGGAAATACATACACGATCCTGACTTCGGGAACATATACGTTATCAGGAACGCTTGATAACGGACAGATCATAGTAAATGCGGGCGACGAGGATGAAGTTGAGATCGAACTGAACGGCGCGTCGGTGTCATGCTCATTTGACTCCCCTGTTTACGTGATGAACGCAGACAAGATAAAAATCAAAGCAACGGAAGGAACAGTTAATAACATAACCGACGAACGAAGCTACATTGCGCAAGACAGTGATACGGAAGGTTCTGCCGCGATCTACGCATTATGCGACCTTAATCTTTCCGGGGCGGGAGTTTTGAACGTTACGGCTAAAAGCTATAACAACGGTGTTCAAACAAAAGACGATCTGAAAATAAAAGACGTAACTCTTTCTGTCACGGCGCCGAACAATGCTATAAAAGGCAACGACTCTGTAACGGTCGAATCAGGAGAAATAACAGCCGTTTCAACCGGCGGTGATGCGATAAAAACCGATAATTCGGATATTTCAAGCAAAGGCAATCAGAAAGGAACCGTTACCGTTAGCGGCGGAACGCTCACTCTGACCGCGTCTGACGACGGTATAGACGCAGCGTATGACGTTGTTATAGCGGGAGGATCGGTAACGGTAGTTGATGCGGGAGGGAAAGGTATAGCGGCAAATAACAGTATCGATATAAGCGGCGGAGAAATAACGGTATTGCGCTCGTCAGACGATGCGATACATGCAAATAACGATAACGCGCTTGAAAATGGATCTGATCCGACAGGAAATATAACGGTTTCAGGAGGATCTGTAACGATAGCTTACACTGCCGACGATGGAATTCACGCTGACGGAACACTTCTTATTACAGACGGCAATATAGACATAGAATACTCGCATGAAGGGCTGGAAGGGCATTATATAACCGTAGAAGGCGGCAATGTATACGTCTATGCAGATGACGATGCGCTCAATGCCACAAGCTCGTCAAATTGGAGTTCTGACGGAATGATAACCGTTTCGGGAGGTCACGTTGTTGCGGAAGTATCAGGAAGGGATGTTGACGGGATAGACAGCAACGGAAGCTATCTGCAAACAGGCGGCTTTGTAGCGGTAAGCAATCCGAATGCGGATTCAAACGGAAATATGTCGGCGATGGATATCGACAGTAACATCAGCGTAACCGGCGGCATTCTTGTTGCACTCGGCAACGTTCCCGGATCAGCCAACGGAATGATTGGTGGCCGAGGCGGCGGAATGGGTGGTTTCGGAGGTCATCAGGGCGGCGGATTCGGAGGACCTCAGGGCGGAGGATTCGGTGCTGGAGGATTAGGCTCTTCGTCGCTGCCGCAGGGTTACGTTGTATATTCAGGCAATCTTAATTCCGGAGCTCACACTTTTACGTTTGAAGGAACTGAATACTCCTTCACACTGAAAAACGCCGTTTCGAACGGATGGATATGGGCAGACGGAATAAATGATTCAAACTATTCGCTCAAATAATAATCAAAACATTTTATATCAAAAGCAGACGGGCAGTATGTGTCCGTCTGCTTTTATGCTTTTAAGGCTGTTTGAGAAGGAAAATGTCTGAGAAGATGCAACTGTCACAATTATTTAATAAAGATATGATATTATCTAAATATCTGGTAAATTCAGCATATAGGGTGTGTTTTATGGAAATACGGGAAGGTAACGTGTTTGACGTAATTGTCGCAGGGGCCGGCTGTGCGGGTTTCTGCGCAGCTGTTCAGGCAGGCAGAAGCGGACTGAACGTTGCTCTTTTTGAGCATTTTGCGATGCCCGGAGGTTCTTTGACGGTTCTTGGAAGCAACTCTATCGATCAGTTCAACAATCCGCACAGACCCGTGGGCGACAGGATAATTATTTCCGGCATAGCCATGGAATATGTTCTTGAGCTTGAACGGCGCGGATTTGCCGCTATTCCCGATATGGACGCGCCGTATCGTGTCCACTGGCAGTACGGAGTAAAAGTCAACCCTATCGCCGCAGCCCAGTGTATGGACGATTTTCTTCTTCAGGCGAACGTTAAACTGTTTTACAGACAGGGAATAGTTGCTGTAGATACAACCAAAACTCAGAACGGAACACGCGTTGATTCGGTTATAGTAACGACAAAAAACGGACTTGTAAGGCACAAAGCGAAGATTTTCATAGATTGCACGGGAGACGGCGATCTTTCCGTATGGGCAGGTGCGAAATATATGATCTCTCAGGAACTTCAGCCGGGAACAATGCGCCTATATCCTGCCGGAAACAGCGACGCGGCTCTTTTTGAGAAATCAGATAAAGCCTGGAGCGAAGCGACCGTAAAAGACCCCGGGCTGAGAGAAATACTTTGTTCGGGCAGATTCGAAAGCCTGCTGTCTTCAAAAGGAGACAATACAAACCATATTTGCGGATTGAATACCGCAGACAGCGAAAGCCGCAGCGATACCGAGATAAAGACCAGAAAGCAGATAGTTGAAATGCTTTCGGTAATAAAATCGTCAGGTGCTCCTATGGATATAATAGGCAGCGCGCCGGAATCCGCTCCGAGGGAAAGTCGAAGAATAGAGGGAGATATCGTAATGACAGGAGACGATTACCTTAATAAGCGCATATACGACGATGCGGTATGCTACACATACTGGTTTATCGATATTCACCGGGACAACAAACCCTCAAGGATAGTTTATCTGAATGATGAAAAAACGCCTTCTATCTCACTTGGTGCAATGCGACCCAAGGGTCTCCTGAACGTTTATACTGCGGGACGCTGCGTATCCGCAGACAGGGAAAGCCAGTCTGCAATAAGGGTAAAAGCCTCATGCATGGCGATGGGTCAGGCAGTCGGAGCCGCGGCTGCAGTTGCATTGAGAAATCATACGGTCAACACAAGGCTTGTAAACACGGATGAAGTAAAAGATTATCTGCGCAGTCAGGGAGCAATCGTTCCCGAACGGTAATCTCAAATAAAAAGAAAGACCTCTTTTGCGAAGCTGCAAAAGAGGTCTTGATTATTTCTCTATGAATTTTTCCCAGATAAGGACATGTTTTTTCATGTCGTTTATATCAAGGACGGCATTGGCAAAGCCCTTCCGAACAAGCTCTGAGGGAACGAATTCATCATATTTTTCAAATACCGGAATTTCATTGGGATAAACGAGAGAAAGAGGATCGAATTCGTTTTTTGCCTCATCGCAGACAATTTCATAAAACTCCGTTTCGCTTGCCTGCATTGTAAACTGCATATAATACGGACGAGACGACTGAAGTCCCTTGAGACCGAGCCTTTTACCGCAACGTATCTTGAGGAAACGCTCCATCGCAAGAAACGCATACGTGCCTACCCACGGGAAAAGCGCCCACATGTTTCCGCCGAGACAGATCAGCGGACGGTCCGCCATATGCGATTTACCAAATGTTTCTCTTGCATCGGCAAGACGGCATATCGCGTGAGGCATGAGATACGGATACTGTCTGTTTTCATTAAGCACCGCATACATACGCTCTAAAATACGCGTATTTATATCGCCTGCAACGTCACCAAAATATGCGGGGATATTTCCTTTTACAAGGGTACAGAATACTTCGCGGCGTTTGTGGTCTACCTCCTCCACTACCCAGACACGGCCCGCTATGGCGATCTTATCACCTACAGGCGGCGGTTTTACGATAGTTCCGAGCTGTTCGGATCCGGAGCGGACGGTATACTCGGTATTTTCTCGGAAAACGGCATAGAATTTATAGTTATTTACGATCCGTTCACCGGTCAGTCCGACGATCAGTCCACCGTTCTCCGTTCGGTTTATATGGTCAGATTCAATAAGGTGCAAAAGCAGGGTTTTATAATCTTCTGCAGTTATATTGCTGAACGCAGAAAGCGTCAGAACGCGGGATGCGAGCTCTGCCGGCGTCATTTCGCCGTAAGACGCAAGCGTGCTCATAGTCTGATGATAAAGAAGGCTGAAAGGCATTCTGAACATACGGGGAGGTTCGACAAATCTCTCCTCGATATACAGCTGTATGAGCGCTATTCCCTGAATAAGATACCATGGGATGCTGTCGGGAAGCATCGCGCGTGCTTCCATATGATCTTCACGCATCACGAACCACATTTCGGCGGGATCGCCCCGTCGTCCTGTTCTGCCCAGACGCTGAAGGAAGCCTGAAACAGTAAACGGAGCATCGATCTGAAATGCCCGTTCAAGCTTTCCGACGTCTATACCCAGTTCGAGCGTTGCGGTGGCGCAGACGGACATGAGAGAATCGTCGTCTTTCATTTCCTCTTCCGCACTTTCACGGTATGAAGCGGAAAGATTGCCGTGATGGATAAGAAATCTGTCCGGCTCTCTGTTCGCCTCGCAATACTGTCTTAGCTGCTGACAAACCGATTCGCATTCTTCGCGCGAATTTGTAAAGACAAGACATTTTTTCCCTTTTGTATGCTCAAATATATATCCGATACCCGGATCTGCGGCAGCGGGAGCCGTATCTGTAGGATTTTCAATGTGAGGTGAAGGAGCGTTGATAGTTTTTCCTTCATCCGCCTGAGGAGCCGAATTGTAAAAATGCTCCATGGAAATACGCCAGACCTCTTTGCCGCCGTCGAATTTCGGGATGACGGTTTCTTTTTTGCTGCCGGCGGCGAGAAATCTGCCCGCAAGCTCCGGATTACCTATCGTTGCGGAAAGGCCTATTCTTCGAGGATCGCATCCTGCTGCGGCGCAAAGACGCTCGATAAGGCAAAACGTCTGCAACCCCCTGTCTGCACGGAGCAACGAATGGATCTCATCAATAACTATGAACCGCAGATCACCGAAAAGAGACGGAATTTCCATATGCTTGTTTATCAACAGTGATTCCAGAGACTCGGGCGTGATCTGAAGTATGCCCGCCGGTTTTTTGATAAGTTTTCGTTTGGCTGTCTGATTCGCATCTCCGTGCCATCTTGTTACGGGGATGCCCTGTTCTTCGCAAAGCTCAGTCAGACGGCCGAACTGATCGTTGATAAGCGCTTTGAGCGGGGCGATATAGAGCACGCCGACGGATCTCAGCGGATCTTCGTCAAGCAACGTAAGGATCGGGAAAAAAGCAGCCTCTGTTTTACCTGATGCTGTTGAAGCGGTAAGAAGGACGTTTTTATCTGTTCCGAATATGGCGTCTCCGGCAGCATTCTGAACGGCACGAAGGCTCTGCCATCCGGAGCGGTATATATAGTCCTGAATAAAGGGTGCATATCTTTCGAATACATTCATAAGGTAAACTCCACGTATCCGGGGTCGGCATCGTCAGAAACGGCTTCCGAGCCGGCATAACTGAACTCATCTGAATTAAGCAGTGACGCGACGTCTGTTTCGGGATGCTGATATAAAATATCAAGAAGTTCGATAAAATCACGTATAACTTCACGTGGCGTTATGTTTATGTCCGCGCCTATGCGTGAGTATTCGATCCTGATAAAAGTAACAAGATCATCCGTGCTGATCTTACGCTCATACCCATAAAGGTCGGCGTGCATTTCCGATAGTTTTTCGCATAATACAAGCATTTCTTCTGCGGTAAGAGGTTCAAGTCTTATAACGGGAGCAAGCAGATCTCTTGAGCCCGGTTTTGAAAAACGTCCTTCAGCGAGACGTGAGCGAAGGGCCTCGTAGCTGTATACTCCGCGGCGCTTGTCTTCCAACGCCTGAGGCGTGGAGCCCATGAGGATACCGAGATATTTCGCCTTGCCCTGAAGAGTATCGTTATACATTGAAAGAAGTTTTTCGTAATTATACTGTCTTGTAACGGAATTAGGTATTTTATAAATGTTTACAAGCTCGTCTATCATTATAAACATACCTGCATATCCCGCCATTCTGAAAAACGATGCAAAGAGCTTCAGATAATCGTACCAGTCATCGTCGGTAATGATCATATTGACGCCAAGCTCCGCTTTTGCTTCGCTTTTCAGCGTATACTCACCGCGAAACCAGCGAACGACATTCGCTTTTTTATCGTCATCGCCCTCAACATATGCGCGGTAATAGGCGGAAAGAAGTCTGGCAAACTCAAAACCGTGAACAAGCTCACTTACGGAAGAGGTAACGGCAAGTATCTTTTTATCGGTTGCCGAAGCAAGAAGCGGATCGTCCGGCGATAAGCCTGTTTCCCGGATCGCTTCGCTCTGGACCGCGCTTATCCAGCGGTCGAGCACGAGCGTCAGTGCGCCTCCTTCGGGCCTGGTTTTTGTTGACAGATTCGATATCAGCTCACGGTAAGTTGCTATTCCCTGTCCTTTTGTGCCCTGCAGACGTCTTTCGGGAGAGAGGTCGGCATCGGCAACGATAAAACCGCGTTCCATCGCATAGTTGCGTATCGTTTGCAGAAGAAAACTTTTGCCGCTGCCGTATCTGCCGACAATAAAGCGGAACGACGCTCCCCCGTCGGAAATGATATCGATATCGTGAAGAAGAGCCTCTATCTCATTTTTTCTTCCTACCGTTATATACGGCAGACCTATACGGGGCACAACGCCGCCTTTAAGCGAATTGAGCACCGCCTGAGCAATGCGTTTGGGCGCTCTTTTCTGATCAGTCATTATTACATCCTCCGAGCAAACGCTCTAAATCTTCAATATAATCTTCAACAACGGACAGTTTATTGTTTTCGCAAATTACAACTGAGTCCCCTATTTCGTCAAACAGCGACTCATTTATAAAATCAGCAGCTATTGAAGGCATAAGACGGGCATCTTTTATGATCGGATCGGCATCTTCTCCCTTAATAAGCGCTTTGAGAATTTGTACCTGTACGGAATCAAGCGGAAGTGACGAATCGTTGATTGAACTCTCGCTCTGCGTGTATTCTGTCTCTTCTTCGATTTCCTCGTCAGTCAAAAGGCTGTCTCTTGTTATCATTGCATCGGTCCGGATCTTATCAAGACCTGACAGATCGATGGAAATTATCTGTCTTGACGCTTCTATGATTTCCGTTTGATCCTGTTTGATAACGCCGTTAACGAAAGGTATCGCCCACTCCGCAGCCGCATCTTCTTTGAGGTATCTGCCGGTTTTAAGATAGCGGCGCAAAAGCGCATCTGTTTCGCGGAGAAATGAGGAAAGCAGCTCGCGATCAAACAATGCCTTTGAGTATGACGTTACAGACCATTCGCCGTTGCGGCAACGGTAATATCTTGCATCATTTATAATATAGTCGGTGTTTCCGTTTTTGTTTTTATTATAATAGACCGCATTGGCAAGCGGAAGCCATCGACAAGTCGTTTTTTTGCCGAAGCAAAGACGGAAAAGAGTTTTTTCGTCTCTTTTATATTCCGAAGCGGCGCGCCACGATTCTGCAAACAGGCGTTTGCCCCTCTCCTGGTATACGGTGACAACGGGCGATGATGACGTCTTTTTCCCGCCGATCGCGCAAAGAGCGTCAAAGACATCATTATCGGAGTACGCAGAGGGATTTTTAAGAACTGAAAGAGCAGCGTCTCTATTAACCGTATCGGAATCGAAAGTTTCAATCGCAAGCTCTTTCGGAAGTCCGTTTATGATGATATAATCAAGCGTCCAGCTGCGAAGGTTTACACGCATTCGCGGATTGCCGAATCCTGCATCGATATAGCCTTTTTCAAATGCTCTGAGTTTGGATACCGCATCTTCCGGCGAATCAGCGCCGATACCGTTGATAAGCTCATAAATATAGATATAAGCAGCTGAAACCGGGATAGGACGGAATACTCCTTTTCTTACCTGACTGCGCCATGAGAAATATCCGCGAAGCTGATTTGTTGTAAGATCGTGATACGTAGGGAAATAGCAGTTAAAATCTCCCGTCCACTCATAATCGTCTTCAAAATCGTACATAAACAAGGCTTGATTATAGAAATTTCTTGCCTTTGACTCAAGAGATTCTCTGCCGTATTCGTATAGTCTTCGCATCTCGCGGATCCGCAGCGGTGCAGGATCGGCAGAAGGGATTGATTTTGCGTCAGAGAATGGTATTGCGGTGTCGCTGTATCGTAATTTTTCAGTGAGAAGCTGAGATGCAAGAGTGATTTTAAAGCCACTTGGGGCGCCTTCGGCAACAGCGCGGTCAAAAATGGAGAATATAACGTCGGGATCGGTAGTTTCATTGAAAACGACCCCTATCCAACGACCTGCATGCATGCGAAAAGGTGCAGACAGATAAGAGCATGCGGGAGCTGCGCCGCTGTATTTGATATCGCATCTTTCGATTTCTTCTCCAAGGTCTTCGTTCCACTGGCGTATGACCAACGCGACCCATTTGCCCGTTTCAGGGTGGCAAAGAACGGAAAAGCCCGGGAAATCCGACCATTTATGCTCTTCCGAAATATGATATTTTTCAGCCGCATACTCCGTCAGATCGGAAATTCTCATTTTCTGCCCTCCCCCTGCGTCAACGCTCATAGTATTCTTTTATTATACAATATAAAACATCAAAAATCAAGACCTGTTCGGTTTTTTGACCCGTAAAAAAGAACGCTTACAATTATTTTGATCTTCAGTATTTGGATAAATATGGTTTATTATTATTAACAATCAAAAAAAATGTGATTTCTATTGACAATCGTTAAAAAATATAATATAATACACAATTGTGCGTTCAGATAAAAACAAATTCATCAAAGCTGATAAATCATAATAATTTAACGTTCCAAAAGGAGGAGCGAAATGGCTGCTTCGATCATGATCTGCGCAATAACATGCACGCTGATGATCGCCTCGATACTGTTTTTTCCGAAAATAACCGTAAAAGGACATGAAATAGGAACATACTGGATAGTAACTCTTGCAGGAGCAGGCGTTATTCTTTTGACTCATACCGCAGATATTGCCGACGTAGGAAAAGCGCTTACGGCGGACACGGCAATAAACCCTATCAAGATCCTTATCCTGTTTATTTCGATGACGGTTTTATCCGTTTTTCTCGACGAAGCGGGGTTCTTTTCGTATCTTGCTTCAATAACGCTTGAAAAAGCAGGGAAAAGCCAGCATGCTCTGTTTATGTATTTATACGTCACAGTGTCGGTGCTTACGGTATTCACATCAAACGATATAATAATTCTGACATTCACTCCTTTTATATGTTATTTTGCCAAAAACGCATCGATAAGCCCCATACCGTATCTTTTTGCAGAATTTATAGCGGCGAATACATGGAGCATGGCGCTTATAATAGGAAATCCCACGAACATTTATCTTGCGACCGCTAACGGCATAGGATTTATGGACTATTTCATTAATATGATCCTTCCCACGGTTACCGCGGGAGCCGTATCCTTCGCCGTTCTGTTTCTTATATTCAGAAAACAGCTTTCTCAGCCGATCGTTCCGACTAAAGCCCTTGCAAAGATCCGGGATAAGACGCTTCTCAGCATAGGGATCATACATCTGGGACTGTGTACGGTCCTTCTTGCGATCAGTTCGTATATACACGTTGAAATGTATTATATCTCCCTCGGCTTTGCAGTCAGCCTCGCAATATGGGTCATTGCGGTGTCGCTGATAAGAAAAAGGAAGCCTGTTGAGCTTATAGACTGCATAAAGCGCTCGCCATGGCAGCTTATACCGTTTGTGCTTTCTATGTTTGTAATGATACTCTCCCTTTCGGAAAACGGGGTCACGGATAAGATCGACGAAATCATATCAAAGGGCGATGAGGTCTTCTCCTTCGGTCTTACATCGTTTGCTTCGGCAAACATAATCAACAATATTCCCATGAGCGTTCTTTTCAGCTCGATAGCAGAACCGCTGAGCGGAGCTGACAAGACAAGGGCGATATACGCCTCTGTGGTTGGGTCTAATTTAGGCGCGTTTCTTACACCCGTAGGAGCACTTGCAGGAATAATGTGGTCGTCGATACTGAAATTTCAGAACGTCAGATTCGGTTTTCGTGATTTTGTAAAATACGGAGCGGCTGTATCACTGCCTACGGTGCTTGCAACGCTTACAGTTCTTGATATAGTGCTTTAAAAAACAAGTCAGAATTATCAAATAAAAAAACTCCCATGATACGGAAATATCACGGGAGACTTTATTTTTATTATTCAGGCAAGATCCTTGCACGCCTTTATAAACATTTTAACGTTTTCATACGGCGTATCGCAGCCCATATCGCAGCCGGGGGCAAGAATGAAAGGTCTGCCGTTTGCGGTTTTTATTCTCTCGCATGCCTCTGCGTATACTTCGTCGGGAGTTCCTGCAAGCAGAGCTCCTGCAGGATTAAGGTTACCCATTATAGCCATTTTACCGTCTGCATCGGTAAGAGCGGTATCAAGATCGACAAGGTAATCGCAGGAGAAAGCAAGGACTCCGGAATCACGAAGGCTCTGAATGCGAGCGCCCGATGCGCCGCAGACATGAGCCATGAAATATTTATAATCTGTGATCTTGTTTTTAAGGTTAACAAGAGCGGGAAGAGCCCATTCTTCATACATTCCCTGGCTTATGAGATTTCCGCTTGCGACAGGGTCTGCCGGCATAGCGATATCGCATCCGTTTTCACAAAGCAAACGGAACATCTCTGCGCTTATTTCCGTAGTGAAGTCCATAAGCTGTTCAACGAGTTCAGGTTCATCAGCCATAAGCATTATGAAATCCTGGGTTCCGACAAGGACGGATGCCATCGTGAAAGGAGCGGCTATATCCCCGAGAAGATATTTTCTGTCTCCGACAAGTTTTTTGACGTTTCTTGTCTGCGTGAGCATGTTTTGGACGAACTCGTTTGCAAGAAGTTTATCTCTGATTGTGCTTTTATCAAGAAGAGGTATCTCGTTTTCCGGGTCTTTAAGCGCAGGACCGGCGTTTACGGGGCTGCCGATATCATCGATATGTATAGGCGAACCGAAAGCATTAAGACATGCTGTAAAAACGCCTGATACTGCACTGATGATATCCGTTTCGATATCGTCTGTCCATTTCGCTATGAGCGAAGCGCCTCCGTCCGGCATTCCGTACAGGGTGCGGTATGAAATGTTTTCGGTTTTTGCGATCCATGCACCGCCGTCAACGAGAGCAAAAGGGGTTCTGTCAACAGGTTTTCCGCTGAGAACTGCATCAATACGTTCTTTTGATGTCATAGTGTTCATAATTGTCTCCTTTTACGGTGTAAATAATACATTATGGTTAACTAAATAAGTGACTGCCGTTTATATACCCGAACCGTTGTCGCCCCATAGCTCGAGTATTTTTTCCGATTTGGAAGAATAGATAACAGTGCTGCCGGCAGGGACGGAATTTACGATCCACGTGCTTGCGCCGATTATACTGTTATCGCCTATATAAGTGTTGCCTCCGAGTATCGTGGCATTGGCGTAAATAATAACGTTGCTGCCTATATTGGGATGTCTTTTCAGATTTTTCACGGGGTTCCCGTTTTTATCTTTCTCAAAGCTTTTCGCGCCGAGAGTAACGCCCTGATAAAGCCTGACATGGTCGCCTATGACTGCAGTTTCGCCTATAACTATACCCGTGCCGTGGTCGATAAAAAAGTATTCCCCTACCGTTGCTCCGGGGTGGATATCTATGCCTGTTTTTCCGTGAGCATATTCCGTCATTATTCTGGGGATGAGCGGAATATGCATTTTATATAGCTCATGTGCCATTCTGTATACCGCGACGGCAAAAAAACCCGGATAACATAAAAGGACTTCACCGCGCGATTTTGCCGCGGGATCGCCGACATACAGGGCTTCAACATCCGTAAGAAGCGTTTTCTGAAGTTCGGGCAGACACTGCATAAATCTGCCTGCAGCTACTTCGGAAGATGAACATGTTTTACCGACAGTTGAGAATGCGCGGCATATCTGCTCGGCAAGAATTTCGAAAACAGTCTTCTCAACGGTTTCGGGGTCTGATACGGTTTCAGAGCCGAAATAGCCGGGGAAAAGAAGAGAAAGAGTGCCGTTTATCAAGGTGCATATCTTCTCTTTATCAGGAAAACCCTTACCTTCAGATGAAGGGAACAGATTCGAATCTTTCAGATTATTATTGAGTTTTTGCAGGAGTTCTGATGACATAATGCGTCTCTCCGGGAAGCGTTCAGGAAAGTATCAGTCGGCAAACAGCGCCGTGGAATAATATCTGTCTCCGCTGTCAGGCAGAAGAGCAACTATCGTTTTATTTTTGTTTTCGGGCCTTTTTGCAAGGGTGACGGCGGCATAAAGGGCAGCGCCGGAAGAAATACCGACGGAGATTCCTTCTTTTTTAGCAAGGAGCTTTGAGGTATCAAATGCGTCAGTGTTTGCAACTCTGATTACCTCATCATATATTTTCGTATTAAGCACGTCGGGAACAAAGCCCGCGCCGATGCCCTGAATTTTATGCGCGCCCGCTCTGCCTTCAGAAAGAACGGGAGAATCATCCGGTTCTACGGCTACGATGCGGATATCAGGATTTTTCTCTTTAAGGTATTCCCCTGCTCCGGTCAAAGTTCCGCCCGTTCCTACGCCTGCAACGAATATATCGATATTGCCGTCTGTGTCGTTCCAGATCTCAGGACCGGTAGTTGATTTATGGACTGCAGGATTTGCGGGATTGACAAACTGACCGGGAATGAAACTATCGGGTATTTCCGACGCAAGTTCCTCGGCTTTCTGTATAGCGCCTTTCATTCCCTTTGCACCTTCGGTCAAAACGACCTCTGCTCCGTAAGCTTTGAGTATATTTCGTCTTTCAACGCTCATGGTTTCCGGCATTGTAAGAATTACTCTGTAGCCCTTTGCAGCGCCTATGGATGCAAGACCGATCCCGGTATTGCCGGATGTCGGTTCAATTATTACGGATCCCGGTTTAAGAAGGCCTTTGCTCTCAGCATCGTCTATCATAGCTTTTGCAATGCGGTCTTTAACGCTGCCCGCGGGATTGAAATACTCAAGTTTGACAAGGATCTTAGCTTTAAGATCAAGTATTTTTTCGAGATTTACCGTTTCAACTATCGGTGTTTTGCCGATAAGTCCAAGTATTCCCTTATATATCTGTGACATTTGTTTTTCCTCCGATTTCATATGGCGTTGAATCCGTTTTCGAGGTCGGCGATGATATCGTCGATATGCTCTGTACCGATCGAAAGACGTATCGTGTTCTGGCCTATATTCTGTTCGGCAAGTTCTTTATCGGAAAGCTGGGAATGCGTTGTGGATGCAGGGTGTATTACGAGGCTCTTTACGTCCGCAACGTTTGCAAGCAGGGAGAATATTTTGAGATTGTCGATAAACCTCCATGCCTCCTCGCGTCCGCCTTTTATATCGAACGTGAATATCGATCCGCCGCCGTTCGGAAAATATTTCTCATAAAGAGCATGATCGGGATGATTTTCAAGAGACGGATGGTTGACCTTTTCGACCTTGCGGTGGCTGCTGAGATATTCAACGACCTTTTTTGTATTTTCGGCATGTCTTTCAAGCCTCAGCGACAGTGTTTCAACGCCCTGAAGTAGGAGAAACGCGTTGAACGGAGATATTGCCGCACCTGTATCGCGAAGAAGAATGGCGCGAATAAACGTAACAAATGCCGCAGGTCCCACTGCATCATAGAAGGAAACGCCGTGATAGCTTGGGTTCGGATCAGCTATATTCGGATACTTTCCGCTTGCCTTCCAGTTAAATTTGCCGGATTCAACGATTATGCCGCCGAGCGTTGTTCCGTGTCCGCCGATGAATTTGGTTGCGGAATGAACGACTATATCCGCGCCGTGTTCTATCGGTCTGATAAGATACGGAGTGCCGAAGGTGTTGTCGATCACAACGGGGACACCGTGCTTATGGGCGATTGCTGCAACCGCGTCGATATCGGGGATATCGCTGTTCGGATTGCCGAGAGTTTCAAGGAATATCGCCCTTGTGTCGTCAGTGATGGCGGACTCAACCTCTTTAAGATCATGTATATTGACAAAAGATGTTTTTATTCCGTACTGCGGCAGCGTATGCGCAAGAAGGTTATAGCTGCCGCCGTAGATCGTCTTTTGAGCTACTATATGACCGCCGTTGGCTGCAAGAGCCTCGATAGTATATGTAATTGCCGCAGCGCCTGATGAAAGAGCAAGTGCGGCGCTTCCTCCCTCAAGAGCCGCGATCCTTTTTTCGAGGACTTCCTGAGTTGAATTGGTGAGCCTGCCGTAAATATTGCCTGCGTCGGCAAGTCCGAAACGGTCTGCCGCATGCTTGCTGTTATGAAAAACGTAGGACGTTGTCTGATATATCGGAACGGCGCGTGAATCCGTTGCAGGATCCGCCTGTTCCTGACCTACGTGAAGTTGCAGGGTTTCAAATTTATAATCTTTCATGTTCTGATCCTCATTTCATTAATATCATATAGGATGAATTCTTTCATGGCACAATATTGAAATGAGAATATAAACTCATTATAATTTGTGTCATTATATCAATATTTAAAAGAGATGTCAAGGGATTCATCAAAATGTCATATTTCGATTCCTGTCTTTTTTGAATAGTCTTCAAGCGCCGCATTGACAGCCTCTTCGGCAAGAACGCTGCAATGCATTTTGTGAGCAGGAAGACCGTCAAGTGCTTCGGCGACAGCCTTATTGGTGAGTTTTTTCACCTCGCT
The DNA here is from genome assembly GCA_016281915.1 of Clostridiales bacterium. Lineage (GTDB taxonomy): Bacteria > Bacillota > Clostridia > Oscillospirales > UBA644 > HGM12619. The sequence continues at coordinate 67,373 of JAEEJO010000066.1, forward strand.
GACGGGTTTGCCTTTGATAAGCTCGGAAGCCATGGAACTTGATGCTATCGCGCTGCCGCATCCGAACGTTTCAAACTTGACGTCCTTCACTATACCGTTCTCGATTTTCAGATACATTTTCATTATATCTCCGCATTTCGCATTTCCGACTTCACCGACGGCATTTGCGTCTTCTATTACACCGACGTTTCTCGGGTTGCGGAAATGATCTATTACTTTTTCGCTGTATAAAGCCATTTTATATTCTCCTCACAGTATAAATTCTTTTTTGCCGGAAACAAGGTCTCGCCATATCGGTGAAAAGCCGCGCAGATAGCCGACGACCTGTTTTACCGAACGGATGATATAGTCAACTTCATCCGTCGTTATATCCTCACCGATACTGAGACGAAGCGAGCCGTGCGCAACATCGTGGACCCTGCCTATCGCCAGAAGTACGTGACTGGGATCGAGCGAACCGGAGGTACAGGCGGAACCGGAAGATGCACAAATCCCTTTATCGTCAAGCAAGAGAAGTAATGATTCGCCCTCTATGCCTTCAAAACAAAAGCTTACGTTTCCCGGAAGCCTTCGATCTGCGTCGCCGTTCAATGCGGAATGGGGTATCTCGGATAGCCCTGCGATGAGTCTGTCTCTCATTTTTGAGGTAACTGCGGCGTTTTCAGCGATTTTATCGCTTGATATTTTCAAAGCCTTAGCCATTGCCGCTATACAGGGAATATTTTCCGTTCCCGCGCGCTTTCCACGCTCCTGAGCTCCCCCGTTTATAAGATTTTCAAGTTTTGATCCTTTTCTTGCATACAGAAAGCCCGCTCCCTTCGGTCCGTGGAATTTATGCGCCGAAGCGGAAAGATAATCTATATTGTCTTTTACGACATCTATATTTATATGTCCCACAGCCTGCACGGCATCGGTATGAAAAGGAACGTTCCTGTTTTTGCAGATCCTGCCTATTTCTGCAATCGGCTGAACGGTTCCGATCTCGTTGTTTGCATACATGACGGAGACAAGACACGTGTCGCTGCGTATAGCCGACTCGACCTCCGATGGGACTGTAATTCCGTTTTCATGTACGTCAAGAAGCGTTATCTCAAAACCCTCTTTTTTGAGCTTTTCAAGCGTGTGAAGGACTGCATGGTGCTCAAACGCCGTGGAAACTATATGCATTCGTCCTTTTCGTTTTCCTTCGTATGCGGCAGACAACAATGCCTGATTATCGGATTCAGTGCCTCCGGAAGTAAAATATATCTCTGAGGGCTGTGCACCGATCACTGCGGCGATCTCCTCCCTTGATTTCTCAATAAGATCCTTTGCATTCTGTCCGTGAGAATAAAGACTTGAAGGGTTTCCCCAGAACTCCCGGGCAGAGTCTGACATTGTTTTAAGCGCCTCCGGATACATTTGCGTTGTTGCTGCATTATCCGCGTAAATCATTGTTTTCTCCTCTCGATGCAATCTGGAGCATATTATACACCTATTTCCCTACTTTGTCAATAGGTAAATTATTTTTTTTCTATTGACTTTCATGCCTGCTTTGTGGTATAATAAAAAAAAGAAAGAAGGATGGGAAAATGATCTCTACACGCGGCAGATATGCCATACGCGTTATGATAGACCTTGCACAGAACGATACTGGAGAGTATATTCCGCTAAAATCTATTGCCGAACGTCAGGAAATATCGAAAAAATATCTTGAGATAATTGTAAAGGATATGGTTGTTGGCGGACTGATTGCCGCTGCAAGCGGGAAAGGCGGCGGATATAAACTGATAAAAAAACCGGACGAGTATTCCGTAGGCGAAATACTTGAAATAACTGAAGGTCCGCTTTCATCCGTAGCATGCCTTGCCGGAGAGAAAAACGTTTGCCCAAGAAGAGAAGCGTGTCTTACCCTGCCGATGTGGACGGAATTTGACGGCATTGTTCACGATTTCTTTTACGGAAAAAAGTTAACTGATTTATTATGATCCATGATAAAGCAATAAATTGCAAAACTCCTCTTTACCTTAAAGATAAAGAGGAGTTTCGATATGTATCGGCATATTTGACTATACCGGGTCAATCTCTGGTGCCGTTTCGTTATTGTCTGCGATGACGACGTCTTTCAGTATGGGAACAAGCCAGCGTTTGCTGTTTTTAATTGAAATGTACCCTGCAACAGCAGATATAAATGCGCCCAGCATATCGATAATTATGTCTTCCATAGTATCTGTGAGAGCAGCGTGTCCGATAAGCGATTCGCCTCCGGCGTTCATATATTTCTGCATATTGATTCCGAGTATTCCGTCTCCTGCATATTCATATATTTCCCAGAGGGCGCCTATAGAGACCGAAAAAGTAAAGGCGAACAGAGCGACGAAAACAGGAGAAAGCGTGAAAACGAGTTTTTCGTCATGATTGAGTATCGTTACGACCATAAAGGCAAAGAAACCGGTCATCATACTGCTGAAAAGATGAAGAAAATCATCCCAATGAGGAACGAGGTAGTAAAAGCTTCTTACCTCACCGAGAAAAATGGCGCAATAAAGGAAGATTATATAAAGGATATACAGAACGGCCGGCAGTTCAAAACGAAAGCGGCGTGCAAGGATCGACGGAATATGAATAACGAGTACTCCGAGGACACATTCAACAAGCATCAGAACGTAATCAGCCCTTGAGTGCAGCGTCGTTGCTCCTTCTGCGTTTTCAGACGATATGATTCTGAAAACAAGGTATCCGATAGGCAGGATAAAGCTCAGAAGAACAATATAGTAGAGTGATTTTCCGAGGGTGATTTTAAGGTTCTTTTTACTCATTTGTCTGCACCGCTTTTCATAATATAATCATCAAATAAAGTTAAGAATACAGGCATAAAATAAACTGAAACTAAACAAAAGCAGGGTTTTAATAAGCAAATTTATAATTATTTCCGAAAAACTATTGACAAATTATAGGCGATAATATATAATAATAATGGAAAATCAGAAATAAGAAAGGAACCTTACCATGAAAAAAGTGATTTCATTGCTGTTTACAGTCTGTATCGTTTTCTCTCTTTGCTGCTGCAGTCAGCAGGCAGAGGAAGCAGTGCCGAGTTATGAAACTGACCTCGGTGATATCGACTATCAGGGACAGGAATTTGTTTTCGTTCAGCGGAACGGGGAACATTCCACAGGCGAAGAGTATTTCGGATACGTTGTCAATACCGCTTTTGCAGACCTTGCCCTTGAAAGGGTCAGAGAAGTTGAAAACAAATACAATGTAAAAATCTCAGTCAACACGTCCGGTAACGATATAAACAACCTGATAACGACCACATCAGTAACAGGTTTAGTGCCATACGATGCCGTTCAGACAGCGACAAACGCAATGGTAAGTCTTGCAAGAGCCGGTTATTTTTATGATTTTACATACTTAGGCGATTACCTTGATTATACGAACTCGGCAAAATGGGGAAATAAAGAATATCTTAAGCCCGTATGCTGGGACGGCGGACTTTACGGCGTTCTTCCCGCAGCATGGCCGATGCTGAAATATCGCTCGATAGACGGCGCAGTTGTTGTAAACGAAACATTGATAAGCCGTCTGAGCCAGACAGACCCGAGAGAATTTGTTGAGAAAGATGAATGGACGTGGAGAAAGCTTGAGGAACTCATGCCTGTTTACAACCATATAAACGATGCGGGCGATGAGGTCAAGGCTCTTGAAACGACTGTGCACTGGCTTTTCAGAACGATGCATCCGACAAACGGAGAAGGAATCATTTATAAGGACGAAAAAGGCGATTATCAGCTCAGTCTCCACTCCCCCATAACGTTTGAAGCAATGCAGACCGCATGGAACTGGACGTTTGGAGAGTATTCAACTTTTGTTACCATAGACCTCACAAACAACTGGACAGCCATGCTCCAGAACTTCCTTGACGGAAAATCGGTTCTTACCCTTATGGACGGCACAGACCTTTGCGGCGCGGAAAATTCGATAGTATACAAAATGGAAAACTTCGGCGTTGTTCCTTTCCCTCACGGTCCTAACGGAAACGCGGACAGCACGGGTTCGACGATTACAGCAACAAGATGCATAACCTCGATACCGGCTATATGCAAAGACCCGACGATGTCTGCAGTAATACTTAACGCTATCTATGATCCGCTCCCAGGTTATGAAACAGAAGAAGACGAATTTGACTATCTCAGAAAGCAGTATTTCTTTGACGACAGAGACGTTACAAACTTCATGAAAATGTACCACACTATTCTTTACAATTACAGACATGAGGGCATAACTGACGTATATATCAATATCAAAGGAAATAAGAGTATGCAGGAAAGCCTCGAATCATTTGCAAATTCAGACGAGGATAACAGGCTGAAATACGTTGTAAATATGGAATCTACCGCCGAAGAAATATTCGGCTGATAAAGGTCGTGTATCGCTTATCTTCTTAAAAACGAGAAGAAAACATGAAAAACCGTGAAAATCAAACTTTTTCTTCTCACTGCACCGATTTGCGGCTGTAAAGAGCCCAATGAAGTGCTTTAATAGGATGTAACATTCACTTAAAAGCTGAAAATGAAAAGACCGGCGTGCGTTTTTTGCGTGCGCCGGTCTGTTTATGAGTCAGTAAAAGTTACTGATTCATCGCAAAGTATTTTTCTTTCGAAAGGACACATGAAACGATTCTCTTTTCAGCGCCGTCCCACGGTCTGACGACGATTTCTTCCCTGTCGCAAACAAAGCCGAAATAATCGGCAATTTTTTTTGATCTTATATTATCATAAAAATAGCTGTAGCGAAAATCATTTGCGCAAAGGCGGTAAAACGCAAGATCAAGCATGAGGGAAGCTGCCTCTTTTCCGTACCCCCTCCCCTGAAATGCTTTTCCGATGCATATCCCGCATTCCTCCCAGTGTCCGTTTTCTGTCTGCCTCATAGAGCAAAGACCGATCGCTTCGTCGGTATCTTTCAAGGATATAAACCATGCAAAACGATCCTTCTGAAAGGAAATGCTTCTTTTGCATCTGTCAAGAGCTTCTTCATCTGAAAAAGTCGGTGCAAAAAGCATCCATCTGTAAACATCTTCGTCGCTCCACACATGCAGAAGCATCGATTTCGAATCGTTCTCTCTTGCTTTTCTGAGAATGATATTATCTCCCGCAATCGTATCAAATGATGAAGAGTAATCCATAACGCCCTCATTTCTGACAAACAGCGTTTTGATGCTGCCTTTTTGATCGTTGACCGTAATTGTTTTTTCAGTATATTACAGATTCCTGAATTTGTCAATGGTTCATAATCGGATGATCTGCAGTAAAAATCAACAGTTGATAAGAATCGTATTGACTTTTGCCGAAAAATGTGATATATTTATGATATAAATTTTTAATATTTATGTCATCACAGGCAAAACAACAGATGCGTTCAAAGCAAGACAAAGGAAACTAACAGGCGACGAGAGGCAAAATAACATTATAATACATAGACCAATAACGGAGGTTGACCATGAAAAGAACTGTTTGCATGTTAATTGTTATTCTTATTGCATTTGCGATATGTTCATGCGCAGCAACGGACAACGAGGAATTTCTTGTTGACTTCAACAGCGGTTTTGACAGCGGAAAAATTGATTTCGGCGGATTTGAGTGCACGATAATGCAGAACCACATGGCCGAAACCACGGCGACAAGCCTTTTTTCCTATCCTTCAGGAACTTTAATGGAGGATATGCTGCTTCAAAGAAAAAAAGAGATCGAAAACGATGTCAACTGCAAAATAACAATCAAAACTGACGGAACGATCAGACTTGACAGCATTGTTCCCGTGCTTGCAAGCGGTTCTTTTGTTGCAGATATTCTCTTCACTTCCGGCCAGCAATCGTTTGTCAGAGCAGGCTTCTGTTTCCCGCTCGATGCCATGACCGACTACCTTGACTATACAGATTCTTCAAAATACGGCGGCTACGGCATGCTTGAACCGGGACTTTTCAAGGGCACGGTATACAGCGTATCACCCATCATGTGGCCCGGAAAGCAGATAGTTACCTCATTCGGCGTTTTTGTTGTAAATGAAAATCTCATCTCAAGATACGGAAGAGTCGATCCGAGAGATTATGTTGAAAACGGTGAATGGACGTGGGATACATTTGAAAAGGTCATTCCAGACTATCAGATAGACGACGGATCCGTTCAGGCGACAGCCGTGAATATAACATGGGGACTTCTGGAATTTGCAATGATGAACGGAATGCAGTATTATACGATTCAGGATGACGGCTCCGTTCTTCCTGCCATAGATTCACCTGAGGTTGCCGAAACGCTTGACTGGTGCTCTCGCCTCTTTGCGAATAACAAAGACTATATCACGTTTAACGATCATGAGACTATGCTTGCAAAAATGCTCAATGACGAGCTTGTAATGTCTAAGACAGCTGTTGACCACATAATCAGATTTATGAGCTACAAGCTTGATAATTTCGGTGTTGTTCCGATGCCCTGCGGTCCTCACGGCACATACGGCGAATGGACGAACGCCTACCATGAGAACATAGCATTCATGATACTTTACAATACTTTGGAAGAAAAATGCGCTGCAACCGTTATTGACCGTTTTTGCGACCCGTTTGAAGGATATGAAACGGAAGACGACCTGAAAAATTATATGTCAAATATTTTCTTTGACGATAGAGATCTTGACGTTATAATGAGTCTTTTCCGCAATACGCGCTGGGCATATCAGTCCGTTACAAGCATATACGATTTCTTCAACAACGCAGCAACAGCCACAGCGAACGGAAAGTCGTCCGCAGAAATACTTTCAAGCCAGGCTGAAAGAGTTAACGAGACGATCATCAAAGAAGTTATACCCAACGTTGAATTTATTGAAAGTCTTAAAAGCTCAAACGGAAACTGATTTTTCGGGACTGGCACGGCAGGCGGAACTCTTTAAAGAATAAGCTTAAACCAAAAGACGTACGCAAATCTCCTATTCAAAAACTGCATATAAACAAAGCCTTTCCGGGAAAAACGGAAAGGCTTTTATGTATTTTACAGTCTGTTTTTGCAACTTACGCCGTAAAAAATGCAACTTACGCAAAACGGGGTTGACGAAAAGGGTTTTTCGGAGTATAATGCAATCACAAACAAAGATTATTATCTCTTTACAGATTTTTTCATATTTTTTACTCCTTTCTTTAATTGCTGAAAAGCTCCGATATGCTCGGAGCTTTTTTTCATTGATATTCTTTTTATTATATTATTCGCCGTATACTTCAATTCTTGCTTCGTAATGATAGACCATATAATCATCAACTATCTTGTCGTAAACGCTTTCAAGAGAATCAAGTATCTGCGGTATGGAATCGTGAGTGCCGAGAACGTTTTCGAGGGCCTTACGGGCGCCTTCTTTAAAAAAGCCGTATTCCGTGTTTCGGACTGAGTTTTCGATTACTTCAAAATCGCGTCTGTCGTGGAAGACCTGATACGTCATATAGTCGATGATATCATCTTTTGTTTTATATTCCTCAAACGGTTCATAGAGCTGTGACAGGATAGCGGCAGAAGCCTCGGGGTCCTTGGCATTTGCCGGTATGCCGGTAGCAAAGCCGAGTCCTTCATGATAAGAAAGGTATTTTCCCGGTGTGGCGTGAGGGCCCTGCGGAAATGGAATAACGCCGACGTTATCCATATTATACATGATGTATTTGGTGTCTGTGGTAAGCTCATACGTCCATGTAAGATACATGGCTGCTTCGCCTCGAATGAATTCATCGTGACCCGTTGAGTCTGTCTGAGGATGGAAACAGTGTTTATGTGTTACCTGATAGATATCCTGAGCGCGCTGCATCGCTTCTCTGCCGATATCGGTATAAAGACCGCATACGACCTGTCCGTTTTCGTAAGCGGAAAGGGCAACGCCGCTTGAAAGGAAAAAGTTTATTGAGAAATATGCAGGATGGCATCTCAGTGCGTAGATGGTGGTTCCGGCATCATCGAAAGTATATTCTTCGAGTTTTTCCTCAAAAAGATCCCATGTCCAGCTGTTTGTTTCAACAAATTCACGAGGGTCGGTCTGACCGAGTGCAGTTATAATGTTTTCGTTAACTGCGAGAAGATGGCCTGGAATCCTGTAGACGAGTTCGGGCCATGCAAACGGAACAACGCCGTAAACATCATCGTTCCAGAGCATGGACTGCAGCATATTCGGTGTGCCCCATTTATCGGTGTTTTCTATATCAAGAAGCTCTTTCAGTCCTGTCAGGTAGCCTGCGCGGACGTCAGAGACGAGATGATAACCGTCGCCTTCCATAATATCAAAGGGCTGGGACCCGGACATTACACCCGCGCGCAGCATGCCGATGATCTCGGTATTGTAATAGATATCGATCACACAGTTGAGCGCATCTTCCACTTCCTTTTTCCGTTTTGCGGCATAGTCGGCATTAGCAGTATCCGTAACGAAGCCTAAAACACTTTCGCCCTCTTCCGCAGACCAGCCGAATACGGCTCTGAATCCTCCGAGGTCACCTTCTGCAACCTCAAACTCGTATTCCGGTATCATTTCAGGTTCAGCTGTCCCGCACGCGGAGAAAACAGCGGCAATGATAATCAGAAGAGAAACAACCTTGATAAATCGGGACATTTCAACAGCTCCTTATTCTTCATTATGATTTAATATATTATACACATAACTGATATGAAATGTCAATAGATTAAAATAAGTTTGTAAAAAATGCACAAAAGACCGCCTCTGCAAAGAGGCGGTCTGACAAAACGGATTTCATTCGGCGATAACGTGGAAAGGATCGGAATATGCGATATCCTCCCATGTTTCGGGGTCATAAATACGTAACGTGATCTCAACGTCTTCAAGGCGCTCTATATCGTTTTCCTCAAGGTCGCTGTCAAAGAAATACAGTTTCTCAATCATGTGCTTGCCTGCAGGAATGTTGCATGAGAACAGAGGGTCTATCATAAATCCGTTTACGGAAACATCGTGGGCTGAAATATTGATGGGATTATTCAGGGAATTATACATATAGAAAAGGATATATTCGCCGATGAAATCATCGTGTCTTATACCTTTTTCTACGACTTCTATTCCGTTGTCGTTATAGACCTGATTTCCGGAATTATCAAAGTTATAAACAAAGCCTGCTGCAGCGGAAGTTTCAATACGAACAGGACCTGTCTCGCATATAGCATCCCATGAGTCTTTCTTTGAAACTTTAAAATCGAGTTCGATATCCGCGATCACGGTTATACCGCACATTGCAAGATCATCTTCATCAAGATAGAGTGAATCATTCGTCTTTTTACCGACAGGGACCGTATCAAACAGAAACGCTGAAAGCGCATATCCGTTTACGCATACGGTATTGACGGTTACGTCAACGTCCTCTTCCGAATCGTTTTCAATAAGAATTTTGAGACAGGGACCGAACATGCTATCTGTCACAAGTTCTTTTGCCGTGATTTTGATACCGTTTTCATCAAGGATGATTTGCGGCTCAATGGTTACTTCGTCTGACGCAGGTTCCTGAGGCTGCTGCGCTACGGTTTCGGTATTCTGTTGGGTCTGAGAATCATCCGTATTCGTCTGTTCATTCGTGTTTACAACAGGCTGAATTGCGGAACACGCCGTGAGTGCGGAAAGCGCTATAACAAGCGCAAGGACAATGCTGAATAGTCTGTACGGTTTCATTTAATCTCCTCCTGTTATCATTATACTAAAAGCATTTTTGCATTCGTTCTTTTTTGCAATGCTCAATATTGCCGCAGCGGTAACAAAGCTCGTTTTCACAATAGCCGTCGCTTCTGACAAATGAGCGGATGTTTTCAACGGTTGTCTGCGCAATACTGTCGAGAGCTTCTGCTGTGAGATATGCCTGATGAGACGTTACTATCACGTTCGGCATTGAAATAAGGCGGGCAAGGATATCGTCACCGAGAATGTGACCGGAGCGGTCTTCAAAGAAAATATCCGCCTCCTCCTCATAAACGTCAAGACAGGCAGCGCCGATCTTACGCTGTTTTATACCTTCCAGAAGTGCTTCGGCATCTATAAGCCCTCCCCTTGACGTGTTAACGATAACAACGCCTTTTTTCATGCTGTCAATGGCTTTCGAATCGATCATATGTCTTGTTTCATCAGTCAGCGGACAGTGAAGCGAGATCACGTCGCTCTTTTCAAAAAGAGTTTCGAGGGGGACATATTCCATGCCTGAATTATCGGATGGGAATTTGTCATAAGCGAGCACTTTCATACCGAAGCCGCCGCATATGCCGGCAAAAATTCTGCCAATTTTGCCCGTTCCGATAACTCCGACCGTTTTACCGTGAAGATCGAAGCCTATAAGCCCGTTGAGAGAAAAATTAAACTCTCTTGTGCGGTTGTAGGCTTTATGGATACGTCTGACAGACGTCAGAAGAAGCGCCATAGCGTGTTCAGCGACGGAATAAGGCGAATATGCAGGGACGTGAACGACGTGGATTTTGCCGAATGCATGTTTTATATCGACATTATTGTATCCGGCAGATCTGAGAGCAATCAGTTTTACTCCGTTCGCATAAAGGGCGTCTATCACAGCGGCGTTGACGGTATCGTTTACAAAGACGCAGACTGCATCGCTGCCGGCGGCAAGATTTACGGTATCTTCGTTCAGTTTTGTTTCATAAAACCTGAATTCCATGCCGTCAATTGAATTATACTTTTCAAAAGAGGCGATATCATAAGGTTTCGAGTCAAAAAAAGTTACTTTCATAGGGCAATCCTTTCGGGGTACATCTGTTTTTCGGAACAGAAAGAAAAAATCACAGAAGCTCGGACAGCGAGTGTATCTTCAAAAACGGAACATCGTGATCCGTGCCGGGCGTTGCAGCGATAAGGACGGGAGTGATGCCGAACTTTGCCGAAGCTGCAATATTTGCCGGATTATCGTCTATAAAGACGGTGTCTTTCGCCTCACATCCGCATTTACTCAGAGCGTCGAGAAACATTTCAGGTTCGGGTTTGCAGATACCGAAAGAAAAGCTGAAGGTTGTGAAAGAGAAAAAGTCAAGAAGATCGTGAGCGCGAAGTTTGTTGACGATGCTTGGCCACGTATCCGAAATCACACCGAGGGCAAAACGGCTTTTCAGTGCCGAAAGCACTTTTACGGCATCGGGATAAGGAACATAATTAGCGGTGTTGAAGGTGTGGTCCGATGCGATTTCGCCGATCTGTTCATGCGTAAGACCAAGCTCGAGAGCGGCTGAAAGATCCGTGTAAAAATGTGTGAATTCTTCAAGTTCTGTTTTTTCGTCAAGACAAAGGTGATGCTTCATCAGCTTTCCGGTGCATTCCTTAACAGCGTCTGATATACGCTCGGGGTTTATCGCTTCAAGACGTTTTGATGCAAAGCTGTTGAATTTTGCCGTGAACATCCAGTCGCCAGATGCGGGATACAAAACTGTATAGCCTAAGTCAAAGAAAACAACTTTTTTGTTATTGAGAATTTCATTCATAACTGCTTTTACTGTTTACCAGATATTGATTCGTTTTTCGGGTGCGATATACATTTTATCGTTTGCGGTAACACCGAAAGCTTCATACCACTCGCCGAAGTTTCTCGGAGGCATATTTGCTCTGAGAACGTTTGGAGAATGAACGTCTACAGAAAGAAGAAGCTGAATATACTCTTCTTTTGCCTTCATGCACCATACCCGAGCCCAGTTTTTGAAATATGCCTGATAGTCAGGAGAGGAAAGAGTATGCATTATTTCAAGTGTGACGCCCATACCGCCGTTATCTGCGATGTTTTCACTGACAACAAGCTCGCCGTTAACTTTTCCGCCGTGGTATTCAATTCCGTCAAACTGAACGATCATGTCTTTTGTAAGGTCGTTGAAAGACTTGAAATCCTCTTCAGTCCACCAGTTCTTCAGATTGCCGTGTTCATCGAATTTTGCGCCGTTGTTATCGAATGCGTGAGATATCTCATGTCCGATAACGGCACCGATTCCGCCGAGGTTTTCGCTGATGCTCTGTTTAAGTGAGTAGAAAGGCTTCTGAAGTATAGCTGCGGGGAAGGTGATATCGTTGCAGTTAGGATTGTAGCAGGCGTTTACCATATGTCCAGGCATAGCCCATTCGGTGCGGTCAACGGGCTTGAGTAATTTGTCGATCGCCTCTTTGTTGCGTATTGAAGAAAGTTTCTGCATTGCATCAAAATACGAATCGTTTTCATCAAAAACAAGTTTTGACCAGAATTCTTTTATATTATCTGGATAGCCCATTTTGATTTCGATGGCAGAAAGCTTTTTGATCGCCTGTTTTTTCGTTGATTCGGCAAGGAAAGTGTTTTTATTTACGCGGATCTTGTATGTTTCGATGATCTTTTTAACAAGATCGACGACATCCTTTTTTGCCACTTCGCCAAAGTAAGTTCTGCCGTAATAAACGCCGACAGGTTCGGAATAAACGGACGATGCTACTCTGTAAGCCTGTTTTTCCATTGCAGGGTCAGCCGTAACGCCGGAAAGCGCCCGTCTGTAAGTGCGGCCGAGAGATGCAAGCTCTTCGGAAAGGCATCCCGTGCTTGAAATAAGCGCCTGAACGTATGCCCAGTGGATATACATTTTGAAGTTTTCCGCGGTGAAATATCCGTTCATCTCTTCGATGGCTTTCGGATCATATACTATAAGCGTTTCGGGAGCCTTGTCTCCGTAAAGATCGGAAAGGATCTTTTTAATATCAAGGGGAGCGACGCATTTCGCCACTTCATCAATGTTTCTCGGGTTATGGCATTTATAGTATTCGGACCATTCGACCTGACTTTTTACTTTCTTTGCAACAAGAGCGTCGAACGCAAGAGTATCTTCAAGATACTTTTTCCGATCTTCTTCGGAAAGATCGGTATATTTAAGGATTTCAGCCGCCATATTTGAGTAAATGGCAAGAAGCTGAGCCCCTGCGGGGTTTTCTTCTGAATAATACGTTGTGTCGGGAAGAATTATCTGAGGGCCAAGAACGATAACGGAATGCTTTTCAGCGTCTTCCATATCAGCTTCAACGCCGATCTGGACAGGAAGATTTATATCGTTCAAAAGAAAGTAAGCCGCACAGCGGTTAAGATCTTCGGGTGTTTTTACCGATTCGATTTTTTTGAGCATCGCAAGGGCGGGAGCAATGCCTTCTCTGTTTCTTCTTTCGGTATCGAGAACTTTTTTGTAAAGAGAAACGGCATATTTCATTTCAGGGATATCCGTAGTCTTTTCACCGTCTGCAAACGCTTTAAAATCTGCCATCATTATCTTTTCGACGTCCTGATCAAGGTCAGAAAAGCCTCCGGTGGTTGGTCTGTCATCGGGAATTACGGCAGTTTTCAGCCATTCGCCGTTGACCGCCTGATAAAGATCGTCCTGTATCCTTACATTTTCCTCACTCATGTTTATATCTCCTTTATTAAATCAGTTATTATAGCTATATAATTGTTTTTCACGGGTTTTCAATGCGTTTCAGCGATCGAAAGGACATATTCCTCCTCTGCTTTGCCGTTACAGCGTGCCGTTAAAATGAAGGTATAAAAAAACAAGAACGGCGATCTGAATTATCAGAAACAGCGGAAAGAAAAGTTTGAAATACCAATGCTGGGTCTTATGCCTGCATAAAGTCATTCCGAGAACGCCTCCGAGTCCGCCGAAGCATGCGGCAAAAAGGAAAAGGACCTTTTCCGGAACGCGGCGCTTGCCTTTTTTGGCGCAACTCTTATCAGATGCCATCGCGGAAAACGAGATAATATTAAGAACAAGAAGTAAAACGGCTGCTGCGGGAACGATAAAGTTATTAAGATCTGTCATAAATACTCCTTTGAACGGACCATGACCTTATATTTTACAATTTATACCTTATTATACTACAATTATTTCGCCGTGTCAACCAAAAGATTGCGAAAAAGCGTTGACGGTGAAGAAAAAAGAGACGAAAGCAGAAAAACAGGAAAGAACAGACACCCGAAAACGGATGTCTGTTCTTTTTATTATTGTAACGTGATCTTGTTTCTGCGATACCTTTTTGCCGACAAAAGTGCGGCTGTACGGAATTGTGCATTCGGGATCTGAAATCCAGCCGCCGAACGTGTATCCGTCTTTTTCAGGAGCCTTCGGTTCAGCTATTGTGCCGCCTTCGGTAACAGTAATTATTATATCGCCCTCGTCGCCGTCTTCACTGTCTATAACTATAACAACGGGAATTTCGGTTGAAGGATCGCCTTCGGAGGAAGCGCCTTCAGATAAAGGATCTGTGCCGTCGTTTATAATGATATCGCCGTGTGTTTCGATTCCGCCGTTCGCGGTAACGACGCCGTGCCGCTTCCTTCGAACGGAATGTCGTTTTTGTTCGCTTCTGTTACCTCCGTACCGTTTATCCAAAGACCGAAAGGTTCTTCAGCAAACGACCGGCAGCAAGGTTCGGTATCAGGGCAAAGACGATAAGCATCGCTAAAAGAATGGCCCGGCGCGATTGTTTCATAAAAATTGCCTCCCTCAGAATTTACGTCCGGAGGGAGGTTTGTTATATCGATTTTAGCCCTCCGAGCGCATGTTGTTTCTCAGAGGTGTTGTCCTCAGAGGACATAATACTACTTATAAAAGCAGTATCCTATTTCCGCCGTATTGTCAACACTTTTTTGTTGTTTCTTTGCGGTTTTTTGGCTTTTTTTGCTAATTTTCGGATGGGTTTGCGTTTATTTAAGGATAAAATCGGTACTGACAAAGGGAAATCGCATCAGCCGAGCAGCGGGAGGGTATATTCCATGATCATTTCGGCAAGCTCGCCACGGGTAACAGCTGTGTTTTCGGCTTCTGTTTTTTCATAAGATACGCCGACAAGTGAACTGAAAACGGAAAGGCAGTTTTCGAAATCAGCGCCCGTCAGAGGATCCGAAGAAAGATCGGAGGACGAGAAAATACCGAAAGAAGCAAGTTCGCTGATTGCCTGATCGGGGTCTTTTATATCTTCAATGCCGAGAGCATAAAGAGCGATCGCGGCATCGCCTTTTGTTGCGGGAGCGTCAACGCCGAACGTTGTTTTGGTTGCGGGATACATAAGATTATAATCGAGAACGAAAGACACTGCATCGTAGTGGGGCAGTCCCTCCCCTACGTCTTCAAGAATAAGTTCGTCGCCCGCAAACGGAGAAAGAACTGTATCGAAGAAATCTTCGTTTGCGCTTATAGCGGATGAGCTGCCTGCGGTAAAGCGCATACCTTCGGAAACAAGTTTTGCGTATACGTCGGCGTAATCCTGAAGTTTTTCAACGGTAATGCTCTTAAGATCACGCATATAATCGAGAAGAACGGAGGAATCTGTGTGAAGAAGAGTATCGAATGCGGCACTGACTGCTCCGCTGAGTTCTCCTGCGCTCTTTGCATAGTATGAATAAGCGGAAAGGATATATCCGTCAAGTTCTTCCTGATCAATTTCGAGTGTTGAAAGGAAATCGGGAAGTTTTTGATAAACTTCGTATGTTTCAACGATGTTCGGGTCGCGGTATGAGACAATATATGCGCCGTAGTCTTCGATAAAGCCCGTCATAACGCCGTATGCGCCGTATTGATCTCTGAGCATGGGATAGAGGTATTTATCACTGACTATGCTTGAAACGGCGTCAAGAGAACCTGAGTATTCATCCATTCCGAGCGTTTCGTAATCGGCGACTACGCCGTTGAACTGGACGTTTGAGTCAACTATAAGCGCCTCAAAAGACGAAGAGGAAGGCAAGCTGTAATCTGCGCGTTTACGCGGCGTTTCATCGAGTTTGGAAAAGAAATCCGCGGAATACTGAGCATTAAGAGCAATACTTTCTTCGTTTCCCGCAAAAACAGCGGAAGCGCCGGAGCGGTTATTGAAGAAATTTCTTATGTTTTCAAGTTTGAGTTTTACCACGCCCGGGGTTTCCAGTGCGGTTTTTTCAGTCTCTTCAAGGAACTGATAGTATTCGATTCCGTTAAAATAGTTGTAATAGCGGTATAGCTCGCTGTTTGAACCCATTGTGCGATAAAGCATGGTGGTGTACGGGCTGGAATTAATGCTGTCTTTCAGATTGTCCTTGTATTTTCCGATAAGGTTTGCGATGGTTTCTGAGTCGCTGAAATCGGTCTCATACAAAAGCTCGTGCATAAGAGAGTAACCTGTTTCAAGATCTTCATCCGTTGATATCCAGCCTGCGCGAAGACGCGGGATAAGGAGTCCGCTTTCTCCGTCCACGGCAAGGGACATGCGTATTTCGCCGTTGTAAAGATAGCGTCCGGTAAGCAAAGCAAGAGAATCGCGGTCATGTTTTGCGGTATCAAGCTCACCGAGAAGATCGGTGTAAAGGTGGAACCAAAGAATATCCTTTTGCGGAAGCGAGGATGCGTCAAGAAGAAGAACTATATCGCCTATTCCGTCAACGTCAGCTATCGCATCGATATACTGAACGCCGTCTTCGCCCATGCGTTCCGAAACATCATATTCACGGATCTCTTCGGGCAGCGACGCAACGGTGACAGCCTGAAGGGCTTTGACATAAGACGATGCGTCATCTTCGGCAACTTCGCTGTTTGTGGTATCTATGATAGCCTGAAGCTCATCGGGCGTCATTGCAGCCTTTACGCCGGCAAGACGCTCTTTTTCTTTGGCATCGAGCTTTTCACGGGCGCCTGGATCGGGAGCAGTAATGCTGAGGACCGTGATTTCGGGATCAAGAAGGCGGTCGGAAATTGCTTTGACGTAAAGTCCTTCACTGTTCCACTGCTCAAATTTACCCATGGCGTCAACATAATCCGCATAGCCGAAAACAATGCCTCGGGATGCGTAGTATGATACGAAAGAATCGATAAGATCTACGCCGATATCGCTGCTTTCACCCGTCAGTCTTACGCTCATAGCAACGGAATTCATAACGGCGTCGACAAGGTCGGCGGAAAAGCCCGTTTCTGCGATTTCTGCAAGGGATGAATTTACGGTTTCGACAAACGTATCCGCAATATCTTCGTTAACGTTTACCGCTGCAAACGTGATCATATCCTCAGGTCCGTCAATTTCGATGTAGGAGCCGAACGAACCGCGCGGAATGGCGCGTTTGAGGTTTTGCATAAGCGGCGATCCGTCTGAATTAAGAAGGTCGGTAAGAGTATTGTATATCATTTCCTCGTTCGGATCGTCCTTAAGACCGGGGCACATGATACCGTAATAGATAATGCTTGCATTTTCCGTAACGGTGCCTGAAACGGAGGGGAATTTGTAAGTGTTTACGGCATCGTCGGTAATGGGAGTATAATCATTTTCTTCAAACGAGAATTCGCGCTTTTCATACGGAGAGAACGCTTCGTTTAAGATTTTAAGGAACGCCGTGTAATTCTCAAACTCGCCGTAAAGGAAAGCGCAGCAGTTTGAAGGATGATAATAAAGATCATGATATGAGCGAAGGCTTTCCCATGTCATATCGGGTATGAACGCAGGATCGCCCCCGGATACGTTGCCTATTGTTGAGCCGGGAAATGCGGTGCGGAGAAGGTTGCGGTATGCCTCGCTGTTGATGCTTGTGGCGCCTAGCATTTCAGAATAAACCGTTCCTTCTATTGTGAGGTCACTTTCCGCATCGGCAAGACGATAGCGCCATGCCTCTTCGCGGAAGATGCTTTCATCTTCAAGAATAAGAGGATGAAGGCAGCTGTCGGTATAATAATCGGCATATTTCAGAAGCTGTTCTTCAGAAAGGCTTGCGACGGGATATGTTGTATAAAGCGGCGCAGTCATAGCGTTCATATAAGTGTTGTAAGTCTGATATGAAAGGTTGAAGAAAAGTGATTTTGACGGATATTTTTCGCTGCCGTCAAGCGTGGAGTGCTCAAAGACATGCGGAAGACCGGTATTGTCTATGGCTCTTGTGAAGAACGTAAGATTAAAGACACGGTTTGTATCGTTATTGGCGATATAAACAAGTTCCGCGCCTGTTTTTTCATGCTCCATAAAATAAATCTGCGCTCCGACAAGAGGGAAATCTCTGGTTTCTTTAACAACAAAACCTTCGATTTTCTGACCGACGCGAAGCGAGCCGCCTGTTCCGGACGTAACGGTGCAGGCTGAAAGTGACAGCAAAAGAACGAATGCAAGCAGCAAAGGAATTATTTTTTTCATATTATTTCTCCCTTATGGTATAGAACGGATCGTCGGATAATAAACAGGTGTTTTCGTAAAATGACGTTTTATCCGGTCATGCGTTTTCGGATATCAGACTGTCAAGGCTGACATAATCATATCCGTGCGCATCGGCGACGTTTTTATTGGTCAGTTTGCCGAGATAGCAGTTGACGCCCGCTTTGACGGCATGGTTTTCGCAGGCTTTTTCAAGTCCCTTGTTCGCGATCTCAAGACCGTATTTAAGCGTAGCGTTGGTAAGGGCAATAGTGCTCGTTCTGGGAACGGCGCCGGGCATATTGCCTACGCAGTAGTGAACGACGCCCTCTTCAATGAACACGGGATCATCGTGAGTGGTCACTCTGGAGCTTTCACCGCAGCCGCCCTGGTCGATTGCAACGTCTACAAATACAGCGCCTTCCTTCATTTCGGGAAGATAACGTTTTTTGAAGAGTTTCGGTGTTGAGCCGCCGGGAATAAGAACGGATCCGATTACAAGATCAGCATCCTTTACGGCCTTTTCGATGTTGGAATCTGACGAATAAAGCGTCTGGATATGAGCGCCGAACATATTGTCAAGTTCTTCAAGACGTTTGAGATTGATATCGAGAATAGTAACATTTGCGCCCATGCCAACCGCTATTTTGCAGGCGTTCATACCTACAGTGCCTCCGCCAAGAATAACAACGTTTGCTTTAGGAGTTCCGGGAACGCCGGCAAGAAGTATCCCCTCCCCGCCGAACCTTTTTTCAAGATATTTTGCGCCTTCCTGAATTGAAAGACGTCCGGCGATCTGGGACATAGGAGCAAGGCACGGGAGCGAACGGTCTTTTTCCTGTATCGTTTCATATGCTACCGCTTTAACGTTGCCGCGCAGCAATGCGTCCATCTGCTGTTTATCTGCAGCGAGATGAAGATACGTGTAGAGAATCAGTCCGTCATGGAAAAGATGATACTCCTCCTCAAGAGGTTCTTTAACTTTAATCATCATATCAACAAGGTGCCATACATCAGCGGCATTATCGATCAGCGATGCGCCTGCGTTGACATATTCATTATCGGAAAAACCCGAGCCGATGCCCGCGCCCTTTTCCATATAAACGTGATGTCCGGCGGCAACATATGACTTAACGTTATCAGGAGTGAGTCCGACACGGAACTCATTGTTTTTTATTTCTTTTACGCATCCGATTTTCATGTGGTTTAATCCTTTCTCGAAAAATCCCGTTATAACGCAGTTTCGGTATAATCAGGGCATTTTTTTGTATTATTATAAATCAACAGTGCCGTTTTGTCAACAGGATGATAAAAAAATATTAAATGATTTTATTATGACAGGGTGTTTATTTCAGTCACGCGTCGAAAAAATAAGTACAAAATAATACCTCTGCGTTAGTGCGGAGGCATTTGAATGATTATTTATCGGGCTTGAATGTTTTCAGCCTTCCATAACGTCCCACGGCGTAAGAATTCCGAGCAGCGGTTCGTCTATTCTGCCTGTTTCGGTTACAAGGAGGAGGTTTATTCTGATTTTTTTTCTGAAAGCGTCAACGACCGTTTTTTCCGCCTCTGAAACGAGCATTGTGCTGCTGACGAACTTAAAAGTGTTCCGGTCTTTTCTGGTGACTGATGTATATGACGAGATATCGCAAAAGCGTGTTGAATCGGAGATAATTGCATCATAACCGTCGAGCGTGATCGCAAAAACAGTATCCTTGCCGAAAACGCCGACAACCCTGTTATTGTTCATTATAGGCAGATATGAAAACCCGAAAGATTTCATGACCTTCATTTTTTCTATCACATTATCAGTCGGCTCTGCGATCAGGATATTACTGCCCTTGACAGCCCTGTCAAGGCACGTAGGCGGCTCTTTCACCTGATCAATAACATTCTGAAGAGTTTTTATCATCGCTTCGCTGGGAGTGACTGCGAAATCGTCACCGAGCTTGGGATTATGCGTGAGCAAAGCGCGGACTTCCCGGCAGTATTTTATCTGATTGCGTATCTCTTTGAACTGGCTCAGCCTTTCAAGTCTTGACACTGCGCTTCCGTCCGAAGGCAGCCCGTAATACGTTACCGCAGACTGCTCAAGCTGCTTGTATAAATCAAGGAACAGATCGGTGTTGTTCATAAATACTCCGTAATTTGTACGTTATTATAGCATCAGTATATCAAACATTATGCAAAATGTCAAGATTCAGTCCTTCACGTTGTTAAAAGGAACGGGAATTTATCATTTAATAAAAAAGTTTGAGATTAAAAAAATCCATTGAATAAAGTCGTATCTGGCGAAGTGTCAGGAGAAACAGTAACAGTAAAATCAATCATCTGTTTGGATAATCAATCGAACTGATTGCTTGTTTTTAATTGATTCTTCTGTTATACTGTATGCGTAAGCTTACAAAACAAGAAATCCATCATAAGGAGGATCATAAATGACAACTTTAAGTGAAAGACTGAAATTTCTCAGAAAGAGAAAAGATATTACTCAGGAGCAACTTGCAGAGTATATGCATATTTCCCCGCAAGCAGTCAGTCGTTGGGAAACAGGAGCCACCTCTCCGGACATATCTGCTCTCCCGGTATTGGCAGATCTTTTCAATATATCCGTTGATGAACTGCTCGGGATAAACGAGGCTGAAAAGCAGCGCGAAGTAAATAAAACCATTGAGGAAGCGGAAGGCTTGATAAACAAGGGAGTAACCGAAGAGCCTATAATATGCCTGCGTGAAGCTCTTAACAAGTATCCGAACAACGACAGATTACAAACATGTCTCATGTACGCTCTTTTTGCCGCAAGCGAAGACGAGGAACTGTGCCGTGAATATGACTCAGAGATCGTTTCACTTGCATATAGAATCAGTCAGTATTCGACAGACGATGTATGCAGAAATGAAGCCAGACGATTGCTTTTCAGACATTACTGTGAAACGAACAGAACGCAGCAGGCATTACTGATCGCAGACGGAATGGCAAAGATCGATACCTGTTATGAACGTAACGTTTACTGGGCGCTTGACGGGGAAGTGCGAGTAAAGCACCTCTATGAACGAATAGAAGACGATTTGAGGGAGCTTGTTTGGGATCTGTGGGCATACTCTATTCATGCGAATATCGGCAAAGAAAAAGCTGCTGAATTTGACGACGTTCGGGACAAGATAGAAAAGGCGGTAAAAGGATTATTCAGATAAGTAATATCTTGCATAAAAACAAATATCAGAATCCGACCAGCTCAACCTTATTACTTATTTTTTACTCTTATAATTGAACCTTAGCGGCGGGTGCCGCAAACGGTTCAATATCGGCAGACGATATTAAACACATATCGAGTATCCGTATCTCACCTTCAAAAAAGTCAACGGCAGCGTTCATTGCGTTTGCATCAACAGTGAACATCGCTCAGTCGGAAAATGACGGAGGTGAGATACGGATACTCGCTCTATTTATTTAATTATTGTATCAAAACAGTGGTATTACCCTTAATCATACGTTTGGGTCGTATCTGTTATATAATTCTTGGTATTTTTCTTTAAAGGAATCGACACTTAATTGATGCTGATAGTCTTTGTATGCGTCATCGATTATGAATTCATTTTTTAATGCCGAAGAGAGGGTTTCAGCCAGACTTTCAGCATTCTCGCTTTCAAAAACATATCCAAGATGGTTGGTTTTTATTGTTTCCGCTAAGACCCCATGGCTCGGCCCCAGGATACATTTGCCCATTGCTGCGCCTTCGCCCAAAGGTCCGCTTGCGCCGTTGAATGATTTACGATACGGCAAAGCAATGATATCAGATGCAGCCAGCGCCATTGCAAACTCATCGTCGGATAAGAAGTGGAGACATTTTCTGACCCTGTCCTTATACACATCAATCTCGGTGTCTATTGTTTCCTCGGTAATTTCAGTTGCCTGACCTGCGATAAGAAGCTGAAACGGTTCGGATACGTGTTTCAATGCTTCAAGAAGTATATCAAGACCTTTATTTCTTCTTGTGCTTCCCAGGCAAACGATTGTTTTGACATTCGGATCAAGATCAAAAAAACGGCAGCCATCCTGTTTAGTCATGATTATTTCATTGAAATGCGGATATTCTATATGCACTGCGTTTTTTATGCCATACCCTGTAAGTTTGTTTTTCAGATACTCAGAATGGACCACTGAAGCTTTAAATTTTCTGCACAACCTCTTCAGGCTGAGTTTTTCAAGAAATCCTTCTCTGACGGAATGTATCGTCACGATCTTTTTTGATCGAATAATTCCAAGTAACAGACCGAAATATCTGTAAAAGTAATCTCCATACAAAAAATGAACGAGGTCGGGCTTTTCACGAGAGACTATTTTTTTGATCCGGAAAATCCACCTGATATACCTGAAAACAGACCTTTTTTTATTGACGGCATCGGGGGGAACAAAGTACTGCTTAACGTCAAAATCCATTTTCTCCGGAACTACAAGGATCTTATCGGAATCTTTGCAATCGAACAGCGCCTGCATATACGTTCTGCGATGTCCCGTTACTGAAATATCCACGTAGATGATTTTCATATATTTAACTTCCTGTTCAAGTCACTTTATTTGCCTTATCTTTTGCGTTTTGCCGTAGAATATTAAATCTGCTGCGGGTATTGATTTAAATACAGCTATAATCACTGTTGTAAAAATAACTGTTAAAATCAGAGAGCAAACAAAATTAATCAGTCCGGAGAAAGTAAAGAAGCTGACTTCGATTGCCATCAACCTGTTTACACACATATGCGTAGCGTAAATTTCAAGTGTGAATAAACCAAGCTTATCCAGATGGATTCTGTTGAAAACAGTCTCGTATTTTTTGCATGTTGTCAGAATTACTGCATTACCTGCAAATCCTGAAATAATTCTCATCACAATGCTTATGATACCGTCATCATTATGGTAGAGGTCAAAGTTGAAAACGATTCCGAGAAAAATGCCCAGGCACAAGAAGACAATAATATTTCCTGCCTTTGGCCACCACTGTTTCCACCAGTCCTCTGTCCACTTTGTCAACCAACCGAATCCATAAAAGACAGCATAATAAAGAATATACTTTATGCCAAGAAAGTTTATCCCCGCAAGCTTTGCAATTCCAAGGAGAACCGCCAGGACGATAACGAGAACGCATCCCGTTTTAGCAATTTTCCATCTACCGGCAGCAAGAGCATAGCTTGCAAGAGCCGTTACACATGAAAGGATAAAAATGACCCATAAAAACCAAAGCCCGGAATCTACATGATAAAAAAGATGGATCAGGCCTGTAATGGGATTTCGGCCATAATATCCGAGTAATAATACGTCAATCAACAGAAACCACGAGAAAAACGGCAGTGCGTAGTGCAGAGATGATAACAGAATTCTTTTTGCGAGCATTTTGAAGCTGTCAATTTTTCTTGCGGCAAAATACCCTGATATAAGCATAAAGCCCGGCATTTGTACAGCCCAAATAAAATTTGTAAGAATCCCGCCCTCATCAGATACTGAATACTGCAGAACATGACGAATAACAACAAGAATAATCAATATTCCCTTATAAACGTCAAGCGTTTTATTTCTTTGTTTGTTTGAATTCAGCAGACTGTTTACCTGCGAACTGTTTTTTTCTTCAGGTGAATTTTCTGTATTCATAAACTTCCCCTTGAATTCTCTGGCGGCGATGAAGATCGTTTATACGATCAGAATATGAACATCTCATAATGTCATTATAACAATGCAGATTATAATGCAGATCACAAGAGAATAAATGCGAGTAAAACATAGCCTCTGACCATTGAGCTTGAAAAAAGCAAGGTCAAAACGTTTGCACCGAATAAAAAGCCGAGCCTCTGATATGAATCATCGTCTGTTCTGAGTACTTTTATCCATTTATAAATGATGTATACGATAAAAGCCGTTCCGAGTATGTAGCCGAATGACAGAATACTTTCATATATGACGTTGTGAGGATACGTAGGTGCCCAACCGCCGCCGATGCCCCAGCCTGTGACAGGCTTCAATTGTATCTGCTCTGCAATACTTGCGAGAATCGTAGAACGACCGGAATCGTGCGTGATAAACTGACTGCTCTTTATGAGGTTGACGGTTCTGCTGCTGACGCCCAGAGTAGTAGCCAGATTTTCAATAACGCCGATTATTTCTGTCCAGAAAACAATTATAACAACAACTGATGCGACGACTGTCAACGATGTTAATACTTTAGCCTTTTTCGAAACATCCTTACTGAGGATAAGTCGGATAACGACGTAAAGACCTATGCTGACAAGCGGACCGCGGGAACAGAATAAAACAGTATAAATAATGTCGATTGCAGCAATAATGATATTGTATGCCCTTCTGTTCTCAAAGAATCTGTCGATAAGTATCAGCAGATGCGGTAAAAGAGAATAACCGAGAGACATTGAATAACCGCTGTTTGTATAGAACAACATACTGAAGTATATGAACACATGGGTTATCAATGAAGTTTTATACATAGAGTCAAGCAGTTTTTTTCTGTCGTCTATTTCATGCAGGCAGCAGGAAAAGGGAATGCTTGTTACGCACGTAATACGTATACTGTCAACAAAAACGGACATATTGGTGAATGTGTGACGGATATACGTCAGTCCGAATAGAAGCAGAATGATCAGTTCAACCAGAACAAAAAAGAAGAATCTCTTTTTTTTGATGAGTCCGTACAGACCAAACAGAGTCAATCCGCCTTGAAGGATCATATATATTGGTGACCATAAAGATGAAAGCCCGCCTATGCTGCTCAGCGAAACGTTCACACTTAAAAGCAATAAATAACCGCAGCAATAAAGCGACAGATAATGGTCCGGATTTCTGTTTATCGGTATAGCAATTTTCATTATTTACTTCCTTAAGATTTCAATGCTTATAGGGGTTTATTTAACCGGATATTTCTTCAAGAAGGTTTTGTGCCAGTTTTTTATCCGTCATTTTTGCGGCGGTAAGATACGCATTTTCTGAAATTCTCTGTATTTCGTTGCATGGAGTCGAAGCAAGAGACATAAAAAGATCCGTCAAAGCATCAACATCTCCGAGAGGAACAAGAAAGCCGTTTTCATTGTTTATTACGACTCCGTCGATTCCTTCGTTTACTGCACCGATCGGTATGCAGCCCTGAGACATGGCTTCAACATAGACCATTCCAAAAGTTTCACGGCTGATGAGAACCAGAGCATCGGCTTTTTTCATATACGGAAAAACTTCTTCATGCGGAACTTTGCCAATAAAGCTGACAAGATGACTTATATTCAGTTCCGAAACAAGATTTTTAAAATATTCCGCATCCGCGCCGTCGCCCAGCACTTCGAGCGACATCGACGGAGCCGCTTTGGACACAGCACGCAGGACGGTTTCAAGTCCTTTTGATTTATATAGCGCTCCGACATAGACAAGCTTTTTAACGGCGGTCCGATAAACCGGTTTTTCATCGACGGCAGTTTCGGGGATACCGGAATACATATATGTGTATTTGTGATCCCCGATAAAAGATGTTATCTGCGGAAGCTGTTTTCTTGAACGGATAAGAAGGCACGGAACATTTTTCAACGTGGTGCACAGTTCAGAGTTTTTCAAAAAGCTGAAATCAGTGTCATGAATGATCTGAAGCTGTTTTGTTGCTAATATTGACGCACAGTGTTTAATGACATGGAGAACCGGATCAAGACAATCCCCTATTAAGATATCCTGCTCGGGCATATTTTCGGCTATGATCTTTTCTGTTTGACTGCAAAGCTTTTTGAGCGTCTGTTTTCCTGCTTTGCCGTGCGGGATATATTTCATATAATTTCGGCGGTGAATAAAAACGCCGTTATACAGGTAGTCTTTATCTGTCTGAGCCTCCGGAGGGACGATGAATTTTTTAAGTCCGCTATAGCCTATCTTTCCGAGAATACCTGCAGCGCTGTTAAATAATGGTGGGTATTTCCGGCAAAAATGGATCACATGGACCGTATGGCCCATTTTTACCCATTCATAAGCATAGTTATAAAGAAACTGCGTTGCGTATGTTTTACCCGGACAGTCATAGCTCGGAAAATGTCCGGTGACCAATAGTATATTCATTCTGTTCCTTCCCGCTGTCAGCGCAAGCCACGTTCATTGATTATGCGGGCAGCATTAACCGCATCGTATTTCCACCATTCAGTTTGTTGAAGGTCACGTATCCTGTCTTCTGAAAAGCGGTATTTGATGATCTTTGCAGGCACTCCGCCTACTATGGCATAATCGGGAACGTCACGGTTTACCACGGCGCCCGCGGCAATGACGGCGCCGTTTCCGACATGAACCCCTCTCAGAATCACTGCATTCAAACCTATCCAGACGTCATTGCCTATGACCGTTTCTTTTTCGGTAAGGCTGTATTGTTCGCCGCACGCTTTCAGCATAGCCGCAGACGTGCTGACTCGGTCGATAGGATGCTCGCCGGGACCGATCGTAACAAAAGGTGCGATTGAGCAATAATTACCGATTCTTGCTTCGGTTACGGTTGCAAATCTTCCGAAATAACAATAATTTCCGACATATGTTTTTTCGTCGATGACCACTCCGTTTTTAAAGGAGCATTTTTTGCCGTAAGAGCCGTAAACACCTTTTCTGAACGTAAGAATCCTCCACATACGGTGGAGCGCTTTGCGTAGTTTTGAAGTAATCATATGGTTTTCCATCTTTCAGGTATAAAAGCGTTATTGAAGCTGCTGCCTTTCGGTGCAACGACAATTCTGTCTTTTGAGTCGCCGAGCCAATTGCCCCACCAGCTGAAAGTGCTTTGGGACATTATACCGTGGCGGCAAAGGCTTATACCGCACAGATCGTCTGAAGCGGACCATTTATTATCCTGATAAACGACGTTTTCGCATGATGGAAAAAGTTCTTTTTTACACCATGAAATATCGTCAGAAAAAACTGCAAAAACCGGAGTTTCAACGATCGATTCAATATATGACTTTGCGCGTCGGTAATAGTCAATCATTTCATTGTCCGAATATCCGTATGCTTTGCCTGCGAGGTCGCCCCTGCGTATATGAACGGAAACCGTTTCAGTGGTATGGGCAAGCGCAAGCCATTTTTTGACTTTTTCCGTCGTTTCTTCTGGAAAACTGAACTCTTTTTTTATTTCTTCTGCGCAGTCACAAAAATATTTTTCCGTTTGCCAATATCCGTCATAATAACAGGTCTTTCCGGGCTTATAAGGGACAGCTTCGGTATACGTATGTCTTTTTTCCTTGACGTAATAGATATTGTCAGGCAGAGAACATCTGAAAAAATTCAATCTTCTTGTTATAAGGCTGATGCTGTGAAGCTGAAACGGTTTTACGCTTTTCGGGCGCGCTACGGTTTCAAAACCTGAGAGATCAAAACCGGATATTTCAACTCGCCTTTCCGAAACATATCCTGGCTGCTTTTTATAAAAATCAACATCAAATGCCAGAGTGTCGTTTTTTTCTTTTGCAAGACGATAGCCGAACGCATACTGAAACATCTGATTGCAAAGACCGCCCCAAAGCTTAATAATGATCATATGTTTTCCCCTGTCCCAGATCTGTTATTCTCGATTAATTACAGTCTCCACCATTTCATTCCGGAGGCTTTCAGATCATTAATATTATACAGACCCTTAACGTCGATCACAACTTTTTCTTCGTCCGGCACCTGTCTGAAAAGAGTCTTGATGCCGCTGAGTCCGAGAGTTTTGAATTCGTTATGCGCAACGGCTGTAATAACGCAATCGACGTCTGAGACGTCCTCGAATTTTGTGAGTTTAATACCGTATTCGTGCAACGCGTCGCGTTCAGATGCCCACGGATCGACGACCAATGGAGATATGCCGTAGGTGTTGAGACGTTTTATTATGTCATCGACCTTGCTGTTGCGCGTATCAGGACAGTTTTCTTTAAATGTCAGACCAAGGATGGCAACCTTGCTCTTTTTGGGAGCCTGACCGGCTTCAATCATTTTTTTAACGGCGGCATCCGCAACATAAGCGCCCATAGAGTCGTTGACGATACGTCCGTTCAGAATGATCTGGCTGTGATATCCCAATTTTTCGGCTTCATAAGTAAAATAATAAGGATCTACGCCGATACAGTGACCGCCGACAAGTCCGGGACGAAAACCGAGAGCATTCCACTTAGTGTTCATGCCGTCTACAACTTCATTTGTGTCTATATCCATACGGTCAAAGACCATTGCGAGTTCGTTCATAAACGCTATATTGATATCTCGCTGGCTGTTTTCAACCACTTTTACCGCTTCGGCCGTTCTGAGATTTGAAACAGGATGAGTTCCGACTTCTATGACAAGATCATAGACGGATTTGATTTCCGCGAGAGATTCACTGTCTATGCCGGAAACTATTTTGTGTATATTTTCAAGACGGTGAACTTTGTCACCGGGATTAATGCGTTCGGGAGAATAGCCGACTTTAAAGTCAACGCCGCATTTAAGTCCGCTTTGTTTTTCAAGAATAGGTATGCAGACATCTTCTGTACATCCGGGATAAACGGTGGACTCATAAACGACGATCGAACCGCAGGACAGATGACGGCCGACGATCTCTGATGCGCTGACAACAGGTGTAAGATCCGGCGTATGGTCGGTATTGACCGGTGTGGGAACAGCAACGATGATAAACCTGGCTTTTTCCAAATCTTTTTCATCAGAGGTAAAGTGTATTTTGGTGTTTTTAATTTCTTCATCGCCCACTTCTTTTGTTGGGTCGATTCCCGAGCGATAAAGAGCGATTTTTTCTTTATTTAAATCAAAACCGATAACGTTCAGCCCTTTTTTCGCAAATGCGTGCGCAATCGGCATACCTACATAGCCGAGTCCGACAAGTGCAAGTGATTCAGTTCCGGCAATGAGTTTTTTATAAAGTGACATTTTTAATCTCCTACTATCACATGTTCTCTTAAATATCTTCAAGTTTTTTATGAGTTTTTAAAACCGTATTTTTCGCCGCATGGCGTGAGTTTTCAGACATTTCAGCATTTTCGCGCTGTCATCTGCTTACATATCTTATCTTCTTATAAACTCCGAATACCATATTCCGCCCTGTATTAAACACTGCTGCAACAGGGTTCTGACCTTCAGATTCTCTATATAGCCTGTAGTGCCAGCCGATCATGGTCTTTATGCTGTGTGTGCTTATGCTGCCTGTTCTTCCGCGTCGGTAAAGCGCCAGCTCTTCGTTTAAAAGATAGCAGTTTGCCTTTCTGCAGACCTTGAGCCACATGGCGTAATCATTATTTTTCTTAATATCCGCAATTTGTATAAGCCCAACAGCGTCTCTGTCATACATAACAGTCAGACATCCCGGCCAGCAATAATTAAAAAACCCTGTTTTAGTGATTTTACGGGGTCCAGTAACGGTGATTCCGTTTCTTTTGCCGTCGGAATCTATCTCTGCATAATTCGTGTACGAAAAATGATATCCGTTCTCCATCATGAATGTGATCTGCTTTTCCAGCTTATCGGGCATCCACAGATCGTCTGAATCCAGAAATGCGATCCATTTCCCTTTTGCCTCACGAAGAGCTCTGTTTCGGCTCACTGCGGCACCGCTGTTTTTTTCGTTCTTTAAGTATTTAATCCGCTCATCTGACAGATACTCTTTCACAACTTGATCGGTATTATCAGACGAGCAGTCATCCACGATAATTAATTCCCAGTCATTATAGCTCTGAGCCAGAACGGAGCGGATTGATGATGATATAAAAGAAGCCGTATTATAAGACGGCATAATAATTGACACTAATCCGGACATCATCTTTTCTCGTGCTCCTTAATCAATTCCCTGGCATGTTCCTGCAGCATATCATATTGAGAAACAGACACTTTTCCCTCTTTCAGCAGAGCGTCGCCGTAGTCTAAGGCGGTGGCATTCTCTCCGTCAGTGATGCCCTCCTGCTTTATCAGCGCGACCTTCACCGTTTCAAGAATAAGTTTAACGTCACCAAGAAAAGTGATTTTTTCGATATATTTCAGATCCCAGTCCAGTTTATCTTCCCATGTGATCGCGTTTCGTCCCTTAACCTGAGCAAGACCGCTCAAGCCGGGTTTGACGGTATGGCGCATCCTTTGTCTGTCGGACATAAACACCATATCACGCACAAGCTGAGGTCTTGGTCCTATCACGGACATTTCTCCTCGCAGTATGTTGAAAGCTTCCGGAAGCTCATCAAGGCTGGTGGCCCTCAAAGCCCTGCCAAACTTGCCGAGCCGTACTTCGTCTGGAAGAAGGTTTCCGTTTTCGTCACGCGCATCGGACATGGTGCGGAACTTGTACATATCAAAGATACGTTCTTTCCCCGTCTCAGGATCGATCATTCCCGGTCGAGGCTGCCTGAAAAGCACCGGGCGCCCCATTTTGATGCGCACTAAAATTGCAATAATGATGTAAAGCCAGCTGAAAATGATGATGGCAAGCAGGGAACATATGATATCCAGTAACCGTTTTATGTACTTTTCATAAAAGCCGCGTTTTCGTTGCATATATGATTTCCTTACCTGAAACACCTGTGAATAATATCAATAATCCTATCCTGCTGCTCGGGCGTCATCTTGTTATCGCTTGGCAGACAGAGTCCTCTGCGGAAAAGGTCGGCTCCAACGTCGATTCCGGAGCCTTTTATGTAAGCGTTGGTGCGACCTCTGCCGTTACCTTCGACCGTAACGAAGGGGTTTGAGCGGTATATCGGCTGCATATGCATGGGCTTCGAAGTTTGTCAGATGGGATAAACACAATATATTGTAGTTAAAATGAGTCAAATATTCAATAACACCACTATATATTGATTTGTTGAACAAGCTCAAGTTCCAAATCGCATCGTTTCTCAGCTTGGGTAAACAGAAGAAACCTGCTGGGTGTGTATCCGAATTACAATTTACTCGTAAGTTGAAAACAAACCCAGTGGGCTGATTTTATTAAGCTAACGAAAAAACAAGAAACATCAGTTTATAGTCTGTTCAAGAATAAGTTGTCTTTTTTCATCCGTAAGCAAAAATCTATGTTCTTTTGCCGATTTCTACTCCTTTATCTTTTTTTCTCGTAACACAAGGATGTAATAATGCGGTTTTCTGAATGCATCCTTGAATTCCTTTCTTTGTGTACTTGAGCAATCAATCAACCTCAACCCCATCACTTTTGATGACTATCCTTTTCGCATCCCCGTATTTCAGCAGATATTCCTCTTTTACATTTCGGCACTTGCATCCGTTCTTTTTACGCTTTTCCCTGCAGATCCAGGTCTTGATCTTCTCACCACCTGGGCCGTAAACCGTCCTTCGTGTCATGGGAGCACCGCACTCACCACAAAAAATTTTCCCATACAAAAAATGTGGCTGACCACCTCTGTGACCAACTTTTTCTCCGATTTTCTTATTTTCTTCCAGCTTTGCCTGAACTGCATCCCACACATCCCTGCTCACAATAGCTTCATGATCATTTTCCAGGTAGTTGCTCTCGAACATGATTGAAGTGTCAGGTTTTTTGCTTATGAAATCCTTCGGTGGCTGCTTTTGGAGCAGCTTATCTCCCTTGTAAGTTTCGTTTTTCAAAATGTAAAGGATACTATATCGGCTGAGAGGAGTGTTGTTTCTAGTCTTCACTCCAATGTCTGTCAGGGTTCTGATGATCTCTTCCACGGTCTTTCCCTGAAGGAAAAGAGCAAAGATGAGCCGTACTGAATCGGCGTACTGGTTTGCCACTAGCTTTCCATCAACCGTATCATAGCCGAGAATGCGGTTATTTCCCAGGTTAAACTCGCCGCGTTTAAAGCGTTCCTTATATCCCCAGCGGATGTTCTCGGAAATGCTGCGACTCTCGTTCTCCGCAATGGCTGACATTAGGGAAAATATGAAGGAACTGGTCGGATCGTCTGTTCTCAGCCTTTCCTTCTCGAACTCAACCGTCACATTCCTAGATCTCAGCATGTCCGTGTACTTTTTACACTCCGCGACATTGCGCGAGAATCGGGAAACGCTCTTGCAAAGAATCCGGTCGATCTTGCCGTTCATCGCCGCCTTGATCATTTTCATGAACCCCGGCCTTTTTTCGGCACGAAGTCCAGACAGGCTATCAGAGTACACACCCTCAAGCTCCCAGTCAGTACGAAGGCTGATGAGATTGATATAGACTTCCTGTTGTGTCTCTAGGCTGTTTTCCTGAGTGTCCATCTTGGTACTGACTCGGCAGTACACAGCGACCTTCATTTTCTTATTTTCCCGTTTCGCAGGAATTCTTGTTATCTGCATGAGTGTCCTCCTTTATCCTGCGTGAGCCGAGCTTAGTGCCAGTCCCATCAGGAATTTGTATTTGTTCTTCTTTACGCCGCATCTAATCCGATCCAGATAGTCGTTGTAGAAAACAGAATAGCGGGATGGGCAGTAGCGTTCTTCGGAGAAATCCAATTGCGAGACTTTCGTATCTCCGTCACACCAATGAATTGTCACCTGTTCTTCGTTTAACAGAATTGTCTCCATCGTGTCATCCAGCCAGTAAAATTCGACCGTTTCCTTTTTCTCGCCATATTTTTCTTCATAGGCTTTGACCATCGCCTCATCCAGCACATTCTGAATGATCAAATAACCCCCACATCCGCCTTCTCCATAGCACCCCCAGCCGCCGTTCTGGATCCTCTCGCCGTTGTAGTAAAAATTGTTCAGGCTCCCGTGCACCAGCGGCTTCCCGCAATGCGGGCATTTAAGCATTTCACCGTAAGGATAAGTGCTGTTTCCAACCGCCACATTTCGCATCGCCATGATCTTCTGCGCCTGATCAAAAATGTGACGATCAACTATGGCTTCGTGTGCATTCTTGACATGGAACTTCGGAAGGGCTCCGTGGTTGCGGATCTGCCTGTGGGTGAGGTGGTTTTCAATGTATGTTTTCTGCATGACCACATCCCCAGCATACTTCTCATTTTTGATCATCCGATCAATCTGCAGCCTTTTCCAGCATTTTCCAGCTGGAGGCTTAATGCCCCTTGCGGTCATGTCATTCATGATGTCCAGCGGAGCTTCCCCGTGCACAAACCGTTCGAAAATTTCCTTAACAACCGCTGCCTCCTCTTTTTGAATGAGGAACATCTCATCATCAGAATGGTAGAAGCCATAAAGGGGAACCTTAACCTCGTTCCCGGCTTCAAACCTTTTCCGGATGCCCCATTTCACGTTCTCGGAAATACTCCGGCTCTCCTCCTGCGCGAAGGATGCCATGATGGTCAGAACCATCTCTGAAAGGGCGTCCGCGGTATCGATTCCTTCTTTTTCAAAAAAGACCTGAACACCGTAACTTTGCAGTTCACGTACCGTAGAAAGTGTGTCAACCGTATTTCTGGCAAATCTGCTGATGCTCTTGGTGACGATGTAGTCGATTTCTCCGGCTTTGCAGTCCTCGATCATCTGCTGGAACTGAACCCTGCCCTTCACCGAAGTCCCGCTTAGCCCCTCATCAACGTACACATTTTTAAGATCCCAATCCCCGCGCTGCGCTGCCCGGAACCGGAAGGTCTCTATCTGGTTTTCTAAGCTTTCTAGCTGCGCCTCATGGTTTGTGCTCACACGGCAATAGGCGGCAACACGCTTTCTGCTGGCATACTTCGGCTCTTCAATTCTCGTTACTGTTTTCGACAAAGCGTTCTCCATCTCTCAATAAAGTCTGATTCGTTACTCGGGGCTGTTTGCGGGAAGCAAGTAGGTATCGGTTCATAATCTCCTGCACCCTGTCAAAAAGCTCAGGGCTGACAATTGGCTCATGATGCTCTGTGATGTAAAACTGATCCCGGTAGCCGTTGTTCTTCACTTGCTTTCCAGGAACCAGGGATATGGTTTTGTGAGATTGATAATCACCCTTGTAGACAACATTTGTAAGCAAGTACTTTAGCCGCCTATGGCTCCATGTAAAGCCACTCATCTCATTCAGCGTTCTCTGGATATCCGTGTAGTTTTTTCCTTCCGCCGCCATTTTGAAAGCCTTGATGACCAGAGGTGCTTCTTCCCCGTTGATAACCCATTTATTGTCTCCTCCGTTTTTGTAACCGAAAGAAATCTGGCCGAAAGGGTTGCCCTCCATCGCGTGCTGTTCATGCGCCAGAAGTGTATGCTGACTGATACTATGGCTTTCTTCTTCCGCAATGGCAGCAAAAATGTTCAAAACAAAAGCGCATTTCTCATTTTGAGAATTGATATTCTCTTTTTCAAAAATGATGTTCACCCCAAGATCTTTCAGCTCCCGGATCATTGCAGCACACTCTGCCATGTTGCGAGAAAAACGGGAAATTGACTTTGTGAGGATCAGATCGATCTTTCCAGCTCTACAGTCATCAATGAGCTTTTGCAGGCCAGGGCGTTTCTCTGTGCTCCAGCCGCTCTTGCCCTTGTCGCCGTAGATGCCCACGAGTTCCATTGTTGTGTTGGCTTTTATCATGTCTTTATAGTAGCTTACCTGGAGCTCGTAGGAACCATCTTGTGCTTCTTTATCCGTACTGACCCTGCAGTAAGCTGCAGTCTTTAT
Source organism: Clostridiales bacterium (assembly GCA_016281915.1). GTDB lineage: Bacteria > Bacillota > Clostridia > Oscillospirales > UBA644 > HGM12619. Next base: position 102,048 of record JAEEJO010000066.1, read on the forward strand.
TTTTTTCATTTTTGTCTCCTTTCCGGTGTTTTCCGCGGTTTTTCCTCTCTCGAGGTAGAGTATTAATCACTCTAAAAGCTAATAATATCAAGTCGTTCATGCCTATATTTCCGGATATAACAGGTAGAATTTTTCGCATGCATTCCGCGTGATTTTGTTGAATTCGTCAACAGTAATTCTGCCGTCGTAGCAGAGCCTGTTCGCAAACCGAATAACGGACAGATATTCATACTCCCACCGCAGCCTTTTCGTGGGTAATTGACTCTGCGGTATTACCGAGCATGTCGTTTGCACACTTTGTGATACAGTTTTCATAGTTCATAATTTTTTCCTCCAGTCTGAGAGGTACCCCTCTCACTATCCACTGGAAAAAAACAGTGGCTTTGAACGAAAAAGACACAAAAAATTAAAAAAAATTACCCGCCATGGATTTTTAGTCCGTGACGGGCGTTTTACTGATTGATTTAAAATGATTTATGTATTCGAAATACTCACAACTCCTTTCGTGGTTCTGCAAAGATATCAGTGCGCTTGGTTGGCTCAGAGGGCAGCTGGTTCAAGTACTGCCGCTATGAACACCTGCTTGTTCAGTTGTTTTTCTTTTCATACCTTATCCTGCAGCGCAGTGATCTGTTTCTGCAATTCTTGTCTGCGAGGATTACGTTTCACAGACTCTTTCAGTGATTTCGCGCTGCCCGCATGCAATGCATCTCCAGAAATCTGCCTCACTAAGTTTTTATATGCGGTATGCTTATTTAAATTGAAATCGATTCTAGTGCTTTCTCCTTCGCCCTCGCACTCAGATATTTCAACCATTCATCATACTGGTATTTGGAAATAGCATGGCGGGTTAGCAAAACATCTAGCAACTGTTTCTGCTTGATGAAAAGCCGTCTGTTCTTCTCCTCATATGAAAGTAACTCCCATTCCTCTGTATCAAGATGAACGCTCATGTCTTTTGCTCTTTCCTCTAACTCATATCTACTATCTTTTTTCGAAGACTTTCCTGTTCCAAACAATAATGGGAACAAATTAAAGGAGGTCTTGTTGTAGGCAGCCTTTTTGGGGTTCTTAATCCATCCCGCACCTTTCTTGCCATAGCCGGGTATGAATGCCGCCTTAATTTTTCTTTTCAACCTGCTTGTTGTCCGTGCTTTGAAAGACCTTTTCAGACTTGGTTTTCTTGCTCCAAATTTCATATACCATATCCTTATTTTTTAAGTCCGTCGGTTGATTTATTGTCTGTCTCGCTACTTTCCTCGATTCCGTGATCATTTTTGTTTAATTCATCCAAAAATCCCGCGGTTATAATGCCTGATGGCAATGCTATGATGGCGATTCCAAAAACAGATGAAATCATAGTTATTATTCTCCCCATTACCGTTACCGGATAAATATCTCCATATCCAACTGTTGTCAGTGAAACTGTTGCCCAATACACGGCATCAAAGAAGTTGTTGAATGATTCCGGCTCGACATTGAAAACTACTAATGCCGATATGAAAACATAGACTATTGCCAACAGCCCAACAGTCATCAATGGCCTGCGCTGCCTAACGAAAACCCCTTTAATCATTTTGATACTTTTTGAGTAGCGAACTGCTTTGAATATACGAAACACACGAAACGTTCGAAAAAGGCGAAACACTTTCAGGATTCTGAAACCACTGTTAATTATGCTTAATGATGGTAGTATGCATAACAGATCAATAATTGCCATTGGTGTAATAGGATAAATCAAAAATGACCATTTACCCTTTTTTAGTTTCATATCTGCTGTTAAAAGCCTTAGGACATAGTCTATGATAAAAATCACGACCGCTATCTTGTCTATACATTCAAATACCAACCACTCATTTTTGAAAGCAAGTGGAATCAAACTAACAACGATTACCGACATCATAAAGAAATCATAAGCGTTGCTTAATCTGTCTTTCTCTGAAGCAGGTTCAATAATCTGAAATAGTCGTTTTCTCATTCTTTTCCCTTCACTGTCCTGAAACATTTATGGCTTGCAGTTTCCGCAAGGAGAATAACCTCTATTCATTAGCTCATCCCTGGTTTCATTTGTGACGTCGTAATTCTCCGGTTTGATCTTTGATACACTGTGACAATCTGGATAATGGAATTTTTTGGTATTGGTGTTAAGAACATAAGTATAAGACTTACCATCTGATGAAGAGTCTGGCGATTGATCTTTCGTTATCTGTGATGAAGAAGAATTATCAAAGACTATAAAAGTATCTGCATTCGCGTTCTTGGCAACTGTAAATGATACTTTCTTTCCGTCGCTTTCACATGTAACGTCGCCCTGAATATCAGTGCGAAATACTGTGACATCAGCGTCCCTTAAGCGACTCAGTGTATCATCTGTAGGATGTCCATAGCTGTTGTTACTGCCAACTGATATTACAGCGTATTTGGGCATAATTGCCCTTAAGAACGGATAGCTTGTTGCGTTTTCGCCGCCGTGATGTCCAACCTTTAGAACATCTGCACTAAGTTCGGACTCATATTTACTAAGAATAGCCCCCTCCGCTTCTCTGTTTGCATCTCCTGTAAACAAGAAAGATGTCTGACCGTAGACTATTTTTAATACAATTGAGGAGTTATTCGCATCGTTTAAGCTGTTAACTCCAAGTATTTTTATAGAGGCGCTTCCAAGTGTATATGTGTCTCCTGGCTTTGGAACGCTAATTCCGCCATTTTTATCTGCGTATTTCTTGAAATCCCTAAATGCATCACTGTCATATGATGTAGACGGACAGAGAATGAGATTTGCGTTCGTATAATTCAGCGCGCCGGGGAGACCGCCGATATGGTCAGCATGAGGGTGTGAGGCAACCATTATGTCAATCACAGGGACATTCAGGCGTTTCAGAATCGAGTACATCTTGTCCGAATCGCCTTTATTGCCGCCGTCAATGATCATATAGTGTCCATCACATTGAACAATCGCAGCATCGCCCTGCCCGACATCAATAAACCTAACCCAGAAAGTTGAAGGTTCATTGTTTTTTGCAGCTGCCTCCGCAGCAGCCTTAGCCTCTGCTTCTGCTTTTGCCTTGGCTTCCGCTTCTGCCTTTGCTCTGGCCTCTGCCTCTGCTTTTGCCTTGGCTTCGGCCTCTGCTTTTGCTTTAGACTCTGCTTCTGCCTTTGCCTTTGCTTCCGCTTCTGCCTTTGCTTTGGCCTCTGCCTCTGCTTTCGCTTTGGCCTCTGCCTCTGCCTCAGCCTTCGCTTTAGCCTCTGCCTCTGCTTTCGCTTTGGCCTCTGCCTCCGCTTTTGCCTTGGCTTCGGCCTCTGTTTTTGCCTTGGCTTCGGCCTCTGCTTTTGCTTTAGCTTCTGCTTCCGCTTTCGCCTCTGCCTCAGCTTTTGCTTTCGCCTCTGCCTCAGCCTTCGCTTTAGCCTCTGCTTCTGCTTTCGCTTTCGCCTCTGCCTCAGCCTTCGCCTTTGCTTCTTCATCGGCCTTTATTCGAGCCTCTTCTTCAGCTTTTATGCGGTCTTCTTCTTCAGCTTTCGCCTTTGCTTTTTCTTCGGTTTTTAAGCGTTCCTCTTCTTCAGCGTTGCTGTTTGTATCTTCATCAGACTGATAATCAGAAATGTCTTTCGTAGAGTTGAGAGTATCTGTAGTTTCCTCTACAACAAAATCTTTTGATAAAGATATATCCTCATTTTCAGGATTTTTAGTAATAGAACCGATTATTGAGGTCGCAATAAAAAACAAGAATACCCCGGCAAGAACAACAGGCCATATCTTCTGCTTTTTAGCCTTTACTTGTACCGGATTTTGATAACGTGGTTGATTTTGCTGTTGACCACAATTGGGACAGAATTTGACATTATCATTAATTAGTGCTCCGCATTTAGTACAAAAAGCCATATTGGTCCACCTTTTTAATTTGAAAATGATATTCAAAAAGGAAATTTATCTATCTTTACTTTAATATCATAAAATACTAATTAAGTATAACAAAAAAGCAATAAAATGTCAAGTATTCGCCATAAAATGATTTTTCCCACAATGGAGCCATTTTCCACAAGTACAAGTAAGATTTTTCTTACTTGACAAAATTTTTATGTTTTCCCTATTGACAAATCACTAATCGTGATGTATAATGCACTCATAGATTCACGTTAAGCGATAAATACATCACAATGCGATCAATGCTGGAGGTGACAAAAATGGAAAAAGAAAGAGACCGTATAAGGAGAAGCAGTATTACGGAAACGCGTGATCTGATTGTTACCCAGGACTACAACGGGTATATTTCGGTAACGGAGAAGATGACTGGAGCTACTATTGTACAGATGCCGTATCTGCAGCTTCTGACAAAAGAACAGCTTGATTTCATAGCGTCTGACTGTCAGTACAGCTATGCAACTGCATAACGGGAAAGGGAGAATACAAGGGGACATGGCATTTGAAAAAAGATGAGTGGAAATCTTTCATGTGGCATTGCTTCAACTGCGGCAACATAGTTGTCGGATATATGAACGGAAAAGGAGAGATTTGCGGAGAGTGTACAAGGTGCGGAACATGCATGGTTCGTGTAATTAAAAGTAAAACACATGACACCGTCAATGTTTATGCGCCGCCGGGAAGCACCCGGTATGAAGACAACTGAATACAGGTATAACGACGGTTCGGGCAGAGTAATTCGTAAGACCCGATCCAGGTCACATATCGAACCTGTCTTAAAAGATATGCGGGAACGACGGTTCGGGCAGATTTATTCGTAAGACCCGTTCCAGGTCCCCCCGGTATCGCGGCAATACGCCGGTAAGGCAGATCTTCGGAAGAGACAATCTTCCGTTGGTCTGTCTTGCCGGTTTTTTTTGTTATCACAGCACATATAGGTCTTTCCAAACCGATAAAAAAAATACAATCTCACAGTCCGAGATGGCCATAAGGACGATGGGACGCATATAAGGCAGCGATACCGCAAAGGTATCAAATGCGAAGATGCACCCACCGTTGTTTTGCTGCGCCGTTTTCCGGACAGACAACGCCTGCGGTCATTTTCACTGCAGGCTTCATTTGTGTCCCACCGCCCCTGCCCGGACGGAAAGGAACACAATATGAAAAACCGCGACAAAAAGTACTTTATCCCGGTAAACGGGACACTCGTTGAAGTAAGCGAGGAAGTTTACAGGGCATACTACAGGCCTGTCTGGGTCACACGATACCATGCGCAAAAAACCGGCGAGTGCCGCTGCAGCAAACGACAGCTTTGGCTGTGTGACGGGATCTGCTCAGGCTGCCCGTTTCATACATCCAAAACAAACATCTCCTTTGAAACGCCCGTTGCAGACGGAGACGAAGATATCACCATCGAAGATGCTCTTCAGGACGACTCCCCCTCTCCGGAATCCATCCTTATGGACAAGGAACTGCTCGACACCCTGTATGACGAACTTAACCGTCTTGACCCCGAGGGCAGGCGAATCTGCGAGCTTATCATGCAGGGAAAGACCGAGCGCGAGATCGCCGCGGAAACAGGCAAATGTCAGTCGACGGTAAACTACAGAAAAAACAAGGTCTTTGCAGTCCTTCGCAGAGCATTGAAAGACTTTATCTGATTTTTTCCGCTTAAAAAAATATTTTTCAATTTTTTTCGTTCAAAACATCTGTGTTCCTCCAGTAGGTAGTGAGAGGGGTATGAATTGCCCCGGAAAGGAGGAAACCAAAGTGAACAAAAAACACCTCGAAGCGGGAAATACCGCGGACCTTATCGGCGTGCTTTCGGCTATAAGCGTCGTATCAAAACGCCTTGCCGGAAAGCTCATTTTACTCGAAAGCGAAAACTGCGCGAAAACACGTCGTGACGCGGACCCGTGCAGCACATGCTCTTTGCGTTACGACGCAGCTAAAATCGGTCATCGCACATACTATTGAAAGAACAAAGGAGGAAACAAATGAAACTTTATGAGATCAATGATGAGATACTCCGCCTTACCGATCAGATCGTTATCGACGAAGAGACCGGAGAGATAGGTTGCGATCTTGAAAACATCTGCGCTCAGATAGACTCTCTGCGTATGGAAAAAAGATCGATACTCGAGTATCTCGCAAAACTTGTCCTTAACATCCGCTCAGAGGCCGCAGCCGTTAATGCGGAGGAAAACAGGCTTTACGAACGAAGAACATCACTTGAAAAGAAAGAGAAACGCCTTTTGCAGATCCTTGACCGCGAATGCGGCGGAGAGAAGACGGATCTCGGCGTAGCGACGCTTAACTACAGAAAAACGACGAAGCTTGACGTTACCGACCGTGACGCTGCGGTCATGTGGCTTCAAGACAACCATGAAGACTTTATCCGGTACCGTGAGCCGGAGATAAGCAAAAACGACGTAAAAGCTCTTCTCAACGCCGGCACCGCAGTTCCCGGCTGCGCGCTTGTGGAAGAAAGATCATATTCTTTAAAGTAAGAAGGTGAAAATATGCTGAAAATATCAAAAGGCAAGATCTCGCGTCCGCAAAAAGTAGTTATCTACGGTCCCGAAGGCATAGGCAAGTCGAGCCTCGCAGCGCAGTTTCCCGACCCTGTCATAATAGACACGGAGGGTGGAACGTCGCATATGGACGTAAGGAGAATAGATAAGCCTAAAACATGGGACGAACTTCTCTCGATCATTAAAGAAGTAGCCCTTACGCCCGGTGTCTGCAAAACCCTCGTTATCGATACTGCGGACTGGGCGGAACAGCTCATCGTGTCATATCTCTGCGCAAAATACAAGCAGCAGAGCATTGAGTCTTTCGGCTACGGCAAAGGATACACATATATGTCGGAAGAGTTTTCGCGTATGCTTTCTCTTTGCGATCTCGTTATCGCAGCAGGGATACACACAGTCATTACCGCTCACGCGAAGATGCGGAAGTTTGAGCAGCCGGACGAAATGGGTGCGTATGACAGATGGGAAATGAAGCTTTCAAAGCAGACCGCTCCTCTTTTAAAGGAATGGTGCGACATACTTCTCTTTTGCAACTACCGGACATTCGTCGTCACGTCGGAAAACGACTCGAAAAAAGCTCAGGGCGGGAAGCGCGTAATATATACGTCCCATCACCCGGCATGGGATGCGAAGACAAGAGTTCCCCTCCCCGAAATACTCGATCTTGACTACGCGAACATAGCCGTCGCCGTGGAGGGACAGACAAAGCAGCAGGCTTCAGATATTACCGATGAGCTCTCAGACGGATATACCGTATATGACAGGTTCAGACAACTTACGGCGGAATCGGGCTTTACGGAAGACGACGTACGCAGAGTGGTGGCAATGAAAGGTCATTTTTCAGAAGATACTCCCGTAAAAGATTACGGGGACGCATTCATCACAGGCTGGATATTCAAATACTGGCCTCAGATAACGGAAATTATTGAGAGAACAAAAAAAGAAGATAACGAATAATTTATGACTAAAACGGAGGAATAACCATGGAAAACAATTTAAATAACGCACAGGGCATGTTTCTTGACTGGAACGATATCATCGAAAGCGACGGGCAGGAGTATATAACGCTCAAAGACGGAGATTATGACTTTACCGTTACCGCTTTTGAACGCGGACGCTTTCCCGGCGGGGCAAAGATCCCGCCCTGCAACAAAGCTTCGCTTACGCTTCAGGTAGAAACGGAAGGCGGCACTGCAACCGTGCATCTTGATCTTCTTCTCTACAAAACGATGGAATGGAAGCTCTCAGCGTTTTTCCGCTGCATTGGCATGAAAAAGCACGGCGAGAAACTCTCTATGGACTGGACCGGCATTGTTGGCACGACGGGCAGAGCACACTTCAAAACAAGGACGTATACTGACCGCGACGGCAACGAACGTACGGCGAACGAGGTAGACAGATTCTATGACAAAGACGAGCTGTCCTCTCTTCCCGTAAAGGACATAACTCCGATAACAGAAGATGATCTTCCGTTCTGATTCAGAAAGGAGACGCATATGCAAAACAACATACTTGCTGCGCTGAAAGCGTTGGACGTATCCGAGCTTTCACGCGCAGAGTGGATATCCGTCGGTATGGCGTTAAAAGAGGAAGGTTTTCCCTGCTCCGTATGGGACGACTGGTCTGCGCATGACTCAAGATACCATCGCGGCGAGTGCGAATACCTCTGGAAAGGGTTTAAGGGAAATCCCAGGCCTGTTACCGGCGGCACGATAGTTCAGATGGCAAAGGAAAAAGGCTGGACGGTCTTTAACGACGACGGCTGCCTTGCCTGGGACGATACTATTGAGTTTGACGGTGTAGAGGATGAGTTTTCGGGATTTACTGACCCTGACGCATGGGATCCCGTAAAAGATATATCTACATACATCGAAGTTTTGTTTGAGCCCGGCGATAAAGTCGGCTACGTCACAAACGACGTATGGCAGGACGCCGAAGGCAGATGGGTACCGAGCAAAGGCGTCTATGACCGTACTGCCGCGGAGCTTTTAGAATCTCTGAAAAAACATCCCGACGACATAGGAGCGACGTTCGGAGACTGGAAACGCGACGTTGGCGCATGGATTCGCTTCAACCCTGTTGACGGCAACGGTGTAAAGAACGAAAACATTACACGCTTTAAATACGCGCTTGTGGAGTCGGATACTTTACCTGTGCCCGAGCAGGACATTCTTTACCGTAAGCTTGAACTGCCCATAGCGGCGCTCGTTCATAGCGGAGGGAAAAGTCTTCACGCGATAGTAAGGGTCGACGCGAAAGGCTATGACGAATACAGAAAACGCGTAGACTTCCTTTATGACTATATTGAGAAAAACGGTATCTCCATTGACCGTCAGAACAGAAACCCGTCCCGTCTGTCACGCATGCCGGGCGTTACGAGAAACGGTTGCAGACAGTATCTTGCGGGCGTTAATCTGGGTAGAAAGTCATGGGTCGACTGGCTCGACTTTGTCGAAGGCGCGTCAGACGAGCTGCCGGAGATGGAGAGCTTGTCTCAGTACAGAGACAACGCCCCCGCCCTTCCAGAAGAACTGATAGAAGGCGTGCTTCGCAGAGGGCATAAGATGCTCATTTCAGGCTCGTCAAAGGCGGGAAAGTCGTTTCTTCTTATGGAGCTTTGCATCGCCATCGCGGAAGGGATACAGTGGCTCGGTTTCAAGTGCCGTAAAGGCAAAGTGCTTTATGTCAATCTTGAGATAGACCCTGCGAGCGCGATCAACAGGTTTCTTAAGATATATGACGCGCTGGGGATACAAAAGAGAGGAATGGACAACATTGTAGTGTGGAATCTTCGCGGACACGCGGTCCCGCTCGATATGCTCGTTCCTAAGCTTTTACGCAGAGTGCGCGATCAGAGCTTTGACGCGATAGTGATCGACCCGATATACAAAGTCATAACGGGAGACGAGAACAACGCGTCGGAGATGGGAGCTTTTTGCAACCAGTTCGACAGGATCTGCTCCGCGACTGGTTGCGCGACGATATACTGCCATCACCACAGCAAAGGAGCTCAGGGCATGAAGAAGGCGATGGACAGAGCGTCCGGCTCAGGCGTATTTTCCAGAGACCCCGACGCGCAACTGGATATGATACAGCTTGAGCTTTCAGAGACAGTAAAGAACACTGTCCGGGATGGAAACGCCACGGCGTGGAGACTGGAGTCATCGCTTCGTGAGTTTCCGAACATCAGGCCCGTCAACTTCTGGTTTGAGTATCCTGTCCACAGAGTAGACACATCAGGGGAACTGAAAACAGCGTACGCCGAAGGCAGCCCGATGGCAAATCTGGTCAAAAGCAGCAAATATACGACGCCGGAGGAGCGCAAAATCTCCATAGACACCGCGTATGATGCCAATTACATGGGCGAGCCCGTTACAATAAAGGATATTGCCGAGTATCTTGGCGTAACGGAACGCTGCGTAAGGGACAGGCTGAAGGAGTTGGCCGATGAATACTGGACGCACGGCGGCGCAGTTTTAAGGAAAAAGGGATGACGGAAAAGCGATGGAAAAGCAACGCTTTTCCCGGAACGAAATTGCGCTATATAAATATAAATAAATTCCGTCACTGTGTTCCGTGTAACGTTCCGAGTACGGGAAGGGCGCGTCAGCCGCCCCTTCCCTACTACGTAACGGAACGTGGCGGTTTTACCGAAGATCGAGAGGAGAAAAATATGAAATTCTTTTTAGACATGATTCCACCGACAGCGACCGCTCAGGAGAAGCAGGTACGCATAGTATGTGGAAGACCCGTATTCTATGATCCGCTTCCCGTTAAGGCGGCAAAGAAAGCTTTGACGGCAGCGCTGATCCAGCACCGGCCCGAAAGACCGTTTTCAGGTCCCGTCTCACTGTCGACCATCTGGCTGTTTCCCAAAGGAAAGAGCCACAGGCACGGCGAATGGAGGGCTACAAGACCGGACACGGACAATCTGCAGAAGCTTTTGAAAGACTGCATGACGCGCTGCGGATTCTGGTACGACGACGCGCTTGTCGTTTGCGAGTCTGTGGAAAAGAAATGGTCTGACGTTCCTACAGGGATATATATCGAGATAACGCCTTTGGAGGTGGTCAAATGAGCGGTTACAAAAACGGCGAAGGATATTCTGATCCCACCGCGGGCGCCGCACTGGCAAGGATCCGCAAGCAGGAAAGGAACAGACGGAGAAAAGAGATCCGCAGGCATCTTTATCTTCTTAAACAATTGGCCGGAGGTGAAAACAATGGATCTGTGGAAAGAACTGGCGAACGCGGTAATTGTTCAGGCGGCGAAGGACTACCGCAGTGCGAGAGCGGAACTTCGACGAAGGCCGAGAAGCCAAGGGGCGAAGGCGATGATTAAAGACTGCGAGTCGTTCTTTCTATCCAAACGGTTCTGTTTGTTTACAGAGCTTAACGGAGCAGATATATTACGACGATTAGAGGAGGAGTCAAGATGACGGCGAAAGAGTTTTTGTCGCAATATAGGCTAATTGATACACGTATCCGGGACAAGCTCGAACAGATACGCTCACTGCGGGAGCTTGCGGAGAAATGCACATCAGCCGTATCCGCTTCCTCGGGCAAAGTCGCAAACGGGGACTCTGCGATGGAGAAAACTATAATAGCTATGGTCGATATGGAAAAAGAGGTTCAAAAGGAAATGGATGACCTCGTCAGGCTCAGAAAAGAGATCTCGGACGCTATAAAGACTGTGGAGAACAAAGAATACCGGACGCTGCTGGAGAAACGGTATCTGGAGTTTTTCACGATGAAAGAAATCGCGGACGATATGTGGTACGACGTGCGTCACATATACAGGATGCACGATGAGGCTCTGAAATTTGTCCTTATCCCCGAATCCTGTCAATAATGTCATTGATACACACTATATATCATGCGGCATTTTGTGGTATGATATAATCAGAGAAGAATAAATAAAAGAGTCTCACGAGATTGCTCCCGTGAGACTTTTCATATGCTGCGAAAGGAAGGAACCATGCCCAGAAGACCTAGACGTCCGTGCGGAGTCACCGGCTGTCCGAAGCTTGCCGTCGAAGGCGGAATGTACTGTAAAGAGCATGCAAGTAAAGTGCAGCGCACATACGACAGATTCAAACGCGCGCCTGATCACGATAAGCGGTACGGAAGGGCGTGGAAAAAGATACGCGCTCAGTATGTGCTGAGGCACCCTCTTTGTGAGATGTGTTTAAAGGAAGGACGTCTGACGCCTGTTGAAGAGGTTCATCATATTCTGCCGGTATCACGCGGCGGAGACAACAGCGAGAGCAATCTTATGAGTCTGTGCCAGAGCTGCCATACTAAGATACATCATGAGATCGGGGACAGACAGAGATGATAGCTAGAAAAAAAATGTCTCCCCTGGGGCACATCGTTGAGAGGTGTGGGGAGTCCTGTTAAGCATATTATACACAAAATATACTCATTTGTCAAGAATGTCTATCCGTTAAACGCCAAGGGTTCCAAGCATTCATTCTTAAAACCCTCCATTACTGTTGCATTATACCACAAATCCATGCAAATGTCAACTGCGTTATACACTTTGGCACAATTTTATTATACACTTTGGCGGTTTCGTCCTTCAGTTTAGATAATAAAGTGTTTTGTCAACAGTTCAAGTATTTTTTAATTATGCCCCAAGGGGGCATCAAAATCTCTGTGACTTTAAGTCCGAGCACCGAGCGCGGGGTCACACGCGCGAAAAAAGCGATTTCAGGCGGGTAATTAAGGCATCGATTTTCAGGAGGTGATAACATGCCTACGAAATCAAACAATACAGGCGGGCGCGGAGGCGCAAGGCCGGGAGCGGGAAGGAAGAAGACTGCAATAGCTGACAAAATAATAAGCGGAAACCCGGGTAACAGAAAGATCACGGTCCTCGATATTCCCGAAATAGAGGGCGTCGATATGCCTAAGCCTCATGATTTTCTCTCTGCAGAACAAAGGGACGGAAGTTTGCTGCAGGCGGAAGAGATTTACCGGGAAACATGGGACTGGCTGAAAAAGATCGGGTGCGCGGCTAAGATCTCGCCACAGCTTCTGGAAAGATACGCGATGTGTTCCGCTCGATGGATACAGTGCGAAGAGATGACGAGCAGAATGGGTTTTCTGTCCAAACATCCGACAACGCAAAAGCCGATACCCTCCCCTTTTATCAATATAGGAATCAATTACATGAACCAGGCAGTAAGGCTCTGGAATGAGATATTCCAGACAGTAAAGGAAAACTGCTCCGTCGAATACGGCGGTTCAAATCCCCAGGACGACGTTATGGAGCGTCTTCTTCGGGCAAGGAAAGGATAAATATATGTTTGAAAAAGTAAATCCATCACACCCGGACAAGATCGCAGACCGCATTGCCGGCGCGATCGTAGATCTGGCATACAGAAAAGAAAGAGATCCGAAGATCGCTGTGGAGATCGTTATCGGTCACGGCATTTGTCATATCATAGCGGAATCATCGGTATATATCGATTATGACGAAGTTTCTGAAATCGTAAAACGCATAGCTGGAAGGCTGTCTCTTGATTTCACGTCAGTCTCTCAGGACAGACAACTTTCGGACAATCAGGCTTCCGGGATACGCTGCGGAGACAACGGTATATTCAAAGGCGTCCCCGTTACAGAGGAGCAGAAAAAGCTGACGGCTATAGCTAAAGACATTTACTCCAAATATCCCTTTGACGGTAAATATATCCTTTCCGGAAGAAAGCTCATTATCTGCCAGAGCAATGCGGACAGAGAATCACTGAAAGAAACATATCCTTCCGCGGAGATAAACCCAATCGGCTACTGGACCGGTGGCACGGACGTCGATACCGGCGCCGTCAACCGTAAGCTCGGCTCCGACATGGGCGACTCCGTCACAGGTGGAGGGCTTCACGGCAAAGATCTGTCGAAAGCTGACGTCAGCGTTAATATCTACGCATGGCTGAAAGCCCAGGAGACAGGCTCACCCGTGGAGCTTGTTTGCGCCATCGGAGACGATACCTTGGACGGAAGACCGTATTCGGAGATCGTGTCGATCGCGAAAGCATATATTGACGGCATAGGCGGATTTGAGAAGTTCGCGGAATGGGGGCTTATAATATGAAGACGACTACGGAAATGAAACTCGTCCCTATAGGCAAGCTTGTACCATATGCAAATAACGCAAGAACGCACTCTCCGGAACAGATCCTGAAGCTGCGGTCTTCTCTGCGTGAGTTCGGTTTTGTAAACCCCGTTATCATCGACCGAGACTACGGCGTTATTGCCGGACACGGACGTATACTCGCCGCGAAAGAGGAAGGCATAACCGAAGTACCGTGCGTCTTTGCCGACCATCTCACCGAAGCGCAGAAGAAAGCGTATATCATCGCAGACAACCGTATGGCGATGGACGCAGGATGGGACGAAGAAATGCTGCGCGTGGAAATCGAAGCTCTGCAATCGGCGGATTTTGATCCGCTTCTTACAGGCTTTGACGAAACTGAACTCGCCGACCTGTTTTCGAACGGCAGCGATAAAGATGTAAAGGATGACGGCTTCGACCTCACTGCTGCATTGGAGAAGGCTTCCTTTGTGGAGCGCGGCGATGTGTGGACTGTCGGAAAGCACCGTCTCGTCTGCGGCGACGCGACGAACGCGGAGGATGTTGCTCGGCTCATGAACGGCAAAAGGGCGAACCTGCTTCTTACCGATCCTCCCTACGGAGTCTCATTCAAAAGTTCGGATGGGCTGACCATTCAGAATGACAGTCTCAAGAACGAGGAATTCTACGCGTTTCTGCTTTCGGCATTCAAAGCTGCGGTGGAACATATGGAGAAAGGCGGTTCGGCGTATGTGTTCCATGCCGACACCGAAGGGCTGAACTTCCGCAGGGCATTTATCGACGCCGGGTTCCATCTCGCTGGGTGCTGCATCTGGGTGAAGGACTCGCTCGTTCTCGGACGCTCTGATTATCAGTGGCAGCACGAACCGGTGCTGTACGGATTTCTTCAGAACGGAAAGCATCCCTGGTACTCCGACCGCAAGCAGACGACGGTATGGCAGTTCGCAAAGCCTAAACGCAATGAAAACCATCCGACATCGAAGCCGCTCGACCTGCTTGGCTATCCCATAGGCAACTCCACCCAGGAAAACGCCGTCATACTGGATACCTTCGGCGGCAGCGGCTCAACGATGATGGCATGTGAGCAGATGAATCGTGTCTGCCATATGATGGAACTCGATGAAAAATACGCATCCGTTATCCTTCGCAGGGCCGTCGAGAACGGCATCGCCCCGGAGGATATTTTTGTGGAGCGAGGCGGAGAGAAAATCCCCTACTCTGACCTAGTTAAGGATGTCGCCACCGATGAATGAACAACAAGCGCTCAGAGCCTGTTTCCATGTTAGATCCAACCCGTAATATACACAAAAAATCCCTGTAAATACAGATAAAGATTGTGATGTATTTCATGCAAAAATGACTTGATATTTATCTCTTTCAGAGGTAATATGTGACTGCCGAAAGGGAGAAATCATATACTTTTCAAGGAGACTGAGACGATGAACGCAAGGACAGAAAAACAGGTCGAAAGCATGAAGAATCAAACAATTGGTGTCGAAGTTGAGATGAACAATATACGCAGAGAGGACGCTGCAAGAATCGCGGCCGAATACTTCGGAACGGGCAGATATGAAAACACGGCGGAGCGCAACGGCTACTGTGCATGGTCAGCATGGGACAGAGATGGCCGCGAGTGGAAATTCCAGAGAGACGCTTCCATCAGCGGCCCGGACGCAGAGAAATGCGAGCTTGTAACTCCAATTCTTCACTACGCCGATATAGAGACATTGCAGGAGCTTTGCAGAAGGCTCAGGCACGCGGGAGCAAAGAGCGATGCGGGACGAGGATGCGGGGTACACATACATATAGGCGCGAACGGACATACGCCGCAAACATTACGAAATCTTGCGAACATTATGGCAAGCCACGAAAGTATGATCGCGGAAGCCCTGAAACTTGACCGACGCAGAGTAGACAGATATTGCCGCATGGTGGAGCCAAACTTCCTTAGAGCGGTCAACCGCAGAAAGCCAAAGACCATGAGTCAGCTCGCGGACATCTGGTATACGACGCAAGGGGCAAGCTACGGAAGGACTCAGCACTATAACGACAGCCGATACCACATGCTCAACTACCACGCGACATTCACCAAAGGCACGATAGAGTTCCGGCTTTTCCAGTTCGATGAGCCTACAGCGGAGCGCAGTGGTGGCATACACGCCGGACAGCTGAAGAGTTACATTCAGCTTTGCCTCGCGCTCAGTCAGATGGCAAAGAATGTAAAAACTGCAAGTTCTAAACCTCAGCAGACCGAAAATCCCAAATTCGCGATGAGGACATGGCTCATTCGCATGGGATTTATAGGCGAAGAGTTCTCAACAGCAAGAGATTTTCTTACCCGCAATCTTTCCGGGGATACGGCATTCAGACACGGCAGACCCACCGCATAACAGAAAGGAACGCCCTACCCTGACCCGCTTCGGCGGGCTTAAGGCGGTAGAAGAACGTACTCTTCGGAAAGGATGAAAGCAAATATGGCAAAAAGATACTACATCGCCTACGGAAGCAACCTCAACGTTCCACAGATGCGCATGCGCTGTCCGCACGCTTCGATACTGGGCACAGCGAACATGAAAGGCTGGGAACTACTTTTCAAGGGAAGCAGAACAGGCTACTATCTTACTATCGAAAAGAGTGAAGGTGGTACCGTACCCGTGGTCGTATGGGAAGTGACGGAAGAGGATGAGAAGGCTCTTGACCGCTACGAAGGGTTTCCGACATTCTACTACAAAAAAGAGTTCAAGCTCAAGTACAAAGGTATACGAACAGGACGGATCAGGTCAGTAACAGCATTCGCATACATAATGCATGAAGACTGTCCTGTCGGTATTCCGAGCAGTATGTATATGCGGACCTGCCTTGACGGTTACGATACGTTTTCCTTCAACCGTAAGATCCTGCTCGACGCGTATATAAAATGCAGGGAGGCGTGTAAACATGAAGGATAACACGATTAAAGAAGCCGTATGCCCTCTGTGCGGCAAGACATACCGCGACGCTCCAGCGCTTTCAAGATCTGACAATATAACGCCAATATGCCCCGACTGCGGAATAAGACAGGCTCTTAATGACTTAGGGCTGGATAAGATGGAGCAGGAGCGGATCATATATACGATACGGAGGTATACACGAAAATGAACAAAGAGGTCTTAAAAGCGCTTCGTGAGCGCTTCACGCCCGGCACACGCGTCGAGCTCGTCAGAATGAATGATATACAGGCGCCGCCTCCGGGTACGTGCGGAACCGTTCAAGGAGTTGACGACATCGGCTCGATAATGGTCAAATGGGACAACGGCTCCGGGCTTTCGGTAGTTTACGGTGAAGACGAATGCATGGAGGTAAAAGACGATGACTGAAAAGATAAAGGAGCAGATCCTCGCGATCAGGGATACTGGGCTCACGAATATGTTCGATATACACGCTGTTCAGAGGCTGGCGTATGAACGTGAATTTTATGAGCTTGTGATGTTCATTGAAGAGCACAGGAAAGAATACGTCAGATTCATAATCTACGGAGACGAATAACAGATACGCTTACCGCTGATAACAAAGAAAGGAGCCAGATGGGCTCCTTTTTTAGATATAAATAGGATTGAAATAAAAAGTTCATGATAGCCAAGTGCGCTTCTGGATATTTCACTGATGAAAGTATTCCTCATACTGTTCCAGAGTTTTGTATGACGGAAGTAAAAACTTTTCCGCGTTTTTTGTATATCGGGAAGAGAAGGATTGAACGGTTCTTTCGACACCGCCATTATCGAACTGTCCGTACATTTCGGAAAAGCCATGATAATGATCGTGATAGTAAACATGGTCGTCTTCAGCTATATCCATGAATACTTTTGCATCGCGTTCGTCGTTGAAATAGTTTCTTATCAGATATTCGGTAATCTGTTCCTTTGTTTCGAATCCGGGGAACGGTTCGTAAATCGCATTCATTATCACCGCAGAAACTTCCGGATCAGGCGCGGTGACGGGAATGCACATTGTAAAGTCTGCGCATTCATAATCATAAATGTAGTTATTCGGGCCGGATGCGTCGGGTCCGTACGGAAGAGGAACTATTCCAAAATCGTCAACCCTATATGCAACAGACTTTTCCTTTCCTAAAACCATATATGTATCAATGATAGACATAACTGCCTTTTCGTCAAGAAAATCATCAAGCGCTCCTTCTATGCTTCCGCTGTCAAGAATATTCATGGCCGTTTCACCGAAAAGCCAGTCGTAGACTTGGTGATATGCTTTTATTGCATTTTCAGAAGTTGCACCGTACTCAAATGTTCCGTCGTCATTAAACTTCATCGCGGTAAATCCGTTGCATGCTGCAAGCCCCAGATAAAATCTTTGATGTCTTGTAGCAAGAGAATATACAAATTCATTTGAAGTTACGCCGGTATGCGCGAATGTTTTCAGACAATTATCAAATGTGTCCCAGTTCCATTCTCCGTTTTCGAAATAATCACGGGGATCCGTTGCGGTAAGGTCTGTGATGTATTTTTCGTTGATTGCAACAATATTTGAAGGCGAATTCTGCAGACGAAGAGGATGTAGCGCAGGCAATACACCGTAGATAGCGCCGTCATACATCGTTGATACGCGCATATATCTTGAGCCCCATTTTGTTTCATCAAATACGTCCAGATTGTCAATGCCCGTAAGATCGACAAATACTCCGGACTTCAGATAATTAACAAGCCAGTACGAATATTCAATCAGGTAATCATAAACATAAAGACCTCCAAGAGTGTTTGTATATGCTACATCACCCGGTATATCTGCCGTGCTGATCTGAATTTTACAGTTAAACCTGTCCTGAACATCCTTTACTCGCTGTATTGCCAAATCTCCGAGCTCAGTATTGTCGATATATGTCAATGTTGGGTGCCCGTCTTCAGAGACATCGGCCTTTGCCATGCCTACTATTATTTTTGTTCCTTTAAGGTCAACAATCTCGTCACTCATTCCCGTTTCATATTCGGGAACAGTTTCACTCTGGGAAGAGCAGGAAACAAGGGTGAAAAACATAACAAAGCAAAGAAGCGCAGCAATATACTTTTTCATTGTTTTATCTCCGTTTCACAATATTAAGACGAATCTGAATATATTATAGAGTATTATTCACGAAAAGTCAAGAGATAATCAGGATTAATATAGCACCCGCTTGTATCTGTTTTTTATCAGTGAAATATCTTTCTTGCCTTGTGTGTTCAGATCGAAAAGAAAGGAGGCAGCCTTTATCCGAAAGCTAAAAATAGTGTTGTCTATCGCTTGACTTTTTATCTGATTTTTCTATTTTGCTTATCTCATTTAATTCATAGACTTTAAAATGAGCTCAATCATTTGTCTCGGTGTCACTATAAACGGTTTCTCCGGAAAGTGCTTGATGTTTCCAGTAACAAGATACGCATCATCATTTTTGCGCGCATCCATTACCACTTCGTAAAACACAAGATCGTCAGGATCATCCAACTCGATATCTATAGGTTCGGCATCTATGTGTATTCCTGCATTGTCAATCTCGCTCACCAGATCCTTGACGATCTGTTCAGAAAACGCAAACTTCGGTCGAGACAAGACATCTTGATATTCATCTAAAATCTCATTGTTCAAGACAGGAACAATCACACCGTTCAACGCTAATTCCAATATTTGTCTGGGAACCGAATCCGGTTTCAATGCCGCTGAAACAAAAACATTTGTATCAATAACTGCAAAGAACTTCATACGTCACTCACGCTGTTTATCGAGCGATTGCTTTTTCTTGTCATTGCAATTTCTGCGTTGATATCATCAAGAGTCATTTCCGAATTACCGTTTTCGGAGGATATCCTTCCCATTTGTTTTAAAGCAAGAACACCGTTATTCCCAGGCATATCAGATATTTTCATACTGAACGGAACACCATTTTCTGCAATAAGGCGCGAAATGCACATACGGAGATATGTCTGCAGGTCGAGACCAAGTTCTTCACATATCTGACTCGCCTTTATTTTAGAAGATTCATCGGTTCGAAATTGAACCAAAGCGTTTGCCATAATTTCTACCTCCTTTTTAACTACAACCTATTATATACTATTTTGTCATCAATTGCAAGCATTTGTTTTCGAGTTTACAAAAGTTTCAAATATCCGTTCTGCAACTATCATTCAATTTTTTAGACAATAGATTTGCCAGCAATATAACCAGCAATATAACTAACTACCCAATTGAATATCGGTATGAAGGCGGCATCGTATGTGAACATTGCGGTAATGAGATTTCCTTTAGAATATCTGGCTATGAATATCCTGTCGGTGCATTCAATTATGAAGATTGCAATATTACCGGTGGACGCTTTGAAGAAGAGCCGCACATGGGTGTTATCTATAGCCGTGATGATTTTGATCCGGATGATGTTCGCGCCATTCCGGAACCTGACCGTTATTCCGCACTGCCCGTGAAGGTGTCCGGCGCTGAGTGCAGTCTTACGGACAGGATCGAATTATGATAAAAAAAACATATAACGGAGGAAAAAAATGGAACACACAACACCTTGCAGCGAAGAAAAAAAGAGAACTGTTATTTCAAAAAA
>JAEEJO010000067.1 GCA_016281915.1 Clostridiales bacterium
ATAACTTCGAGAATATTGCGCCTGCCCCATTTTTCCTCATTGCGAAAATCGATATACTCCTCCAGTTCGGTCATTCCCATAAGCATTCCGATTTTTGCGGGGGCACGAAGCATATCTGATATTCCTACCATTGCATCACACATATATGTTCCTGATGCCGAAGTGGCAATAAACATCGGGTCTGCCACACTGGTAGTCATATACTCTATATCCAGCGTGCAGTTCAGATCGTTCTGAATATCTTTCAGACGTTTCAGGGCAAGCTCGCCTAAAAGTGTACCGTTTTCATAGCCTAAGCTCGAGTCTATGGTTTCTCTGCCTGCTTTCAGAGCATAAACATACTTGATTTTTGCGCCCTCAAGGTCGAGCTTATCACTTTCAAACGTAAGATCAACATCAAATCTTTCGGGCTCTTTTGAACCGCAGGCTACCAGCAAAACAGAGGCCAGCAGTGCAATGGCAATACTTTTAACGGTGTTTCTCATAAACACGACCTCCAGATATATTAGATTTTACGATAATCTTGATATGCGGTGAATGATTTTTTCGGATGAAAACGGTTTGCTTCATGCATTTGGCATATGCGCCGTATTTCTGATGCCTAGTATATAGAGAAAAACGGATTTTGTCAAGAGCAAATATCAAAACACGGTATTTTGCTTGACAAATCCGAATTCAATGTGTATAATCAGCGTATATTCCTTCTTTACAAGCGATTTTCAGCGAGCGGATTTTCAGACTTTGACATGAAAAATCGCTGCGGGATCAAAATTACCATCATTGAAATGAGGAACATTTTTATGGAATTCAAGGCAATGAAAATGCCGAAAAAATCGCGCGTATCAGACGTCAGATATACGTCAAATTCCCTTTTTTTCAAAAATGACTGCGGACTGAATATCCGTTTACGTTTCGAGGGCGTCTGCGGATGGAGGGTTCAGACCTCTGCCGACGGCAAATTCGCCGGTAAGGGAGCGGCACAGGCTCTCGCCGTATTTATGGGCGAAAAAAATCCTTCCCGGGCGCACCCTCTGTATGTAAAAAAGAGAGATTACGACATAATCATAACCGAAAAAAACGGAACGTCCGCAGTCGTTTCCGCTCAGGACGGAAGTATGACGTTCTGTGATAAGACAGGCGCAAAAATAATAGAAGTGAAGTCTGTGTCGCGGTCAGGCGACAGTATGATCATGACCGGCGCACTTGACGCTGACGAGGCCTATTACGGCGGCGGCGAAAGGCTTGACACCTCAAATAAACGCGGCACGGCGTTCGATCTTTTCACAGCAGACGGCTGGAACAATTCGTTTTTGTCCTATACCGTTATTCCTTTGTTTTTAACAACGCGCGGCGGAGGAATGTATATTAACAGGAACGAGTCGGCATGGGCGGATTTCGGAAAAGAGAAAACCGACGAGTGGTTTTACAGACTTCGCAGGGGTGAAATGGACTGCTATTTTTACCCGACGGGCAAGATGTCAGACGCTCTTTACGGTTATACAACGCTGACAGGACACGCATATATGCCTGCGGAATGGATGCAGAAAATGCATATTTGCAGATACAGACCCGACTTTGCAAGGTTTGAAAATGATGAGTGTTTTGCTGCGGTGAAGGACGTTCCTGATTTTGACCGCATTTACCTCTTCCGGGACGGCAAATATATTCCCGCATCAGACCTGACTGAGCAAAACCTTATTGATGAAAAGGTATTTTTCCGTAAAGAAGAAAACAGGTTTGTAAAAGCATACGTCAGAAATGACGCCGGAACTCTTCTGAATGCCGGTCCAAAGGGCAATCCCGGCGGAAACAGCTGCAAAACCATTATCTCAAATTATATCTCAAATGATATGAAGCCTGCCGCAGCAAGCATGGAAGCCCTTATATGGAGCAGATGTTTTCATGATACCGATGAGGGCTGCGCTTACAGAGCGGAACTGCAGCAGTCTATCAACTGGCTGCACAAGCACGGAATACGCGCAATGGTTTATCTCAGAGCAGGCGAAACAGACAGTATGGATGCAGGTTTTAAGGACGAATACAGGGTCCATGCAGACGTATCGGTCAAAAATGCAGACGGAAGCGTAACCGTAAACAGAGATACTGCCGATATTCCGTGGCTGATCGGCACGGGCGACAATCCCGACTGCGGTAAAAGCGGATACGGAGGCATAAGAACCGCAGATTATCTTGATATAACAAACCCTGAGGCTGTTGACTGGTATTTTGACAACATTTGGGGGCAGATGATTGAAATGGGGATAGACGGCGTTAAGATAGACTTTTGTGAGTGTATGCCGGACGGAGACGTTCCCGCAGGTTCAGTAACAACGCATTATAAATGGAAAAATCCCGCATTGATCGCTCCGGGCACGGAACATCACGCTTATCCGGTATATTTTATTTCCGGTTTTTACAGAAGAATGCTTGAACTGAGAAAGAAAAAAGGGCTCAATGACGGATTCATGCTTTTTTCCCGCGGGGGCGGAATAGGTTCTCAGAGAAATCCGTATATGTGGGCAGGGGATCAGGTTCGCAGCTTCGGCAAGCTTCAGGATCATATTCTTGCCGTTGTCAACAGCGGTCTTTCGGGGCATCCGTTTATTTCTGCTGATATGGCGGGATACGCATACGGATCGGATAATTATCATTCTGTCAGCCGTGAAAAGGAGTCTGAAATTTTTGCGCGGGCAACGGAATTTACCTCGTTTTTTACTCAGATGCAGACGCACGGAGACGTTCGGCACGCGTATGAAATGACCGAACAGGTCCGTGAGATCTATCGCAATTTCATAAGACTTCACGATGAACTTATGCCTTATATCAGAGAATATACCGAGATCGCCTGCTCTACAGGCATGCCTCCCGTCCGTCATCTTGCGCTGAAATATCCCGATGACAGACACGTATACGATATTTCGGACGAATTCATGTTAGGCGACGGATTGCTCGTTGCCCCGATTCTTTCTGAGTCGTCAAAGGAAAGAAGCGTTTATCTTCCTCGCGGAACATGGAAAAATATGCTGACGTCAGAAACCGAAGAGGGAGAAAAAACGGTCTCGGCGGTCGCCAATATCGGACAGATTCCCGTCTTTATCAATCTGGATTCTCCCGACTGCCGCAAGCTTACGCCTGTTTTTGAAGGCGCAGCGTGGTTTGAGATAAAAAATTATGAAGAAAGATGTGTTTGATGTCAATAAAGCCGATCTGTCCGGAATAACAGATTCAGGCGGAGAATATATAAACAAGGCTTTGCATAAAGCGAAAATAGAATTAACTCAGGACGGAATCAAAGCAGCCGCAGCCACCATGATGGGCAGAGCAGGCGCTGACGGAAGACTGTTTGACTATATATATGAGGTTCCGATAGATGAAATAGATCTGACGTTTGATAAGCCTTTCATGTTCCTGATAAGAGATACGGTAAGCGGAGAAGTATGGTTTGCAGGAACGGTATATGATCCGCTTAAATGGAATGAGGATCTCACAAGAGAAGAATATGCCTATTTTGAC
>JAEEJO010000068.1 GCA_016281915.1 Clostridiales bacterium
ATCACCGGCCCCGCCACAAAAATAACCAATTTGGGAGCGCTGAAGATCGTATTCGGCATCAAACGCTTCGTGCTCTACATTGCGTTTGTGATGCTGTTTTCTTTCATCACGGGACTTGTGGTAAATGTATTTGTTTAAAATGGGATTTACGGTAGTGCCCTTCGGTCAGGGCTTCAAAGACATGTCCCCACCCACCAAGGAACTGATGAAACTTACGCTTGAGCAGCGGATCGCACACGGCGGACACCCCGTCCTTCGATGGATGATGGACAACATATACATCCGCACAGACCCTGCCGGAAACATAAAGGAGGACAAGGAAAAATCCACGGAGAAAATAGACGGAGCGATCGCGACTATTATGGCTCTGGACAGAGCAATAAGGTGCGGAAATACTGACCAGGAGAGCGTTTATGACTCGAGAGGGATCATCTTTATCTGATTCTCCTCATTGTTTCCTCAAACGATATATCACCCCGGTGATATATTTGAGTTGGAAGAGTGCACGTAACGGGCGAAGAACCGTAATACCCACGGCTCGGAGCAAGCAGTCAAATAAAGCAAGTTCTGAAACAGTATATATAAGATATCAAGAGCACTTAAATGAACCTTTGAATATCTGTTGGAGCAACCGGCACTAACATATATTACATTTACGCAACTTTTGCGTATATATCGAAAAATATTTACGCAATTTTTGCGTATTAACCTCTTGATTTAATCACCGATCTGTGGTATTATACTGTCAGAGGTGAGAGAAATGACGCTCAAAGAATTAAGAAAACAGAATAATCTGACCCAGAAAGAATGTGCTGCTTTTCTAGGCGTGCCCTTCAGAACATATCAGAATTATGAAAGCAATGAAAGGAAAGCCGGTTCCATCAAATATGAATTTATGATGCAGAAGCTTGAGAAGTACGGGTTTATCGATGAGGATCACGGTATTCTGAGCTTAAAGGATATAAAGGACAAATGCGAAGAAGTTTTTGCAGAATACAACGTTGAATACTGTTATCTCTTTGGTTCATACGCAAAAGGCACACCTACGGAAAATAGCGATGTTGATCTGTTAGTTTCAACAGCAGACACCGGAATCAGATTTTACGATCTTGTCGAGACATTGCGCGAAAAGCTACGAAAAAAGGTTGACGTATTAAACAGAGACCAGTTAGTTGGCAACGATAAGCTACTGGACGAGATTTTAAGAGACGGAGTAAAGATTTATGGATAATGTTAAGGACGACAGATATTATGTCGCAAAAATCGTAACTGATCTTTCTTTCATTCTGGATCATACTGGCGGAGTCACAAAAGAGGATATTACGGAAGACGAAGTTTTGCTGGATTCCATAATGTTCAGACTGATTCAGGTATCAGAAAGCGCAGAGAGACTTTCTGCGGAATTCAAAGATAATCGCCCTGATATTCCTTGGCGTGCAATACGCGGTCTGAGAAACCGAATTGTCCACGAATACAGCCATGTGGATTTAGGCGTAATATATAATACTGTTACCATAGATCTTCCAGAGCTCCTCAAAGAACTGGAAGGAATTATATAAGCTGAGAATAAACCCCGTTCTTTGATCTCGTTTTCTCCGTTTTCATCGCTGAAAAGCTTGCCGCAAACGGAACACTTCCAGTATTCAAGCGTGCCCTTTTCGGTACACGTGGGTTCAGTTCCTTCAAAATGTTCGAGTGTATGGGGAACGGTGTCGGTATAGTCGCCTTTATACGAATCTCCGCAGCGTGAGCATGTATATGTTGTATAGCCCTTTTTGGTGCATGTGGGTTCTGTTACAACTGCTTTGTAATCGTGACCGAGCGCCTCGGTTTCTGTATCCGTGTAAGAATCACCGCATCTTGAACATGTGTGAGTTGTATAACCTTTTTCTGTGCAGGTAGGCTCTGTTACTTCATCTTTATAATCATGACCGAGAGATTTTGTTTCATCGCCCGTATATGAATCGCCGCAGAATTTGCAGGTATATGTTGTATATCCGTCCTCTGTGCAGGTGGGATCGGTTACAACTGCTTCGTAATCGTGGGCAACGGGGTCTGTTTCGTCGCCCTTATAGGTGTCGCCGCAGAATTTGCAGGTATATGTTGTATAGCCGCTCGCTTTACATGTAGGTTCGGTTACAACTGCTTCGTAGTCGTGGGCAACGGGGTCTGTTTCGTCGCCCTTATAGGTGTCGCCGCAGAATTTGCAGGTATATGTTGTATAGCCGTCCTCTGTGCAGGTGGGATCGGTTACAACTGCTTCGTAATCGTGGGCAACGGGGTTTGTTTCGTCGGCAACATAAGAGTCTTCGCATCTTGAGCATGTGTATGTTGTATAGCCGCCCGCTTTACATGTGGGTTCGGTCACAACACCTTTATAATCATGACCGAGCGCTTTGATCTCAGAACCTGCAGAAATAAGCGCACCGCAGTCTTTGCAGGATGAGTGACAGTCGTATATTACGCCGTTTCTCAGCCGTAAGAACGAGCCTTTCGTATTCTGCTTTTGAAAGCTCCTTTTCTTCGGGACAGAATATCTGTTTCTGTATTCTGATGGCATTAATCTTTAATTCGGGACATCCGAGAAAGACGAACAGGCTGTTTATGCTTGCGATCATCGAATTGATGCTCCTTGCGGCATATCCGTCGTTTTTGAGTTTGTTTTTGTAAGCGACCGCCATATCCTTTGAAATAAAAGAGCTGCCTGCGTATGAAGCGAAAGCCTGAACGTCACGGCAGTATTTTTCAATTGTTGCATCGCTTTTTTCCTGCAATACAAGATATTTTCTGAATTTCGATATTATCTGTTCAGTAAGTAAGTATTTTTTCATTGATTTTACCCCCATATATTCTTTGCTTTTATTATACACGGGAATATAATCGGTTTTGTTCTGGTGCCTTTACTGTTCAGATAATCGAATACAGCGAAAGAATTATGCGGAGCAGGTTTTTGTGATCTTGGCCTCGATCTTCATGATTAGCTGCCTCCTTTCTGAAAGATATGAAAAAAGAGCCTGCTTCGACCGATCCCGTAGCGCTTGATCCTGCTCAACCCGCAGCTCATCATATACAGCGCCGCTCTCGGTCCCGCCGCGCTTACCGTGCGCATCGTTTCGTGCTTTCTTTGCGGTATAGTTGCCGGAATACTTGTGAGAGTGTTCTATAAAGGTAAGGAGTTTTTC
>JAEEJO010000069.1 GCA_016281915.1 Clostridiales bacterium
CATCGGAACCGATACCTACGTTTGTTCCCGGATGGATCTTGGTGCCTCTCTGTCTTACGAGAATATTTCCCGCGAGAACGTACTGACCGTCACCCTTTTTAACGCCGAGACGTTTGGATTTCGAATCGCGGCCGTTTTTGGTTGAGCCAACGCCTTTTTTATGAGCCATGTATTACACCTCTTCCTCAATTATTTAACAACGGCTGTTACCGTGATCTTTGTGTAGGGCTGTCTGTGTCCGCCTCTTTTGCGGTAACCCTTTTTGGATTTGTACTTGAAGATTCTTATCTTCTTTCCTTTTCCGTTCTTTTCTGCTTTTGCTTCAACTTTTGCGCCTTTTACGAAAGGATCGCCTACGGTAACGTTTCCGTCGTCTCCGATAAGAAGAACCTCATCGAAAGTTACGGCAGAACCTGCTTCAACGTCAAGCTTTTCGATAAAAAGAACGTCGCCTTCGGACGCTTTATACTGCTTGCCGCCGGTTGTGAATACTGCGTACATTTTTATACCTCATTAAATAAGTCTCGCTATCAAGGCAACGGTAAACCGTTTTAAGGGGCCTTTTTTATGCGGCTATTTAATATACCACAAAAGAATTTGTATGTCAACCAAAAATACGTATTGTTCATTAAAAGTTCAAGATTGAAGCCTTCCGGGCAGCTCTGCATTATCGCACATTACACGGTATTCTGTCCCACCTTCGAGCCAGAAACTTCATTTCTCGCAGTTTCTGACAGGTCGCCATTACGTTTCTCATACTCATCAGGATGTTGATCCTCATCACTGTTTGCGATCTATTGAGCTTGACTCTCAGGATGTTGTGGTGTCGTCTTGTTTTTCATTTCGCTGCCGACATATTATGCGATGCGACGCCATACAACCTGCATTTGTCATATGACTGTAGTCCTTCCGAAAAGTCGCACGACCGCTTCCGCGATACCGGAATATTCGGGCAGAGTATACCAGTCTTTTTGAGAAGTTATTTCCGCCGCGATATTCTGCGCGTCCGTCAGCGAGCGCATATCGGCAAGAGACGCGAGTTTAAGACCGGTAAGTCCGTGCTGTCGCGCGCCGAAAAGGTCGCCGGGGCCTCTCAGCTCAAGATCCTGTCTGCTTATTTCGAAACCGTCGTTTGTTTTGCAGAAGTTTTCAAGTCTTTCAAGCGTTTGACCCTGCATATCCGTAACGAGAAAGCACCAGCTTTTTTTAGAGCCTCTGCCGACGCGTCCGCGAAGCTGATGAAGCTGTGAAAGACCGAATTTTTCGGCGTTTTCTATGATCATTACGGTCGCATTGGGAACGTTTATGCCTACTTCGATAACTGTCGTTGACACAAGCACGCTTATTTCTCCCGAAGCAAACCGTTTGAGTACGTCGTCCTTCTCTTTCGCAGGCATTTTGCCGTGAAGATATGCGATATTTATATAACGCAGGTATTTTTCCGCAAGCTGCTGCGAAAACTCAACAACCGAAGCCGTCTCGCTCTCGTCGTTTTCCTCTATTAGAGGGCAGACGACATACGCCTGACGTCCCTTCAGCACCTCTTCGCGAAGAAATGAATACATTTTTTCATGCGATTGGGTATTTACGACGAACGACGAAACCTTCTGGCGTCCGGCGGGAAGCTCGTCTATGACTGAAACGTCAAGATCTCCGTAAAGAATAAGCGCCATCGTTCTCGGTATAGGCGTTGCCGACATTATGAGCGTATGCGGATTTTCGCCCTTCTGGGTGAGCAGATTTCGCTGATTTACGCCGAAACGGTGCTGCTCATCAACTATCACGAGCGAGAGCTTATCAAAAAACACGTCCTTCTGAATTATTGCGTGAGTGCCTATCAATACGTCGGTGTCTCCGCTTTCCACGCTTTCTTTTATACGTTTTTTTTCGGACGCGGAGGCTGAACCTGTCAGAAGAGCCACTTTTATGCCGAGTTTCTCAAAAAGAGGAGAAAGCCCGTGATAGTGCTGCACCGCAAGCACTTCGGTTGGCGCCATAAGCGCAGACTGTCTGCCGCACATTTTTGCATAGTAAATGAGCGCCGCCGCAACGGCGGTCTTACCGCTTCCTACGTCGCCCTGAACAAGCCTTGTCATTGCAAAAGGACGTTTCATATCGCGGATACATTCGTCTATAACTCTTTTTTGCGCGTTTGTGAGCTCATACGGAAGCGCTGCGCCGAATACGGACATATCAACGTCTGAGTCAAGCGGTATAGATACGCGTTTTCTGTTTTTTCTTTTCAAAACGCTGAGCCCGAGAATAAACGTTATAAGCTCTTCCTCAACAAACCTTCTGCGGGCATTTTCCGCCATGGAAATATCCGAGGGGAAATGAATGTTTTTATACGCCTCTTTCAGCGTTGGCAGTGAATATTTTTCAAGGATATATTCGGGCAACGTCTCCTTTATTCCGTCAAGACAGCTGTCAAGAGCGGAACGGACGCATGAACGGAGTATTTTTTGGGATATATTGG
Organism: Clostridiales bacterium; assembly: GCA_016281915.1. Lineage (GTDB taxonomy): Bacteria > Bacillota > Clostridia > Oscillospirales > UBA644 > HGM12619. The sequence continues at coordinate 2,477 of JAEEJO010000069.1, forward strand.
CTGTGAGCGGATAGACCGGAAAGATCGCCGCGCTGTCAGACGGCTCTATAACGGGATTTTTTATCGTTTTGAAAAAGCCTATCGCCTCTCCTTTTCCGTAAAAAACGTATTCCTTTCCGCGTTCGAGTTTTTCGGCGTCATACTTTCGGTTGAAAAGCGTTATCTTCATGGTGTCTTTTCCGTCGCTTGCCATAAAAGAATAGACGGAAAGCTTTCCGCCGCTTCCCGCCCGCCTTGCCGAAACATCGGTAGTCAGCGTTGCGCGGACTGCTGCGGGCTGTCCGTCTTCTATTTCGCTTATTAAAACCGTGCTGCTCATATCAACATATGTTCTCGGATAATAGGAGAGCATATCCGCAACGGTAAATATGCCGAGGCGGCGAAGGGTCTCGGCTCTTTTTGAACCGACACCCTTGAGATATGTTATATCACTGTTCAGATCTTTTTCCATTTTACGCCGTCTTTTGTGTCTTCCAGAATAATGCCTCTTGCTTTCAGACTGTCGCGTATCTCGTCCGCGCGGGCGAAATTACGGTCTTTTCTTGCCTGCTGGCGCTCTTTTATGAGATTTTCGATCTCCTCTTCAAGCGACGAACGGTTGTTTTCATATAAAATACCGAGCGCGGAAGCGAGAGCCATGAAACGGTTTTTGAGCTGAGTATAAAACTCTTTTGAATATTTGCCGTCTGTTACCGTTATGTTTATTTCTTTTGCGAATTCAAAAAGGACGGAAAGCGCATTTGCGGTGTTCAGGTCATCGTCCATATTCTCTTCAAAACGGACTCTGAAAACGTCAAAGCTGTCAAGCTTTTCTTTTTCGCCTTCCGAAAGCGGCGTATCGACTGCGGAAGAAGCGAGGAAATCAAGATTGTTTACACAGTTGTAAAGTCTTTCAAGAGATGCTTTTGCGGCAACTATGAGTTCCGGTTCGTAGTTTATCGGCGTTCTGTAATGGGCGGAAATGACGAAATAGCGAAGCGGTTCGTAGCCGTAAACGGAAGCGAGGTCTCGAACGGTAAAGAAATTGTTTTTTGATTTGCTCATTTTTTCATTGTTTACGTTCACAAAGCCCACGTGGAACCACATCCGCGAAAAATCGCAGCCGTTTGCGCATTCGGATTGCGCGATCTCGTTTTCGTGATGGGGGAATTTGAGGTCACTGCCGCCGCAGTGGATATCTATCGTATCGCCGAGATATCTTTTGGCCATTGCGCTGCACTCTATATGCCAGCCAGGTCTGCCGTTGCCCCAAGGAGACGGCCATGAGGGCTCGCCCTCTTTTGCGCCTTTCCAGAGCGCAAAGTCAAGAGCGTCTTCCTTGCGGTCGTCAACGCTTATTCTTGCTCCCGAAGAAAGGTCTTCAAGAGACTGACCGAGCAGTCTGCCATATCTATCAAAGCTGCGGACGCGGAAATAAACGTCTCCGTCAAGGACGTATGCGTGTCCTTTTTCGATAAGCGCTTTAACGATGTCTATTATCTGCTCTATGTTTTCCGTTGCTCTGGGATGGACCGTGGCGCGCATTATGTTCAGCCCGTCCGCATCGGTAAAATATTCTTTGATGAATTTTTCGGAAACATCCGTGTAGTCAACGCCCTCTGCGTTGGCTTTATTGATTATCTTATCATCGATATCCGTAAAATTCTGAACGAAGCGGACGTCGTAGCCTTTATAGGTAAGATAACGGCGCAGAACGTCATATACGGTAAATGCTCTGCCGTTGCCGATGTGAAAATAATTATAAACCGTAGGGCCGCACGCATAGATGCGGACGATATTGTCTTTTGAAGGAACGGGTTCCTTTTTGCCCGTCATTGAGTTGAAAAGCTGCATATTTTACTCTCCCGTGATCAGTCTTTTATATACTGTTTCATCGCATTGTAATACGGTATTGCCGATATTGCGCTGTATACCGCAGTCAGCCACAGAAGTATCTGCGGAATAAGAAGATGGCAGACAGGCTCGCCGCAGATTTCCGAAGTGACGGAAAACAGGTTTTCAGGGAAAAGCGCGACAAAAACGAACATTACGCCTATCGAGATGCCCTGAACAGTCGTTTTGATCTTGCCCCAGTAGTTCGCAGCAACCACGACGCCTTTGCCCGCCGCGCCAAGCCGCAGTCCGGTAACGGTAAGCTCTCTGCACAGGATTATAAGGACCGGAACAGCGGAAAGGATATTCAGCTGAACAAAAGCGATAAGCACGCTGAGAACGAGGAATTTATCTGCTATCGGGTCAAGAAATTTGCCGAAATTAGTAACGGCGTCGTATTTTCTTGCTATCTTACCGTCTATAAGGTCGGAAATTATAGCCACGCCGAAGGCGATACCGCCTATGAGAAATCTTGTTTTTACGGATAAAGAAGCAGACAGGGGATTTTCAAGAATGAAAACAAGAATGACGGGTACAAGAAGCATCCTTATCCAGCAAATGATATTAGGCACCTTTTTGATCATTTCATATTACCGCCTTTCCGTAAAAATCGTATGAATCGTAAACGTCGAGTCTGACGTTGTAAAATTTGCCCTCCGCAGCAGGATCGTCGCTCGAAAAATAGACTCTTCCGTCTATATCGGGAGCCTGAAAATACGCTCTGCCGGTATAAAGCTCTTTTTCTTCGTCATATCCCTCGCAGAGAACTTCGAACGTCTTTCCCGTAAAGTCGCCGTTTATGCTTTCAAGGAGCGTATTCTGAATATCCATCACGATATCAGCCCTTCGCTGCTTCGTCTCCTCGTCGATCTGCCCGTGCATCCGGCCAGCCTTCGTGCCTTCCTCGCGCGAATAGGTGAAGACGCCGAGATTGTTGAAGCGCGCCTCCTTAACGAAGTTGCAGAGGATCTCAAAATCCTCCTCCGTTTCATGGGGAAAGCCCGTGATAAACGTTGTTCTGAGCGAAACGCCCGGGATCTTTGCCCGAAGATTTGCAACAAGCGCTTTGAGTTCGCCGTCGCTCATTGGTCTGTTCATTAGTTTCAGAACGTGCTCCGATGCGTGCTGCAGCGGAATATCCATATATTTAACGAGCTTTTTCTCTGTTGCGAAAAGCTCTATCATTTCATCTGTTATCTCTTCGGGACGGAAATAAAGAATTCGTATCCACTTTACCGTTTCTATCTGCGCTATACGTCTGACAAGTCTGCAAAGATCGGGATACGCCGTAGTGTCCTGCGCGATAAGATTGATCTCGACCGCCCCGTTTGCCGCAAGAGCTTCCGCTTCGGAAACGACGTCCGCAAATTTTCTGGGCATGAATTCTCCCCGAAGCATCGGGATAACGCAGTATGAGCAGTGGTTTGAGCAGCCCTCTGCGATCTTAAGGTATACCGAATAGTCGGGAGATGAGAGCACTCTCTGCCCTGACGGAGGAGTTTTATCAAGCGAGCGGTAATGCTCGTATTTTTTTCCTTTTACGGACTTTACAGCCTCGGTAATCTTGTCAAAGCTCTTTGAACCGAGAACAGCGTCAACTTCCGGGATCGATTCGAATATTTCGGATCTGTACCGTTCCGCAAGACAGCCCGTAACGATAAGCTTTTTGCATTTACCCGTTTTTTTCTGTTCTGCGGCAGAAAGGATGTTTTCTATGCTTTCCTCTTTCGCTTTATCGATAAATGCGCAGGTATGAACTATTATCACGTCGCACTCGTTTTCGTCGGGGCATATCTCGCATCCGTCGTTTTCAAGCGCGGCGAGCATGATCTCTGCGTCTATTCTGTTTTTTTCGCACCCAAGCGCAATAAGACCGACTTTCGGTTTTTCTGTCACGGAGTCATTCCTCGTTTTCACAGTATTTTTCATATGCCGCCCTGACGGTTTCGTAGTCAAAGCCCCTGGAGATAAAACGGTTGAAGAGCTTCTTCTGAGCCGCTCTGTCTTCGGGAAAAGCGCCTTTGAGTATCCTTTTCATCTCACGAAGCACGGCGTTTATCCCGTCGTCCTCGCTGTATGTTTCCAAGAATGCGTTCTGCGCATCATCATCCGAGATACCTGCACGTTTAAGCTCGTAAAAAAGCTGTTTTTTGCCTGCTCTGCCTTTTTTTCTCTCAATAAGTCTTTCGGCATAGCGTTTATCGTCTATATATCCGCGGTTTTCGATATATTCCGCGGCGCTTGCGGCATCGGCGGCATCGTAGCCCTTTGTTTCAAGACGTTTTGCAAGCTCTTTTTTTGAAAAATCGCGGTGTTCGAGAAGATAAAGCGAGTGTCTTACAGCCTTTCTCACCTCAGCCGCCTTTTTAAGACTTTCGAGCTCTTTGTTTTCAAGTTTTCTGCCGACAAAAACGTCATTGTCGGCTATAAATGCCGCATCTGCTGAAAAGGAAAACTCTCCGTTAACAAAAACGGAAAGCAGTTTTCCCTTCTGCTGCAAAGATACGGCTGTTATCTCTGCCATTTTTATTATTCAAAATCTTCCGCGGTAACGTCTATGGACGGCTTAGCCGCGGCTGCGGGTTTGGTTTTTACGACCTCGGAAAGATCTTCTCCCGTGTTTTTGAGCGTTGCGGTGATCTTTGCTTCAAGCTCTGCCCGAAGCTCCGCATTGTTTTTTATAAGCTCGCGGCAGTTGTCTCTGCCCTGTCCGAGCCTTGTTCCATCATAAGAGAACCATGCGCCGGACTTCTGGATTATATCGAGTTTTACGGCGATATCGAGGATCTCGCCGTCCCTTGAAATGCCTTTGCCGTAAAGGATATCGAATTCCGCTTCCTTGAACGGAGGCGCGACCTTGTTTTTTACGACCTTTACGCGCGTTCTTGAACCGATAACGTCTCCGCCCGATTTGAGGTTTTCTATCCTTCTGACATCAAGACGGACCGATGAATAGAATTTGAGCGCTCTGCCGCCCGTGGTGGTTTCGGGGTTGCCGTATACTACGCCTACTTTTTCGCGCAGCTGGTTGATGAAAACAACAACGCTCATCGACTTTGCAATTGCGCCCGCAAGCTTTCTGAGTGCCTGGGACATAAGTCTTGCCTGAAGTCCGACGTGGCTGTCGCCCATATCGCCCTCTATTTCCTGACGCGGAACAAGAGCCGCAACGGAGTCTATTATGATTATATCCACCGCGCCCGAACGAACGAGAGTTTCGGTGATCTCAAGCGCCTGTTCGCCGTTATCGGGCTGAGAAACGAGGAGCGAATCGATATCGACTCCGAGATTTTTTGCATATTCGGGGTCAAGAGCATGCTCTGCGTCTATAAACGCTGCCGTGCCGCCCGCCTTCTGGCTCTCGGCTACCATGTGAAGAGCAACGGTCGTTTTACCGGAGCTTTCGGGACCGAAGATCTCAACGATCCTTCCCTTCGGAACGCCGCCTATGCCAAGCGCCATATCAAGAGAAAACGAGCCCGTGGATATTGAATCGACGTTCATCGCCGCATTCTGCCCGAGAAGCATTACCGAGCCCTTGCCGTATTGCTTTTCTATCTGCGCAAGCGCCGTGTCAAGCGCTTTCTTTCTGCCTTCGTCCATGAAAGTCCTCCCGATCATTATTCGTGAATTATTCGGATTGTTATTTTACCGTATGTATATTATATATCATTATTCGTGAAAAGTCAATAGTTTTATCAAAAAGCGTGATATTTTTTCAGATATTCACGCAGGTTATGCCGTTGAGAAGCATATTGTATGCAGAAAACGTCTGAAAATCGTCTGCGTTGTGAGACTCAGCGGAAAAAGTGCGGCAGGCGTTCATAACGACGATTATTCTCGGTTTGAGATCTCTTTCGTTGAAATACGAGCGAAGAGAGAGCGCAAGCTGCATAACGTCTATATCCGTGAGCGCGCCTGCGATGATATAGTTATCGAGCGTATCGACGTTTTCCGCGAACCATCTCAGAAAATCGTTGGAAAACATTGCGTTTGCGCAGTTTTTTACCACAACCTCGGCGCCTGAGGCGAATTTGTCGAGCTCGGCAAGTATCTGGCACTCGTCGTCCGCCACGCAATGCTCGGGAAAGATCCGAAGCTCCGCGCTTTTTTTTGTATGGTAGTCAACGGCGAATATCTTTCTGCTGTGAAGGAGATATTCGTTTACCCTTACAAGCTGCGGGATAGCGGAAGCAAAATGAGGAGACCAGAGCCCGCCCTTGCGGAAAAAGCCCTCGGACGTGTTTATGTTTATTATTGCCGTGCGGTCGGGATCGAGAAGAAGCTTGCGGATATTGAGCGTTCTTTCTGAAACGATCCTGTCGAAGTTGCCGGTAAAAATTCCCATATCAGCCTTTACACCTGTCTATCAGAGCGTTTCTGTCTTTCTCACGGAATACCGACGTTCCCATAACTGCGAGAGTAACGCCGCTCGATGAAACGAGACCTATATTGGACGCCGTTATGCCGCCGTCTGCTTCGATATCGACCCGAAGCGCGCGCCTTCTGAGCTCGGCGCGAAGTTTTCTTGCTTTTTCAAGACAGCCCTCAATAAGAGACTGTCCGCCGAATCCGGGCTCGACAGTCATTATGAGCACCGCGGCAAGCCTGCTGAGATACGGATATACGACCTCAACGGGAGTTTTCGGTTTAAGCGCGATGGCAGGTCTGACGTGAAAAGACTCCATAAGCGTGATGAGCTTTGAGATATCCTCATCGACCTCGTAATGAACGCTTATCATCTCCGCGCCCGCCTTCGCAAAAGGTTCGATGAATTTTGACGGTTCGGAAACCATCAGATGGACGTCGAGCGGAACTTCAGTTATTCTGTGAACTGCAGACGCTATCGGAATGCCGAACGTTATGTTGGGAACGAAATGACCGTCCATAACGTCGATATGCATATAATCCGAATGGGATACCGAGCTTACCTCGTCCTCGAGTCTTGCAGCGTTGCAGGAAAGAAGCGACGTTGATATTTTTATCGTCTTTTTTACGGAATAATATTCTTCGGGAACGGGTCCCGCAGAAGAGAAAAGCGAGGGGTCTGCCTGCAGAAGCTTTGAAACGAAAGCGGCGCAGCGCTCGGCATCGATTATCAGGCATTCGCTTTCGCCGAAAACGCCTTTTCTCGCTATTCCTTTCGAAAGGAGTGGCTCTTCGAGCTTTCCGTAATTTTCCGAAACGTCGCCGACGGAGCTGTAATGTCGTTTTATGTTTCTGTCTTCGCACGTGCCGTCAGGCAATACGACCTTGACGGGGAGAAAGTCGGGAGACAGTCTGTCAGGAATTTCAGCCCATTCCTCCGTGCCGTGAATGAAGGCGGAACCCTTGAGTCCGCAGCCGATAAAGAGCATTTTCGCGTGCTCCGTCACGAGTTTTCCGATACAGCCCGTTTTCGGACACGGCGTTTGCGCATCGTCGTCATTTTTCACGAATTCCGCAGCTTTTTTCCCTGCCGCTGCAACGGAATACGTCGGGTGCAGAGAGCGGTAAACGCCCTCCCGTCTGAGAAAAAGAGACGGTAAAAGACCGCTGCAGGTATCTTCCTTTTCGGGATCGTACAGATAGTGATCCGCGTTTATCGTTTTCCACGTATGAGTCGGGAAAACAAGGAGCCCGTCGTTAAAATATTCGCAGAGAGCGTCGAGCGCGGTTTCGCTGCCGCCCTCGATATCGCCTTTGAGCGTATCCGCGGTGACGAAAACGGTGTCCCACGGAAAAAAGTTCATTTCGGCAAGCTGCCTTTTCAGATCCTCTTTATTAAGCATCACATTTTTATCCTTACGATTTGTTTTTTTTCTGTATCGGCATAAACCGCGTTTATTTCAGGGGATTTTTCTTCCTGTTCGAGCGGAACGAATGCGCGGGTGAGAAATCTGGAGATCGCCTGGTCTTTTTTTGCGCCGAGAACGGATTCTGAAGAGCCCGTCATTCCCGCGTCGGTGATATATGCGGTCCCCTTCGGCAGGAACTGTTCATCCGCCGTCTGAACGTGCGTGTGCGTTCCGAAAACACAGCCTGCTCTGCCGTCAAGATAGAAGCCGAGCGCCTTTTTCTCGCTCGTGGCTTCTGCGTGAAAATCAATGATTAAAAAATGGTCCGGATATTCCTTCACGATCCTGTCCGCAGTGTAAAAAGCATTGTCCGAGGGGTCGAGACCGACCTGACCCGCAAGAGACGCCACGGCTATTCTGCCTTTCGGGGTGTCGAACGTAGCCACGCCCTTCCCCGGGCTTACCGACGGGTAATTTGCCGGACGGACTATATACGGGCAGTCGTCAAGAAAGCCGTATACGTTTTGCTGACGGAACGCGTGATTGCCAAGAGTTATCGCATCCACGCCCGCAAAATGAAGTGATTCCGCTTCCGCCTGCGTTATACCGTTTTTCGGGTTTATGTTTTCGCCGTTGGCGACGACGATATCGCTCGGATATGACGAAACGAGCGTTTTCAAATGTGATTTAAGGTATTCCGAACCTGCTTTTCCGACGATGTCGCCTATAAACAATACTCTCATGACAATCCGTATAAACAATGATTTTTTATGCGATTTTTATCTGTATTTCGCTCTTCTGTTTATTATACACTACTTTTTAAAAAAAATCAAGGACTAAGTATTGACAAATAAAAAAAATCCCGTATAATATTAATACTGATTTATATACAATAAAGAAAGAGTGAAGGAATTGTCCGTAAACGGAGGGATAGCCGCCGTGATCGTTGCCGCGGGCTCCGCGCAGAGATTCGGCGAAGACAAAACCGAAGCGCTCATATGCGGGATACCGTGTATTGCGCATACGCTCGCTGCGTTTGAAAAATCGAAGCAGACCGTCCGCACGGTTGTTGTTACAAGAAAAGAGAAGATCGGTCGTATTCTTGAACTGAAAGAAAAATACGGTTTTTCAAAGCTCTCTGCGGTAGTTGAAGGCGGACAGAACAGGCAGGAATCCGCGGCGAAGGGCTTTGCCGCAGCAGATCCGTCACTGCCATTCATTGCCGTTCACGACGGAGCAAGACCGCTTATTTTACCGGAGGATATCGACAAAACGGCAGAGCAGGCATACGAATTCGGCGCGGCGATAGCCGTAATGAGGCAGACAAACACGGTAAAAATGACAGAAAACGGCTTTGTTGCCGCTACTCTTCCGCGCGAAAACACCGTTTTTGCCGCAACACCGCAGATATTTTCGCGTAAGATATATGAAAATATGATAAACGCTCTGCAAGGCAGCTTTGCGGATTTTACGGACGATTCGTCAATGGCGGAAAAGCTCGGAGTAAAAGTTAAAGCGGTCTTTTGCGACCCGTCAAACATAAAAATCACGCTGCCGTGCGATATTACGGTGGCGCAGGTCCTGTTTGAAGAAAGACTGCGGGATTAAAACCGATGACGATAGAGGCTGTATTATGGTTTTTTGAAAATTACGGTTTTCTGGCGGTTTTATTGCTTGCATTTTCCGAATATCTCAATATTCCGATAATTCCCGGAGGCGTCGTTCTTCCCGCCGCCGGAGTTCTTATAAAGCTGGGCTATGCGGATTTCTGGCTTACGGTGCTTTCAGTTTCCGCCGCAGGTCTTGTCGCGGAGCTCGCGCTGTACGGCGTTTCGTATATCTTTTCCGATAGAATAAGGCGTTTTTGCCTGAAACGAAAAAAAACGGCGTCGTTATACAAAAAAACGACCGATATAATAGATAAGCACGGATCATGGGGTCTTTTTGTCGCAAGGCTCATCCCCATACTGCGTTCTTTTGTTTCCATACCCGCAGGGCTGCTGGGAATGAAGCTACCGGTTTATACGGCTGTTTCCGCAGCGGGAAATATCTGTTACGTGCTGTGGAATATCGCGCTCGGTTATTTCCTTTCATCTTTTTTCATATTGTAATGAGCGGATTTTTGTTGAAATTGCACAAAAATCCGTTTGTTTTTTATATATAATATTAAAAATTCTTCGACCCCCTTTTCAAATGATAAAAAATATGTTATAATATAATGTATACCTAAACAGTAAACACCAAATACGCTTTGTGAGAGACAGAATATGAAAAACAGTATACCGAAAGGGAAAACAACGGGAAGAAATCCCGCAAGAAAGAAGTTTGACAACCAGCCTCGTCCCGAAAGAAGAAGAGACGAGCAGAAAAACGAAGACATTGAAAACATGGTTTACGGAAGAAATTCCGTAATGGAAACCATTCGTTCCGGCAGGACCGTTGACAAGCTTTTCGTTGCAAAGGGCGAAAGAGAGGGTTCGATAGTCCGCGTTATAGCAATGGCGAAAGATAAAGGCATAACCGTTGTGGAAGCGGAAAAAGCCAAGCTTGACAGCATGACAAGATCTTCCGCGCATCAGGGAGTAGTTGCGATAACGACCGAGTTTTCTTACTGCGAACCGGAAGATATTATCGAATATGCCGAGCAGAAGGGCGAAAAGCCGTTTATAATAGTTATAGACGGCATAAACGATCCGAGAAATCTCGGCGCTATAATCAGGACCGCAGACGCAGCGGGCGTTCACGGCATAATACTGCCGAAAAGAGGCGCATGCGGACTGACGGCAACCGTTTATAAGACCGCGGCGGGCGCATGCGAGTATATGAAGATCGCGCGCGTCGTCAATATATCCGCGGCGATAGAGTTCCTTAAAGAAAAAAATATCTGGATATACGGAACGGACGGCGCGGCGGAAAGCGATATTTACGACACAGACCTTCGCGGAGCCGCAGCGATAGTTCTGGGAGACGAAGGAACGGGGCTTTCAAGGCTTGTCAGAGAAAGATGCGACCGTCTTGTAAGCATACCCATGGCGGGACAGATAACGTCGCTGAATATTTCCGTTGCGGCGGCGGTGGCTATGTATGAAAAAATACGTCAGGACAGAAAACAGTAGATCTGCCGTAAAAATCTGACAAATCGGAGTTGTTTTTTTTGAAAGACAGTTATTTTCGCGAACAGTACGGCATAGCGCAGACGTCAAAGGATGCGTTTCTTGTAAAGACTGCCGTCGCGGCTTTTTCCGCGGTCCTTTCCGCAGTTCTTGCCGCGACAGGGATTCCGCCGCTCATTAACGGAATAGTCGGGATCGTGCTTTCTGTCGCGGTATTTATTTTCTGCGCGCGCGAAATGGCGGACGGGCTTGTTTCCGTTTTCAGAATGCATCCGTCAAACGACTCTTTTTCGTCCGTTGCGCTCATTGCCGCGGCTGTCCATTCCTTCACGCTCCTTTTCTCTTCGCAGACGGGCGCGCCGAGGATATTCACACCGGTAATATTCGCCTCTGTAGCCATTTCGATGCTGATGAAATATCTTTTCATATGCGAGATCATAAGCAATCTTAATCTCATCAGAGCAAATAAAACGTATGTCGTCAACACCGGAAACATCGATCTGAGAAAAAGGCTTGTTGACCGTATATGCGTGGTAAATCCCGTCGTTCATTTCCCCAACGTTGTTGAAACTACTTATTCGGGAGACCCTTCCGAAGAAAAGATACGTCTTTTCGTGCCCGCGGTATGCGTTGCGGTATTTCTTGTTTCTGTCGTGATAGGCATAGTTTCGGGCTTCGGCGCATTTGCGGCATCTTTTGCGGCGCTTTTTGCGATAGCATCGTCGTTCACGTCCGAAATGGCATTCGTATTCCCGTATATTGCCGAGCAGAGACGCCTGAGAAAGCTCGGAAGCGTGCTTCTCGGTTATCATTCGATAGACGCGATGAGAGACGTTTCCACGCTTGTGGTTTCGGATAAAGATCTTTTCCCCGGAAAATACACGAAAATGGAGCGCTTCCGTTTCCGTGACGTTGAAAGAATGGCGGATGCGGTAGAATTCACCGCAGCGCTTCTTCTTGCCGCGGACACGCCTTTTGCTTCGACCTTTGCCTCTTCGACCGGCTGCGACATAAGCCGTCTGCCCGAGGTGGATGACTGGCGTTATATGAAAAATTACGGCATCCTCGGTCACATCTACGGTGACGAGGTGCTTATAGGCAACAGAAACATGCTGCTTTCATATGAGATCCTGCCGCTTCCGCAGGAAACGGAAGCTTCGCTCACGTCAACGAACAGAAGCATTCTTTACACCGCGATAAACGGCGTTCTTGTTTCATATACGGTATTCAGCTATGCGCCCGATCCCGAAATGAAGCGGGCTGCCGAAACGGTGGGCGAAGATTTTGCGATAATCGCTCTTACAAACGACTGCAACATCACCGAAACTGCAGTTCAGAAGCTTTACGGGCTTCACAACACCAAAATACTCATTCCCGACGCAAACGAGAGGGAGATAATAGACGAAGCTTCCAAGACGGCGGATGAGGCTGAAGCGCTGCCGGATATGATCACCACAAAAAACGCCATCGGCATCCTGTCGTCCGTAAGAAAAGCGAAAAAGCTCGCTTCTGCGGTGAATATGAGCGTGCTGATAAAGACGGCATCGATAATCCTCGGTCTTCTGCTCACTACCGTTGCGTTTTTCATCAATCCCGCGCTTCCCGGAACTCTGTGGGTATTTCTTTTCAATCTTATATGGACTCTTCCCGTTATATTTATCACTTTCGTGAAAAAATAACGGCATCATGGCGAAAACTTAATTTACACATTCAACTCATATATTCGGAGGTTATTTATGTCAGGACATTCCAAGTGGAAAAACATCATGCATAAGAAGGAGAAAACGGATAAGCAGAGAGCCGGCATCTTCACAAAGATCGGCCGTGAGATCGTGCTCGCCGTAAAATCGGGCGGACCTGATCCGGAATCGAACGCGAGACTCAAAGACGTTATCCTGAAGGCTAAAGCGAACAACGTACCTAACGACAATATCGAAAGAAGCATCAAAAAAGCCGCAGGCGATGACGAAAACTTAAACTACGAAGAGATCACCTATGAGGGATACGGTCCTGCAGGCATCGCGGTTATTGTTGAGGCGGTGACCGAAAACAGAAACAGGACTGCCGCGGACGTCCGCCACTATTTCGACAAGTTCGGCGGAAACCTCGGTCAGACAGGCTCCGTAAACTGGCAGTTCACGAAAAAAGGCGTTATAGTTGTTGAAAAAGAAGACCATCCCGAAGACGCGCTTATGGAAGATCTTCTTGAACTCGATATAGAAGATTACGTTGTTGAGGAAGAGGTATACGAGATATACACTGCTCCCGACAGTCTGAGCGGCGTATGCGAAGCGCTCGAAAAGAAGGGTTATACGTTCCTTTCCGCAGAGGTGGAACAGGTTCCCTCAACATATATCACCCTTACTGATGAAGACCAGATAAAGAATATGCAGAAGCTTCTTGACCATCTCGAAGATAACGACGACGTTCAGAACGTATGGCATAACTGGGATGAGCAGTGATCACCGGTCCGGCAGAAATGACAGATACCGGAATGGCGGTTTTACATCCGTCAAAAAAACTGATCCTTGCCTCGGCGTCGCCGAGAAGAAAAGAGCTTCTTGAAAAACTCGGCGTTGATTTCACCGTCTGCGTTTCGAACGCCGACGAAACGAGTGAAATAACGGCTCCGGACGTTCTTGTCCGCTTTCTGTCGAAAAAAAAGGCGGAAAGCGTTGCCTCAGAGCATCCCGACTCGATAGTTATCGCCGCAGATACCGTTGTTTATCTTGAAGGCGAAGGAATAATGGGCAAGCCGAAGGACAAAGACGACGCATACCGCATGATCTCGCTTCTTTCGGGACGCGTAAACGAAGTGCATACCGGCGTTACCGTTGCCGAAGGCGAAGATACCGAAACTTTTTCGGTAAAAACGCTCGTTCATTTCAAAAAGCTGACTGAAGAGCAGATACGGGAATACGTTTCATCGGAAGAATGCGCCGACAAGGCGGGCGCATATGCCATTCAGGGCAGAGCGTGCGTGTTTATAGACAGGATCGAAGGCGACTATTTCAACGTGGTGGGTCTTCCTCTCTCTCCGCTTTACGACATACTGAAAAGGAAAGGTGTATCATTTTGGGCGCATACGATATAGGAATAGACCTCGGCACGAGCAATACGCGCTTTTACAGCAAGACAAAGGGCTTGCTGCTCAACGAGCCTTCCGTTATTGCCGTGGAAAGCTTTTCAAACAGGCTTATGGCGGCAGGCGAAGAGGCGAGACAGATGCTTGGCAGAACACCCGATACCGTAACTGCAATACGTCCGCTCGCCGATGGCGTTATAGCGAATTTCGACAGAACTACCGTTATGCTCTCCTCGTTTATCAGCAGAATAAAGCGCCCGTTTACCCCGATCCGAGCCGTTGTTACCGTTCCTTACCGCACAACGGCAGTCGAAAGGCGCGCCGTTGAAGACGCGGTGGCGTCCGCAAAGGTTAAAAAAGTACATCTTATAGACGATCCTCTCGCTGCGGCTATCGGGCTCAACCTTCCGCTATTCGAACCGAGCGGTCATATGCTGGTGGATATAGGCGGCGGAACTACGGAGATATCGGTAGTGTCGCTCGGCGGCGTTGTGGCGTCAACGACCTGTCAGTACAGCGGCACGCAGATGGACAAGGATATAGTTGCATACGTCAGAAAAACCTACAACATCCTTATAGGCGACCAGATCGCGGAAGAAATAAAGATCAAACTCGGTTCGGCGGTCGAAAGGGAAACTGTCGATTTCATGACCGTCAGCGGAAGAGATCTTATAGACGGACTGCCTCTGAACCTGACGATCTCGTCGGACGAGGTATATATAGCGATAAAAGATTCCCTTGACGGGATAATAGATTCTATAAAATCAACGCTTGAACGTGTTGATCCCGAGCTTGCCGCGGATATAATCCAGAACGGAATAACGCTCATAGGCGGAGGCTCGCAGATGCCCGGCTGGAGCGAGTTTGTATACACTGAAACTGGCGTTTCATCAGACGTTGCGGTAAATGCTCTTGACTGTGTTGCCATAGGCGCCGGAAGAGCGGCGGGAATGCTTGACAAACTTAAAATATCTTCTGCAATAGACTGATTTTTGCATAATAACGGAACGGAGGTGAAGGGATGCGCGATTTTTTCCGCGGAAAATTTTTTATAGCGCTCGTTTTTATTGCGGCTTTTCTTCTCGGATTTATGCTGAATATGATCCTTGACGGCGGCGTAACGGCGCCCAGAGACCTCATAGGAATAATATCCACCCCCTTCGCTTCGTTCGGCACGTGGGTAAAAAACGGCGTTACTGATTTTTTTGAAACGTTTTCAGAGTATTCTTCGCTCAAAAAAGAAAACGAGCAGCTTATAAAGCGGGTGACGGAGCTTGAAACGTCACTCGCAGACACGTATAACGAAAAAGTTGAAGCGGAGCGCCTCAGAGGGCTTGCTTCCGTAACGGAAACGGCTCCGGAGCTTCATTTTATTGCTGCGGACGTCGTTCTTTCATCCGCTGACGGGCTCGGTTCCACCTTTTCGGTAAACAAGGGGACGCTTGACGGAATAGAGCTTAACTCAGTTGCTGTGGCAGCAGGCGGACTTGTGGGAAAAGTAACGGCGGTTGGGCTTAACTGGGCTACCGTAACGGCTATAACAGACCCTTCCATGTCCGTGGGAGCGACGGTAAAAAGAAGTGAAGCCACGGGAGTGACGGAGGGTGATACAGCTCTTCGGGCAAAAGGGCTTTGCAGACTTTCCTATCTTACCGCAGACGCCTCGGTTGTCCGCGGAGACCTTGTTTTCACTTCGGGCCTCGGCGGAGTGTTCCCTTCCGGGATATTCATAGGCACCGTTTCACAGGTAGAGTCTGAAGAAAACGGGCTTGCCCAGAACGCAGAAATAGAGGTCGGCGCTGATCTTTCGTCCCTTCGCCGCATTTATATTACCGACGGAGCGTGGAACGGCGAATGAGAAGCAGGATAATAGGATATTCGCTCGTTTTTACGGTATTTCTCTTTTTTGACGCGGTGTTCGTCCCCGTGCGCATATTCGGTGTGGGACCGTGTTTTCTGCTTTCGGCAACGGTCTGCCTTGCAATTTTCGAAAAAGAACGTTTTGCCGCAATATTCGGGCTTGTTTTCGGACTTTTTCTTGATTTTTCAACAGCGGCGGTATTCGGAGTGAACGCTTTGACGTTTATGATCGTCGGTTTTGTCTGCGGCGTATTTGCGCAAAGCAGGCTTTCTGTCTCTTTTTTCGGTGCGGCGCTGCTTACGGTCGTTTCTGCCGCGGCATACGCGCTTATCCCCGCGCTTTTCTATTCGTTTTTCGAGTCGCAGCCGGCGGCGGACGTTCTTCTTTATTCCGCTCTGCCGAAATTTGCACTTTCACTGCCTCCGCTCATACCGGTTTTTCCCCTTATAAAACTCATGAGCAGGATCATTGCCCGGCGTGAAGAAAGGCGGAACTTATGGTAGAAAAAACACCGCGCATCTTCAAAATATTCGCATTTTTTCTTATAATTATAGGTTTTTTCGTGCTTACGCTCATTAAAACGCAGCTGATAGACGGAAAAGATCATCTTGAAGCATCGAAAAACAGCGTAATAACAAAAACGAGAGTCCGCGCAACGAGAGGCGAAATCCTCGACAGATTCTGCCGTCCGATAGTGCAGAACAGAACGGTAATGGACGTTGAGTTCAACAGAAGTCTTATCAGGGACATGAACGCAACCGTAAACGCCGTTATCGATATTTTCGAAAAAACGGGCGACAGCTACAACGACTCTTTTCCCATATCAAAAACGGAGCCGTATATATATTATGAAGACTATCTTTCGTCGCAGTCCCGCGTTTCGGCGTTCACGTCATGGCTGAAAAGCAAAAAGATCGATCAGAACATGACTGCGGAAGATACTCTTGCGGCGCTTGTGAAGTATTACAGGCTTTCGGACTATCCGCTGCAGCGGGCAAGAAACATTCTCGCCGTGAGATATGAGTCGGACAGAAACAGTTCGGGATATTTTTTCACGTTTGCCGACGACGTCAGTCTTGAAGCGGTGACAATGGTAAAAGAGCGAAGCTCGGAGCTTTCGGGCGTTACCGTTGAAATGGACAGCATGCGTTCGTTTGTCCATGAAAGATTCGCATCGCATATAATCGGATATACGGGCAGGATCTCCGCCGAAGAATACGAGGCGAAAAAAGACGACGGATATTATATCAACGATACTCTCGGCAAAGAGGGCATTGAAAAGATCGCGGAAGAGTGGCTGCGCGGAACGGATGGCTACAAATATGCACAGACCGACAAATCGGGCAACGTTGTTGACATAATAAAAGATATCGAGCCTTTGTCAGGCTATGACGTTTTGCTTACGCTTGACACGGATATGCAGAAGATCACCGAGTCTTCGCTTGAAAAGGTCATCCGCGAACTGAAAGCCCAGAACGGCGAGGAAGCCGCAAACTCGGGCGCGGCGATATTCATGGACGTCCATTCGGGCGAAGTGCTGAGCATGGCTTCCTATCCCACATACAACCTCGCGACCTATAACCGCGACTTTCCCACGCTTGTCAACGATCCTTCAAAACCATATGTGAACAGGGCGATCTCAGGCCTTTTCCCGCCGGGATCAACATACAAGATGGTCACGGGTGTCGCGGGTCTTGAAGAGGGCGTTGTGACAACAAAAACAACGTATCGCTGCACCGGTTTTTACACGTATTACGAAACTTATCAGCCTTCGTGTTTTGCAAACACCGCGCACGGCGACGTAAACATATATACCGCGCTGAAACGTTCCTGCAACGGATATTTCTTCGACGTAGGCAGAATACTCACGATAGATACGCTCAGCAGATACGGTTCGCTTTTCGGCTTCGGACAGAAAACGGGCATAGATCTTCCCGGAGAAAGCCGCGGAACGCTCGCCAACAAAGAGTATCTTCAATCGATGGGTGAAACGTGGCAGGCGGCGGACACGATACTTACCGCTATCGGTCAGTCATACACCACTGCAACGCCGCTTCAGCTTGTAAACTACGTTGCAACGCTTGCAAACGGCGGCACACGCTATCAGCCCCACATTATCAAGGCAGTAAGGAACAAGACCACCGGCGAGATCATAAGCGAAACTAAAAAAACGGTTCTTCAGCGCTTCGAGATAAATCCGTCCACGGTAAAAGCCGTTCTTGAAGGAATGCGCATGGCGGCTATGGAGCAGGGCGGCTCGGCATATTCCGGTTTTGAAAATTTCAGTGTGACCACGCTTGCGGTAAAAACCGGCACGGCGGAAACAACAGGTATTCCCACTTCGCTTATGATCGGAGTAGCACCTGCGGAAGACCCGCAGATCGCTTTTGCGATAGTTATCGAAAACGGCGGACTCAGCGCGTCGCCGATAAACGCAGAGCTTGTAAAAGACGTTTTGACATATTATTTTTCACATGAAGAGCGGTTTATAGCCGCCAACAATGAAGGTGAGCTTATAAGCTGACCGAAAGGAGGTTGCCGTGAGCAAACTGACAGTTATCGCTTCCGGTAAAGGCGGCGTGGGAAAGACCACGCTTGCCGCGAATCTCTCAGCATGTCTTGCCGACAGGGGAAGAAAAGTCCTCGCAGCAGACTGTGACCTTTGCCTTAAAAACCTCGATATCGTTTTCGGAGTAAGCAACGATCATATCTGGGACGTTTGCGACGTTTTCGAAGGCAGATGCGATCTTAAGGACGCAATTATCCAAACAGGGGGAGACAGACAGCTTTTCCTTCTGCCCGGACCTCTGCGTTCGCCGGCAGACAGGAATGGCCTGACGGATTTTATTCTTAAAACAGTAAAAGATCTTCTTGAAAAGGGCGAATACGACCATATCGTTCTTGACTGTCCTTCGGGCGCCGGCAGCGGAATAGACGATTATTTCATTAAGGGCGCGCACGTTATCGTTGTAGCCACCCCCGACGTGACCTCGATACACGACGCACAGGCTGCGGCGGCTGCGGCATATGCGAAAGGCTGCGACGTATCGCTTGTTGTGAACAGAATCAACGCAAAGATGATAGAAGAGAAGAAAGCGCCCGACATTGATGAGATGATAGATACCGTAGGCATACGTCTTTCAGGTCTTATTCCTGAAGATCCGAAAGCTTCCGAAGCGCTTAACGCAGGCAGACTTATCTGCGATACGAAGCGCGCACGGTCGAAAAAGGCTTACGTCAACATTGCCGCGAGAGCGGACGGCGAATTCACGGAACTTTACAGGTTCTGGTAACGGTGAAAGGAAACTGCATTATGAATATTGCATTTATGGCGCACGATAAACGAAAGGAGCTGCTCGTTCAGTTCTGCGTTGAAAACTGCAGAGTTCTTTCCGAGCATAAACTCTGCGCAACTGCCGGCACCGGAAAGCTTATTGCAGATACTACGGGGCTTGACATACAGCGTCTTATGAGCGGAAACAGGGGCGGAGATCAGCAGATCGCAGCGCGGATATCCAACAAGGAGATAGATCTTCTTTTTCTCTTCCGCTACCCCGTATTCAGCGAATTTGAAAAAGCGGGCGAAACGGCGCTCCTGCGTCTTTGCGACCTGTACAACGTTCCCGTGGCAACGAATATCAAGACTGCGGAGATCATAATAAAATCGCTTGAAAGAGGCGATTACGACTGGCGCGAAACGGCGGCAGCGACCGGCAGGCGCAGAAAAAACAGCATAATTTACCAATAAGGTTCCCGGAGGGAAAGAAATGACTATAATAAAAGCGCCGAGAGGCACAAACGACGTTCTTCCGTCGGATTCATACAAGTGGCGTTATGTAGAAGCCGTGGCGGACAGGACGGCGGCGAGAGCGGGGTATAAAGAGATCCGTTTTCCGACTTTTGAGGAAACTGAGCTTTTTACGCGCGGTGTGGGCGACACGACGGATATCGTTCAGAAAGAAATGTATACTTTTGAGGACAAGGGCGGCAGATCGATGACACTGCGCCCCGAGGGCACGGCTTCGGCAGTCCGTCTTTCTCTTGAAAACGGCTTGCTGGCAGGAGCACTCCCGCTCAAACTGTATTATAAGATCAACGTTTTCCGCTACGACAAACCGCAGGCGGGGCGTTACAGAGAATTCAATCAGATCGGCATGGAGCTTTACGGAGCGAAATCACCGTTTTCGGATGCAGAGCTTATTTCTATGGCAGAGCTTTTTCTTAAAAATCTCGGCATAGACGGAATAATACTCAAAATCAACTCCATAGGCTGTCCGAAATGCCGTGCGGATTATCAGAACGCGCTCAGGGAGTATTTCACACAGCATATTTCCGAGCTTTGCGATACCTGCAAAGACAGACTTCAGAGAAATCCCATGAGGATACTTGACTGCAAGAGTCCGCAGGATATTCAGCTTGCAAAAAACGCGCCAAAGATAACCGATTACCTCTGCGAAGAGTGCAGAGAGCATTATTCAGCCGTAAAAGAAGCGCTCGACTCGGTCGGAACCGCTTATGAAGAGGACAGCGGGCTTGTAAGAGGGCTTGACTACTATACAAAAACCGTTTTTGAGTTTATAGACGTCAATACATCTCTTGCGGTAGCTGCCGGCGGAAGATATGACGGTCTTATCGAAGAGCTGGGCGGAAAGCCCACGCCCGGCATAGGCTTTGCGTGCGGGGTCGAAAGGCTTTTTCCGCTTATTCCCGCATTCGGCAGCGATATCTCGCCCGATATCTATATCGCGTCAATGGGTCCTGTGGCGGCAAAAGCGGCGTTCGATACCGCGGTAGCGCTTCGCAAAAACGGAGTGAACGTTGAAACGGATCTTATGGATCGCTCGGTAAAGGCACAGATGAAATATGCCGATAAAACCTGCGCGAGATTCACATGCGTTATCGGTGACGATGAGCTTGCCTCGGGAACTGCGGATCTTCGCAACATGAGCGACGGAACGGCGAAAAAAATAAAGATCTCGGATATTTCCGAATTGACCGCCATATTGAAAAACGAAGTTCACATTTGTGACTAATTAACATATTAAAATAAATAAGAATAATTACAGAAGGTTGAAGATATGTATATCAACAGAACAGACTACTGCGGAAATTTCAGTATCAAAGACGAAGGAAAAACGGTCACTGTTGCCGGCTGGGTCCAGAGACGGCGTGTTCTTGGCGGACTTATTTTTATCGATCTGCGCGACAGAACGGGCTTTTTGCAGCTGACGTTTGACGAGCAGAACTCAAAAGAGCTTTTCGATCAGGCATACACGCTGCGTTCTGAAGACGTTATCTGCGCTACGGGAACCGTCCGCGCAAGAGGCGAAAACGCCGTAAATAAAAATCTCGCAACAGGAGAGATAGAAGTTGCCGTAAGCGACCTGAAGGTTTTGGGCAAGAGCGAAACGCCTCCTTTTGAAATAGTAAGGAACTCAAACGTAAACGAGGAACTCCGTCTTAAATACAGATACCTCGATCTTCGCCGTCCCGACCTGATGAGCAATCTGCTTTTCAGAAACAAGATCGCGAAAATAACGAGAGACTATTTTTACGAAAACGGCTTTATCGAAATAGAAACGCCAATGCTTATAAAATCCACTCCCGAAGGCGCGAGAGACTACCTTGTTCCTTCAAGAGTGCATCCGGGAAACTTTTACGCGCTTCCCCAGTCGCCGCAGCTTTACAAGCAGCTTTCAATGGTAGCGGGCTTTGACCGCTATATCCAGATCGCGCGCTGCTTCCGCGATGAGGACCTCAGGGCGGACAGACAGCCGGAATTTACGCAGATAGATATGGAAATGTCGTTTGTAGACGTTGAAGACGTGCTTAAAGTCGGCGAAGGCTTTATGCAAAAGATATTCAAGGAAGCACTCGGCATTGATATACCCCTCCCCATAAAACGGCTCACATATGCCGAAGCAATGTCAAGATACGGCTCGGATAAGCCGGACACAAGATTCGGTATGGAGATATGCGATCTTTCTAAGATTGTTGAAAACTGCGGCTTCTCGGTATTTTCCGGCGCAGTTGCGGGCGGCGGCACCGTTCGCGCGATAAACGCAGAAAACTCCGCGCATAAGCTTACAAGAAAAGAAATAGACAAGCTTACCGATTACGCAAAAGGCTGCGGCGCAAAAGGACTTGCATGGATACGTCTTACCGAAGAGGGAACCGCATGCTCGTTTGCAAAGTTCATGACGGAAGACGAAATGAACGCCATCCTTGAAAAAACGGGAGCCAAAACCGGTGACGTTATTCTTATTATTGCCGATACAAACACTTCTCACGTTCTTTCTCAGCTCGGTATGCTGAGGATAGAAACGGCGAAACGCCTCGGAATAAAGCCGGAAGGCTGGGATCTGATGTGGATCACCGAAATGCCGTTTTTCGAATATGACGAAGAGCTCGGCACATACGTTGCAATGCACCATCCGTTCACAGCGCCGCTTGACGAATGTCTTGAATACCTCGAAACGGATAAAGCGAAGGTAAGGGCGAAAGCATATGACCTTGTTCTTAACGGCATAGAGCTTTCAAGCGGTTCGATAAGAATCACCGATCCCGTCCTTCAGAAGAGGATATTCTCGCTTCTCGGTCTTTCAGACGAAGAGGCATACAGAAAATTCGGATATCTTACCGACGCCTTCAAATTCGGCGCGCCCCCGCACGGCGGTATGGGCCTCGGTCTTGACAGGCTTGTTATGCAGCTTCTTGGCGCAGACAGTCTCAGAGACGTAATTGCGTTCCCGAAGGTCCAGAACGCGTCGGAGCTTATGACGGACTGCCCGTCTGCGGCGGATACAAAACAGCTTGACGAGCTGCATTTGAAAATTGTTGAATGATATTTACGAAATAAACTATAAATAAAAGGGAGTTTATCATGATAACGGTTTCGGGCTTAACGAAGCGTTACGGGAACAAGGTTGCCGTCAACAACATCAGCTTCACGATAAACCAGGGAGACATCGTCGGCATTCTCGGTCCCAACGGAGCGGGGAAAACGACAACGATGAACATGATCACCGGTTATATATCGTCGCATGCGGGCAAGATCACCGTTGACGGACACGATCTTCTTGAAGAGCCGTCAAAAGCAAAGGCGAGCATAGGTTATCTTCCCGAGATACCGCCGCTTTACCACGATATGACGGTAAAGGAATATCTGAGCTTTGTTTACGACCTTAAAGGCTGCGCTAAAAAAGACAATATCAAGAAAAAGAAAGAGCATATCGCGGAAGTATGCGAAGTTGTAAAGATCACGGGCGTATACGGCCGTCTGATAAAAAACCTGTCAAAGGGCTATAAACAGCGTGTCGGACTTGCCCAGGCGCTAATAGGCGACCCTCCAATTCTTATTCTTGACGAACCTACCGCAGGTCTTGACCCGAAAGAGATCGTTGAGATACGAAATCTGATAAAACGTCTCGGTTCAAGAAGAACTATCCTTCTTTCCTCGCATATCCTTTCTGAAGTTCAGGCGATCTGCGAGAGAATAATAATTATGAACGAAGGGTTCATCGTTATGGACGCTCTTGCCGACGACCTGACTATGCGTATGGGCGCAAACAGCCGCTACGGCGTACGTCTTGCCGCTCCCGAAGACGCAGACGTAATAGGTGTTCTCGGCGCGCTTCCCGGCGTTGCGAAGATCGAATACGTCGGATCGTTCGAAAAAGGCACGATAGACTTCATTATCGAAGCGGAAAAGAAAACAGATATACGCAGACTTCTTTTTGAAGAATGCGCAAAAAGAAACTGGTATATTCTCATGATAACGCCTCTGGGCATGTCGCTTGAAGACATATTCATCCAGCTCGTTTCACAAAACGACGAGCAGCGCGCGCTCGAGGCTCAGAAGAAAGACAAAAAAGAGAGATCCGACGCTGATACGCCGGAAAACAAAGCAGAAAACGGCGAAGTAAAGGACGGTGAAAAGAATGACGGCGATAATTAAGAGAGAGCTCGTCTCATTTTTCAAAAATCCGATCGGCTGGTTCGTTATCGCGATTTACACGTTCCTTTCCGCCATACTTTTTACCCTTTTCGTAATATGGCAAAACACGAGCTACCTCGGCGACTACTTCGGCTTCTGGCTGTTTTTCGTTGATATGATCGTTGTAGGCATCCTTTCGATGCGGTTTTTCAGCGAAGAAAAGAAAAACAAAACAGATCAGCTTCTTCTTACGTCTCCCATAAGCCTTTATCAGCTTGTTCTGGGCAAATTTTTCGGAGCACTGATAATATTTCTTCTATGCACCTGCGTAAACCTTTTTTACGTGCTTATAATAGATATTTTCGGAACCGTTGACTACGGATGTCTTCTTACAAATCTTATCGGCACGGTGCTCGTTTTATCGTCAATGATAGCAATCGGTCTTTTTGTATCTGCTCTTACCGAAAGCACGATAGCTGCTGCGGCTGCAACGATAGCGATACTGTTTTTCATGTTTGTTATCGACTTTTTCGCGATGTTTTTCCCGACGTGGCTTGCAGATATTATCATGCACGGCAACATTTACGCGCAGTTTGACGATTTTACCAACGGCATACTGAATTTACCGCCCATCGTCTATTATTTTTCCGTAACCGTGATTTTCCTTTTCCTTGCGGTAAGAATGATAGAAAGACGCCGCTGGAGCTGAGGAGGTGTGAAAAATGGCTAACGAACAGGATATCATAAACAACGAAGAAAAAGATACCGAAAACGCTTCTGCAGAAGAAAACAAGACGGAGCAACCCGCAGCGGAAACTTCCGAAGAGGTGACATCTGCCGAAGATGAGACGGAAGAAACGGCGAAAGAAGTGACTGAAAGCGAGCTTTCGGAAAAACAGGTTCCCTATACCGCCATCGGCGGACACGTTTCTTCGGCTAAAGTGCCCAGGATCAACAAAAACAGGATAAAATTCGGCTCACTGTCAACACTTTTCACAATACTCTTCATTGCCGCCGTTATAGCGGTAAACGTGCTTGTTTCGCTTGCGGCACAGAGATTCACGCTGAAAGTTGACCTCACCGGGGAACAGGTATTTACTCTCGACCAGGAAACGAAGGATTTTCTTGCGGAGCTGAAGTCCCCTGTTGAAATAATAATCCTCGGCGACGAAACGTCATACCGCTCGGCAACGTCCACTGCCGGCGCAATAGCGCCCCAGAGATTTGTTGTTGAAACGGTAGACAACTACACCCGCGAAAGCGAATACGTCACGGTCCATTTTGTAGACCCCAGATACAACCCGAACTTTTTCAAAACAAGAAACATTACCCTTGATGACGGCACAGACACCTCGGACAACATCTTTCTTATTGTTTACTCGCCTGAAACGCAGCGTTACCGTTTCGTAAAAGACACGATATTCGAAAACCTCATGTATGTCGGTCTTGAAAGACGTCTTACCGCGGGTATGCTTTACGCTACAGTTGAGGATATACAGACCGTAGCGATCATAAAGGGTCACGGCGAAGGATCTCTGCCTTATTTCCAGGAAACCCTCAAAGACAACGGGTTTGACGTAAAATATATAACCATTCAGGATTTTGACGAAATACCCGATTTTGTATCGATACTCGTCATCAACAACCCCACCAGAAACTACAGCGACGACGATATCAACAAAATAGACGCATGGCTTTCAAACAACGAAGATCTTGGACATCACCTTATGGTATTCACAGACCTCAACATGCCGAAAAACCCGAAGCTTGAGGACTACCTCGTTGAGTGGGGCCTTTCGCTCGGCACCGAAAACATTTTCGACTATTCAAACAGCTATGCGTTCACAAACGCCTCGTATCCGCTTCTTAAAGTTAAATATGCAGACGATGCTAAAACTCTTGCGGAAGATCTTGCGAGAGAAGGATATTATCAGTTCGTCCGTCTCGGCGCCGCTCGCGCGGTCAACCGTCTTTTCGAAAGCAAGGATACAAGAAAGACTTACGGCGTTATAGATACGTTCAAAACCGCGTTTTCACGCTTTACCGCATCAACGACGCTTGCTCCGACAGACTGGAAAAACTTCACTTACAACGAAGAAACAGATACGGTCGGACCGTTTTTCCTCAGCGCGATATCGCGTCAGACAAGATATGAGGGCACAACGGAATTCTCGTCAAGCGTTTACCTCTGCGGCTCAACGTCGTTCGTTGACGACTATTTTGTCAGCAACATCGACGGAAACAACCAGCAGACGGCGGAATTCATGATAAAGCTATGCAAATTCCTTGTTGCTTCAAAGCAATCTTACGATACTGATATTCTTCCCGCGCAGCTTATCTTTGATACGCTCGCATTTGAAACAACAACTCAGGTCATAGTTACGGTTCTCGGCATAGTCCTCGTTCTTCCGCTTATATTTGCGGTAATAGGACTTATCGTGTGGAGGAAACGCAAGTTCTTATGACGAAGAAAAAAATTATCGGCATTATCGTCGCTGTTCTTGTTTCCGCAGCGGTCATAGGCGCGGCGATATTTGTAATGAACTTTGATCTTCTTCCCGAAGAGAAAGATCCGTCAACAGACCTTAACATAAAATACGCCAGAGAAAGCCTCGTTTTATATACCTGCGTGCTTGACGACCTCAAGGATATCCACGTAACGAATCCGACAGGCGAATTCACGATCAGCCGCGACGAAGAGGGAAATCTCAATTTCCTGGGCAGAGAAGGCGCGCCGCTTTTGCCGTATTCTTCCGAAGGTCTTTACTCAAGCGTGGCAAAAGTAACGTGTGACGCGCTTATCGAAACCGAAACGCAGCATCTTGAATATTACGGACTTGACGACCCTCAGGTTCACGTATATATCGAGAAAAAGGACGGCACCGTTACCGAGCTTCAGATAGGCGACGCTGCGCCGCAGGGCGGCGGTTATTATATAAGGAACGCATCGAATACCGACGTTTTCCTTGCTCAGACGTATTTTGCGGAAAGATTTCTCAGAAATCACGTTCAGTATTATCAGAAAACCATCAGCAAGCAGTTCCTTTATACGGGATTTCAGTCTCTGCTGATAGATTTCCCCGAAAATTCCGAAAAAGAGGATATATACGTCCGTCAGACGACCGACGAAGAGGCGAAAGATATCCGCTTTGCAGGCGGAATGGTGCTTGAAGAGCCGTTTTTATGGGGCGGCGACTCAACGCCGATACAGGGCATAACCGAAATTCTCGCATCGCTTGAAGCAGACGATATAATAACCGACACGCTCGATGAGTCGCTGCAGCAGCAATACGGCTTCGGCAATCCCACAAGAGTAGTTATAGAAGCATGGGTAGACACACAAAACTACGTAAGCGAAGTTACGGGGCTTGAAAACCCGTATTACGGCGCTACGGAGGACGGCTCTGACCTGCTTGTAACAAGCGAATATCTGCTTGGCAACATAGACGGACGCACTCTTTACGTTATGTATGACGGCGAACCTGTCATATACGGCGTTGATATGGATAAATTCGCGTTTACCGATTATTCGATCGACGTCTACTGTCAGAGGACCATCAACCTTCGCTATATAAACGATCTGAACGGACTGACAGTTGAATCGAACGGCGACGTATACGACTTTTCGATCAAAGACCCCGACAAAGGGGAGGAAATGGTCGTTACGCTGAACGGCGAAACAGAAATAGACCCGAATCTTTTCAGAACCTTCTATGTAACCATAATCAGCGTTACAAACGACGGTATGGCTTACGAGCCTGACGAAACCGCCGAAACGGAGCTCAAAATAACGTATCACGCCATTGACGGTGACGATATGGTTATAGAATTCATTCCCATAGAGTCAAGAAAATATGTATTTAAGCTTGACGGAGAAGGACGATTTTTTGTTTACGTAACAAAAGTAAACAAAATCAAATCAGATCTCAACAAGCTTCTGAACGGCGAAGAGATAAGAAATTACTGATAAAATTCCCCATAAGGAGAGAAGAGAATATGAAAATAGAGAATCTTGAAGAGATGAAGGTGTTCTGGCACACAACGTCTCACATCATGGCACAGGCAGTAAAAAGGCTTTATCCCGAAACAAAGCTCACTATCGGTCCCGCTATAGATACCGGCTTTTATTACGATTTTGACAGTGAGATCCCGTTCACGCCCGAGATCCTCGAAAAAATCGAGGCGGAGATGAAAAAGATCGTAAAGGAAAACCTCAAAATAGAAAGGTTCGTTCTTCCGAGAAAAGAAGCGCTCGAACTGATGAAAAACGAGCCTTATAAGATTGAGCTTATAAACGATCTGCCCGAAGACGAAGAAATAAGCTTTTACAAACAGGGAGAGTTTACTGATCTTTGCGCAGGCCCGCATCTGCCGTATGTTAGCAAGGTAAAGCACTTCAAACTCACAAGCTGCACCGGCGCTTACTGGAGAGGCGATTCTTCAAAAAAGATGCTTCAGCGCATATACGGAATATCGTTCCCCAACAAAGAAGATCTTGAAGAGTATCTCAAACAGCTCGAAGAGGCAAAACTGCGCGATCACCGCAGAATAGGCCACGATCTTCAGCTTTTTATGACGGACGAGCTCGTAGGAAAAGGCATGCCGATGTTCCTGCCAAAGGGCTACACGCTCTGGCGGATCCTTGAAAACTATATCCGCGATAAAGAGATCTCTCAGGGCTATGAACACGTTCTTACTCCGTGCGTAGGAACGGTAGAACTGTATAAAACTTCCGGTCACTGGGATCATTACAAAGACAATATGTTCCCTGCGATGAAGGTTGACGACGAAACATACGTTCTTCGTCCCATGAACTGCCCGCACCATATGCGCATTTACGCAAATTCACAGCATTCATACAGAAATCTTCCCGTCCGTATAGGCGAAATAGCGCACGACTTCAGATACGAGGCTTCGGGCACACTCAAAGGAATAGAAAGAGGCCGCCATTTCTGCCAGAACGACGCTCACCTTTTCGTAACGCCCGATCAGATAAAGGACGAGGTTGAAAAGGTAGTTAATCTTATATTCGATACATACCGCGATTTCGGCATCAAGGATTACAGAATGGTCCTGTCTCTGCGCGATCCCGCAGACAAGAAAAAATATCACGATGACGACGAAATGTGGAACACAGCGGAAAACGCGCTGCGTCAGGTTCTCGATCAGCTCGGACTTGACTACACCGAAGAGATAGGCGAAGCTGCATTCTACGGACCGAAGCTCGACGTTCAGGTAATGCCCGCAGTAGGCGCGGAGATCACGCTTTCCACCTGCCAGCTCGACTTCTGCCTGCCCGCAAAATTCAACCTCACATACGTTGACAAGGACGGCGCGGAGCATACTCCCGTTGTTATCCACCGTGCGATACTTGGCTCTCTTGACCGCTTTATGGCGTATCTCATCGAAGAAACGATGGGCGCTTTTCCGACGTGGCTCGCTCCCGTTCAGGTCAAGATCATTCCTATTGCAGACAGACATCAGCCTTACGCAAACGAGGTCTGCAAAAAGCTTGAAGAATGCGGCATAAGGGTCGAAGTAGACGAAAGAAGCGAAAAAGTAGGCTATAAGATCCGCGAAGCGCAGATGGAAAAGGTTCCGTTCATGCTCGTTACGGGCGATAAGGAACAGGAAGACGGCACAGTCTCCGTTCGCGTAAGAAAAGACGGCGACAAAGGCTCAATGACGATCCCCGACTTCATCTCCCTTATCAAAGAACATATCGACACAAAAATGATAGACTGATACAGAATAACAAACCGGAAATATCGATTGTATTTCCGGTTTTTTCTTTTTCCGCAGTTGACGGAAAAACGGATTTATGCTATAATTACATCAATATTATCGTTGAGGGGAATAAAAATGCCGTTGATAAATCAGCAAAAAGCCGCAAAAGAGTTTGCCGCTCGCTGGAGCGGAAAAGGATACGAAAAGGGAGAATCTCAGCTTTTCTGGATCGACCTTTTAACAAACGTATTCGGCGTTGATAATTTTTCGGAATTTATACGCTTTGAAGATCAGGTTCATCTTGACCACACATCATTTATTGACGGATATATCCCGTCAACAAAGGTTATGATTGAGCAGAAATCTCTTGACAAAAACCTCAGAAAACCAATAAAACAATCGGACGGCTCTTTGCTCACACCGTTTCAACAGGCAAAACATTATGTGACCGAGCTGCCTGTTTCACAACACCCCAAATGGATAATCACATGCAATTTTGCGGAATTTCTTATTTATGATATGGAAAAACCGCAGGGCGAACCCGAACAGCTTTTTCTGAAAGACCTTGAAAAAGAATACTACCGCCTGCAATTCCTTGTTGATACAGGCAGCAAAGTGCCGCCGAAAGAACTTGAAGTATCCATACAGGCAGGTGAGCTTGTTGGCAAACTTTACGATGCGTTAAAAAAACAGTATGTAAATCCCGAAAGCGATGAAGCGCAAAGAAGCCTCAATATGCTGTGCGTCCGTCTTGTATTCTGCCTTTATGCGGAGGATGCGGGGCTTTTCGGTTCACACGATAAATTCGGTCAGTATATATCACATTTTCAGATAAAGGATGTTCGCAATGCAATAATTGAGCTTTTCAGAGTTCTCAATACGGAAGAAAAAAAACGCGACCCGTACCTTGACGATGAGCTGAAGTCTTTTCCGTATGTCAACGGCGGTCTTTTTGCCGATGAAAATATAGAAATCCCGCGTTTTACCGAAGAAATTATTGATATTTTGCTTGATAAGGCAAGCACGGGTTTTGACTGGTCTCAGATAAGCCCCACCATATTTGGAGCGGTTTTTGAAAGCACGTTAAACCCCGACACAAGGCGAAAAGGAGGTATGCACTACACATCTATAGAAAATATTCATAAAGTAATCGACCCGCTCTTTCTTGACGATTTAAGAAGCGAATTTTCCGATATTTGCGAAATAAAAGTTGAAAAAACAAGAAATGAAAAGCTCGAAATGTTCCGCAAAAAGCTTGCTTCACTCACATTTCTTGATCCCGCATGCGGTTCGGGCAACTTTTTGACCGAAACATATTTAAGCCTTCGCCGTCTTGAAAATGAAGCGCTGAGAATTACCCTCGGAGACAAAACGGTATTGAATTTCGGCGGGGAACATGACATTATTAAAGTTAAAATAAGTCAGTTTTACGGAATTGAAATAAACGATTATGCCGTTGCCGTTGCAAAAACTGCACTCTGGATCGCGGAATCGCAAATGAACAAGGAAACAGAAGAAATTGCCGAACAGTCTATTGATTCTCTTCCTCTTAAATCAAATGCAAATATAATTGAAGGCAATGCGCTCAGGATAGACTGGGAAAGCGTTGTGCCGAAAGACAAACTGAATTATATTATGGGTAATCCGCCGTTTGTTGGGGCAAGAATAATGTCAAGGGAACAAAAAGAAGATGTCTTTTCCATATTTAGCGATGTAAAAAATAACGGAAATCTCGACTATGTTGCCTGCTGGTATAAAAAAGCAGCGGATTTTATGAATGGAACAAAAATAAGAACAGCACTCGTTTCAACAAACAGTATAACACAGGGCGAACAGGTTGCAATACTTTGGAAATATCTTTTTGAGCAAGGTGTTCACATCGATTTTGCACACAAAACATTTCGTTGGGATAACCGTGCCGAAAATAATCAAGGAAAAAAAGAAAAAACCGATAAATATATGGCTGCTGTTCACTGCGTTATCGTAGGATTCAGCGTTGCGGAAAACAAAGCAAACAAAGTAATATATGACAATGGAACAGTAAAGATTGCAAATAATATCAATGGGTATCTTATTGATGCTGATAACATTGTTATTGAAAGCAGGGCAAAACCGCTTTGTAATATTCCCGAAATCGGTATCGGCAATAAACCTATTGACGACGGAAACTACCTATTTACGAAAGATGAAATGGATGAGTTTGTAAAAAAAGAACCAAACTCTGAAAAATACTTCAAAAAATGGCTCGGAGCACAGGAATTTATTAACGGATATTATCGTTATTGTCTGTGGCTCGGAGACTGCACGCCTTCGGAACTCCGTTCAATGCCCGAATGTATAAAGAGAATTGAAAATGTACGTAATTTCAGACTTACAAGTAAAAGTGAAGGAACAAGAATTCTTGCAAATACTCCTACTCGTTTTCATGTCGAAAACATGCCAAAAACCAATTATATTATTCTTCCTGAAACATCATCAGAAAACAGAAAATACATTCCTATAGGTTTTATGACTCCTGATGTTTTCTGTAGTAATGCTGTTAAACTTATGCCCTCCGCAACCCTCTACCATTTCGGCATACTCACATCAAATGTCCACATGGCATGGATGAGGACGGTAGCAGGCAGACTGAAAAGCGACTATCGCTATTCCAAAGATATTGTCTACAACAACTTCCCGTGGCCTACTCCTACCGAAGAACAGAAAGCAAAGATAGAAAAATCCGCGCAGATGATACTTGACGCCCGTGCGCTCTATCCCAACTGCTCGCTTGCCGATCTTTACGACGATTTAACTATGCCGCCCGAGCTGCGCAAGGCTCA
The DNA here is from genome assembly GCA_016281915.1 of Clostridiales bacterium. Taxonomy (GTDB): domain Bacteria; phylum Bacillota; class Clostridia; order Oscillospirales; family UBA644; genus HGM12619. Next base: position 34,670 of record JAEEJO010000069.1, read on the forward strand.
TCAGGCAAACGACCGCGCCGTAATGGAGGCTTACGGCTTCTGGGGCAAGCTGAACACCGAAAGCGAATGCGTGGCGGAGCTGATGAAAATGTATAAAGAGCTCACACAAAAATAACAGACTGAAAAACGAAAAAAATGACCGGGAAGCCGAAATCGGTTTTCCCGGTTTATTTTTTCAGGAATATTATTCTGTCGTGAGAGTGGAAAGGCAGTATCCGTCGCCGTCCTTTTTAAGTGTGGCGGTAAGATTTACTGTTTTGCCGTCAAGCGTTTTTATCTCAAATTTAACGGTCGTTTCGCTTTCCTTTTTGCATATAACGTCTTCAGCGGGTCCCGCATAGCCGAACGGAGCGCGGTTTACCGGCGTCGGTTCACCCTCCGCGTGCTGCGGCTCATCAAAAGTCATATCTTTGCAAAGCGTTTTAAGAGTCCAAATATCGCCTTTTTTCAGCGCAGAGGTTATAATTTCGGTGAGGAGTTCTGCCGGAAAGCTTTCGCTCAGCGTTTTATCGTCCGGGGCTATTCGGAAATCTTCCGTATACGGGAAAAGACTGTAGTCTTCCGCGGCGCATTCCGCAAACTCAAAAGCGTATTTTGCCGTTGCAACCATAACGAAACGGGTTCCCGTGTTGCGGATATAGCAGGTATAACCTATGCAGTTGCCATCCCGGACAAAATATACGTCGCTGTCTTTTACCGACTCCGAAACGATAAAACCGTCTTCCGTTTCAATTACCCTTGTTATTCCGTCAATTTCGGAATACTTATCGGTTTCAAGGACAGGATCTGCCTGCGTTTCGCTGAAAAGTTCTTTTCCGTATAAAAGATTTAATGCCTCGGCATCACCTTCACAAAGAGCTTTTATATACAAGCCAACAAATTCTTTCGGGTCTGCGGTGTTTACTTCATCAACTACATCGTCAGCATTCGGCCATTCAGAATTGTTATTTAAAGAAATGCGGTATGTCTGCTTCAAATATGCGGGATTAAGCTCGCTTTCATAGTTTGAATACTCAACCACAATTGCGTAGTGAAGCTCGGCAGATGATATATCGTTTATAAAAAAATCGTAAACATCATCGTCAAAACTTGTTCTTACGCTTTTTACGCTCCTGTCATCTTCGTATGCGAGTGCGGATTTCTTTTCCTCCGCTTTTTCTTTCAGTCCTGCAAGGTTTACTCCGTGAGCCGCAAGGAACGCCCCTTTATTTATAACGGTATCGTTTTCCGTATCGTAAAGGTAAGAACCCCAGCCGTAAAGAAATTCATGCCCAGAAGATTTCAGGAAGACCGACAGGATTTTTTCTTCAAAGATATTCACGTCAACTTCACAGTCAGGCATATTGCTCAGATCAACAGATGCGTTGGCAAGCGCAGCGTCTTCCGAACGGTTTTTGAGCAAGGGAACGGCTCCGTGGACTCTCGGTCTGTTTTTGATTCGTTCAACATAAATACAATTTTCGTTTACTGTTTTCCATTCAACGGCGGCGTCCATTTTTGCGAGAATTGAATAAAAATCGTCAAACGCCGGATATGAAAGAGCAGACCCCTCTTCAACGAAAACCTCTTTTATAAATCCGTCGGAATCATCCGAAATAAAAGAATAAAGATTTTCCGTTTCTTTCGTGTTTTCGTTTACAACGTCAAAAACCTTCTTTCCGCCTGTATAAAGCGGTGATTTTTCAAAGCTGTAAACGTTTCCGTTTTTAACGAAAAGAATCTCTTTTTCGGCTGCTGCAGAAATTGTATCCGCAAGCCACATGTTTTTTGAAACGGACGACGTAAGTTCGTCAGGATATTCTACTTCTGTTTTAATATACGTTCTTTCTTCGAAAATCAGCGTATTTTCTTCCGTATTCTTTTTACCGTCGTTTCCCGACGTATCGCATGCGGCAAAAAGTATTGTTACGGCAACAAAAACGGCAATTATTGCAGTGAGTGTGCGTTTCATAGGGCTATATCACCTCTTTATGGTTTCAAAATATAAACATATATTGTATTAATACTTTGTGTTTTTCATAACGACCGCTCCTTTAATTAAGATATTATTTTTGTGGAGAGACATAATCACGCCCAAAATGTAATTACCTGAACGGAAAACTGTTGACTTAGCATTTTGTCGAACTACCGGCAAAAAAAAATCAGTTCATTGATAACTCTGTTTTTGTGTTAATCGCTTTCCTTACTAAAAGTATAACATATTATAAAAAAAAATCAAGTACTTTTCAAAAATTATTTACATTAAAAACTTTTTTAAGACAAAGGATCGAAAAGAGAAGGAAAAACCGTGCTCAGCCACTGAAAGGCTTATAAAAACGCGGCATATGTCTGACCTGACCGATTATCGTTTTGTCCGACGTCTGCATCCGCAATATTTCTTTTTCGTATTTTATATCGGACAACGTTGATATAGTCATAAAAAAACCATGCGGTGATATTTCCTTTCAGTTGTATCACAGTATGGTTTTTTCGATGTGCGTTTTAACGGATCTGTTCAAAATCCGTCGCCGTTTGTATTCACGAAATCGGTGATGCGGAAGCCTTGCCCGCGCTGCGGGGGTATTTTTCGGGAGTATTATTTATTTTCTTTATTACTACGATATTTCTTTCATCAGTGCCGAATATTTCCGTTTCGCCGCCGCCCAGAACGGCGATCGCTTTTTCCGCCTCTTCAAGCTCCGTTTTTGCCGTAACGGATTTAAGCGCGAGCATATATCCGCCCTCTCGGACAAGCGGAAGGCAGAATTCGGCAAGAACGCTCGTTTTTGCTACGGCGCGGGAAAAAACAACGTCGAATTTTTCACGCATATATCCTCTTGCGGCGTCTTCGGCGCGCGAGTGAATGGTTTTGCAGTTTTCAAGACCAAGCTTCTGAATAACGGCGTCAAGAAAAGTCAGGCGTTTTTGCAAAGAATCCAAAAGCGTCATTTCTATATCATTTCTCATGATCGCTATTGGAACGCCGGGAAAGCCTGCGCCTGTTCCGACGTCAGCGCATTTTGCGCCTTCTTTGATAAACTCTGTTTTAAGCGGCAAAAGACTGTCTGTAAAATGTCTTGAAACGATCTCCTTTTCGTCCTTTACGGCGGTGAGATTCATTTTTTTCGACCATTCAACAAGCAGCTCGCAGTATTCCGCAAACATTTCCGCTTTTTTATCGCTTATCTCAAAGCCTGCTTCGCGAAATTTTTCGATTATATATTCTTTATCCATTGCGCATTCTGTTTTTCGTATTCTTCAACGGTTTTTATTATTTCGTCGGGTCCTTTTGTGAAAACGTGTCCGTGTATGCCGAGCTTTTGCGCCGCTTCAACATTCACCTCAACGTCGTCAAAAAACAGGCACTCCTCGGCTTTGAGACCGAATTTTTCGAGCATGCAAATATATATTCCGGGCTCGGGTTTGAGCATATGCACGTCCGCAGAAACGAACATACCGTCCATAAGATCGAAGGCAGGGCTGTTTCTTTTGTATTTATATACTTTCAGCGACGCGTTTGTGAGCATATAAAGCTTGTAACCGCGTTTTTTGAGCAAAAGTATCTGCTCATAAGTGCCTTCGACCGGCAGAAAATAATTTTCCCAGCCGTTCATAACCGTTTTGCAAAGCTCGTGATATCTTGCGGGCACACGCGAAAGAATACTTTCAATCGCTTCTTTTTCCGTCATAACTCCGCGGTCAAGAGATAGCCATTCTTTGTTTGAAAAGACCTCTCTGCAAAGAAAATCAAGCTCATCGGGGTCAGACGTAAAAAACGAGGCGATCCGTCTCGGGGTGTAGTCTAAAACCACGTTGCCCATATCAAAAATCAGATTTTTTATCATTCTATGCGTTCTTTCCGTGGCAGTTTTTATATTTTTTCCCGCTACCGCACGGACAAGGATCGTTTCTGCCGACCTTTTCGGAGGCTTTCTTTACTACCGGTCTGGGTTTTTCGCCGCCTGCGTTAACGTTTTTTGCCTCGTCTATTGTTGCTACGCGTTCGCGTTTGATCTCTCTTTTAACGATGCGCAGTCTGAGGCAGTCGCGCACGGTATCATATTTGATCTGATTGACCATTTCGTCAAACATATCATAGCTTTCAAATTTATACTCGGTAAGAGGATTTCTGTTGCCGTAGGAACGAAGCGCAACGCCCTGACGAAGATCGTCCATCGCGTCGATATGATCCATCCAGTATTTATCTACCGTGCGAAGCAGCACGATACGCTCGATCTCGCGCATTTTTTCGGGCGTGTTTTCGGTTTCGCTGCGCGTATATGCTTCGTTAAGTCTTTCTTCAAGAAGCGAAATGATATCCTGCTTTTTCAGTCTGTCAAAATCGGCGGACGAGAATGAAAGATCGTCTTTTGAAAGAAGCATTCCGTCAAAGCGCTCGTGAAGCCCTTCAAAATCCCAGTTATCGGCGACCTCGGCGGCAAGACACTGGTCTGCGGCGTTATTGATGACGTCTTCGCCCATTTTGAGGATGTATGAGCGAAGGTCTTCCCCGTCAAGCACTTTTCTGCGCTGATCGTATATGATGGTTCTTTGCTGGTTTATAACGTCGTCATATTCAAGGGTGCGTTTGCGGCGCTGGAAGTTTACGCTTTCGACCTTCTTCTGCGCATTTTCGATCGTGTTTGAAAGAATTTTCGCATCTATCGGCTGATCTTCGGGGATATTGAGCATATGTGCGATGGAAGCGACCCTTTCTCCGCCGAAAAGACGCATAAGGTCGTCTTCAAGCGAAAGATAGAATCTGCTTTCGCCCACGTCGCCCTGTCTGCCCGCACGTCCGCGCAGCTGGTTGTCTATTCGTCTTGACTCATGGCGCTCGGTGCCGAGAATGAAAAGTCCGCCTGCTGCCTTGACCTCCTGCGCCTCTTTTTCGGTTTCGGGCTTATACTGAGCGTAAAGCTCGGCATATCTCTTTTTCGCCGCGATCACGTTTTCGTCATCGGTTTCGGAAAAACCGGTCGATGCGGCGATATATTCGTGATCTATGCCCTCTTTTGCCATCTGCGCCTTTGCCATATATTCCGCGTTGCCGCCGAGAATTATATCGGTGCCTCGGCCTGCCATATTCGTTGATATGGTCACGGCGCCTTTTTTGCCTGCCTGAGCTACTATCATTGCCTCTTTATCGTGGAACTTCGCATTCAGAACGTTGTGCGGTATGCCCTCGCGCTTGAGAAGCTTGCTGAGGAGCTCGGATTTTTCTATCGTTGTTGTACCCACAAGAACGGGCTGGCCTTTTGCGTGACATGCCTTTATCTGATCAAGGACCGCTGAATATTTGCCCGCTTCGGTCTTATAAATGGCGTCGTTGTGGTCTTTTCTTATCATGGGCAGGTTTGTGGGGATCTCGATGACGTCAAGGTGATATATATCGTTAAACTCTGCCTCTTCGGTAAGCGCGGTTCCCGTCATGCCCGAGAGCTTGGAATAAATTCTGAAATAGTTCTGGAACGTGATGGTTGCGAGAGTTTTTGACTCGTTTTCTATCTTTACGCCCTCTTTTGCCTCGATAGACTGATGAAGTCCGTTTGAATAGCGGCGGCCGTACATAAGTCTTCCGGTAAACTCGTCAACGATTATTACCTCGCCGTCCTTTACAACGTAATCAACGTCTCTCTGCATCGTTCCCCACGCCTTGAGCGCCTGATTAACGAAATGCTGTATCTCTACGTTGTCCGGATCCGCCCAGTTTTCAACGCCGAAAGCCCTCTGAGCCTTTTCCATGCCGCTGTTTGTGAGAACTGCGTTTTTGTGCTTTTCTTCAACGATATAGTCCGCGTCAACGTCATCGTAGCTTTCTTTCGATTCCATTTCCTTTATCTTGAAAGGACGGAGCCTTGAAACGAACGCGGAAGCCTTCTGGTACATCTCTCCGCTTTCTTCGCCGTGTCCGGATATGATAAGCGGCGTTCTCGCCTCGTCGATAAGGATAGAGTCGACCTCGTCCACAATAGCATAATTATGACCGCGCTGAACCATTTCCTCTTTATAAAGCACCATATTGTCACGAAGGTAATCGAAGCCGAATTCGTTGTTTGTGCCATAGGTGATATCGCAAAGATAAGCCTCTTTTCTTTCCTTCGGCTCGACCTCGTGAGCGATAAGACCTACCGAAAGACCCATGAAGCGATGAATCTTGCCCATCCACTCGCTGTCGCGGCGCGCAAGATAGTCGTTTACGGTAACAACGTGAACGCCTTTGCCTGTCAGAGCGTTCAGATAAGACGGAAATACTGCGGCGAGCGTTTTACCTTCGCCGGTCTTCATTTCGGCTATCTTTCCCTGATGAAGCACCGTGCCTCCGATAAGCTGAGTATCAAAAGCGCGCTGACCTATTACCCTTACGCCCGCTTCTCTTACTGCTGCAAAGGCCTCGCAGTGTATATCGTCAAGTGTTTCTCCCGCAGCAAGCCGCGCCTTGAACTCATCGGTCTTTGCGCGAAGATCGGCGTCACTGAGCGACTTGAAATACGGTTCAAGTTCGTTTATCTTTGCTATGCGCGCATTTATCTTTTTCAGCTCGCGCTGACTGTAAGACGCAAATAAATTAAAAAGCCCCATTTGTCTCCTCCGTAAAATTCAGGCGTAATATATTTTAACGTATATTTTTCATTATATATCATTATAGCACATTTTTCTTAAAAAAGCTATATTTATATGTAATAACTATTGAATTCTTTGTGATTTTGTTGTAAAATAAGAAAAAGAAATCAAACGGGGGAACAGCATGGTAAGTAAAATATGCAGCGTGGGTCTCTGGGGGCTTGACGGATATAAAGTTGAGATCGAAACCGATTCCCGTCCGGCACAGGAGCCTGACATAGATATCGTAGGGCTTCCCGACACGGCGATAAAAGAGGCGAGGGACAGAATAGTTTCGGCAGTGGCAAACTGCTCATACAGAATACCTTCCGCAAACATAATCATGAATCTTGCTCCCGCCGATCTGAAAAAAGAGGGAACGATGTTCGATCTGCCGATGCTTCTTGGTATCCTTTCGTCTACGGGTCAGATACCGGTCCCGGATGAAAATACCGCATTTTTCGGAGAGCTTTCGCTTTCGGGCGAGATACGCAGAGGAAGAGGCGTGCTTGCCGCCGTAATCGCTGCAAAAGAACTCGGTTTCAAGGCGATCTTCGTTCCTGAAAAGAACGCATCGGAAGGAGCGGTAGTTGAGGGAATAGACGTTTACGCGGCAAAAGACGTGCCGTCGATTATCGCGCATATAGAAGGGAAAATAACGCTTCGCCCGGTAAAAACGTCTCTTGACGGTATTTACCGCTCAGCCGCCTCGGACACGAACGATTTTGCTTATATCGTGGGTCAGCAGACGGCGAAACGCGCAAGCGAGATCGCGGCTGCAGGCGGACACAATATACTTTTTATAGGTCCTCCAGGCTCGGGAAAAAGCATGATCGCAAAAAGTCTGCCGTCGATCATGCCGGATATGACTTTTGATGAGATAATAGAAACATCGAAAATATATTCCATCGCAGGAAAACTCACCGAAAAAGAGCCGCTTTGCGTTACACGTCCGTTCGTCCGCTCAACTCAGAACGTTTCTATCCCCGGTCTTACCGGAGGCGGGGCAACGCCTGCGCCGGGACTTATCTCTCTTGCGCATAACGGCGTTCTCTTTCTTGACGAAGTGGCGGAATTTTCGCAAAAAACGCTTGAAACGCTGCGTCAGCCTCTCGAAGACAACATAATCACCGTAAACAGAGTTAAAAAAAGCCTCGTTTTTCCATCGTCCTTCATGCTCGTGTGCGCAATGAACCCGTGTCCGTGCGGCTATTACGGTCATCCTACCGTTCCGTGCAAATGCAAAGAGGCGCAGATAGAAAGATATCTGAGCAGAATTTCCGGACCGCTTCTTGACAGAATAGATCTTCAGGTCGCCCTGCCGCCCGTTACGGTAAACGATATATCCGAAAACAAGACGCTTGCCGAATCATCAGCGGAAATAAAGAAAAGAGTTGACGCCGCACGCAAAAGGCAGACTGAAAGAGAGGGGAAATTCGGTTTCAACTGCAACGCAAAGCTTTCGCCAAAAGCGATAAGAGAGCTTTGTCACCTTACGCCCGAAGCTTCCGCCGCGCTGAACAGAATAATGGAAAAGACGTCTGTTTCTATGCGTTCATACGATAAAATCATCAAGATCGCGCAGACGATAGCAGACCTTGCCGCAAGCGACGTGATCCTTCCCGAACACATAATGGAAGCATCGTTTTTCAGGACTCTTGATAAAAAATACAAAAAGTGAGAAACCGCAGTTTTGAGATTTTTACCACTACTTTTCCACAGAAACTGTGGAAAACCCTGTGGAAAACGTTGAAAACTTCGTTAATTTTGCAGATTTTTGCCCTGTTCACCGTTTCATAGACAAAAAAATCGGATTTGTTACTTTTTCATAATTTTCCGTTTTTTTTACATTAATTTTTTGGAGGGTATAAAATGACACTCTCTCAGATAGCCGAAATTTTATCGGAAAACGGCATTTTGCTGAATTTCGATTCCGTCAAAAAAAATAAAATATCACTTACAGAGAAAATTTCATGCGACTCCCGAGACGTTGAAAAAAACACGCTCTTTTTTGCAAAGGGCGTCAACTTCAAACGTGAATTCCTGCTTTCGGCGATCGAAAAGGGCGCCGTGGCATATGTTGCAGAAAAAGACTTCGGCGTAGACGTTCCTCTTCTTCTCGTTTCAGACGTGCGAAAAGCGATGTCTGCAGCCGCAAGAGCGTTTTACGGCAATATGACGGATTATTACCCGCTTGTGGGAATTACCGGAACGAAGGGCAAGACCTCAACGCTGTATATGCTTGAAAGCATTCTGCTCGAAAAATACGGAAAAGTCGGCGTGATCTCGACAAACGAGGCAAGGTGCGGCGAAAAAACGTGGAAAAAGACGGGAACGACGCCCGAAGCCTTCGAGCTTTTCTCCATCCTTGACGGTTTCAGAAAGGAAAACGCGAAAGCCGCGGTAATGGAAGTTTCTTCTCAGGCGCTCAAATACGACAGAGTAAGCGGACTTACGTTTTCTGTCGGCGCATTTTTAAATCTGTCGCCTGACCACATAAGTCCCACGGAACATTCTTCGTTCGAGGACTACAAAGAGGCGAAAAAGAAGATCTTTTCTCTTTGCAAAAAGGCGGTGCTGAACCTGGACGACGAATATGCGAACGAATTTGCTGACGCTGCGTCGGGAACAGACCTTACATCTTTTTCACTCACAAAAAAAGGCGATATATACGCATACGATATTTTGCAGGACAGATACGGATCGACTTTTTCTATAAGCGGAAAGATAGCGATAGATTCAGTAAGAGTAAATATGCCGGGAAAATTCAATATCTCAAACGCGCTCTGTGCCGCCGCGTGCGCTTATGAGATCGGCATTTCAGAAAAAGACATCAGAAACGGTCTTGAAAAGGCTCACGCGAAAGGACGTCTTGAGATATACGAAAAAAACAGCATAACGGTAGTTGTTGACTATGCGCACAACAAATCGTCCTTTGAAGCGCTTTTTGAGTATGCAAATACTTTTTATCCCGATTCAAAAATAATATTCCTTTTCGGCTGCATAGGCGACAGAGCTCTTGACAGAAGAGCCGAGATCCCCTCGGTTGCGGCGAAAAACGCGGATCTTATCGTTTATACGACCGATGACCCCGGCACGGAAAGCTCCGAAGGAATATTCAGAGAAATCGAACCGCAATTCAAAGAGATCGGCACGCCTTACGTTTTTATTGAAGACAGACAGAAGGCTGTGGAATTCGCCATAGACGCCGCAAAACCCGGCGACATAGTTATCCTTGCAGGCAAGGGCGGAGAAACAACTCAGCTTGTAAACGGGAAATACGTACCGTATATCGGCGACATGCCCGCCGCAAAGGCGAAGCTCGGATAACCGATGCCGACCGCAGCGCTCTTAAATAAAAACAAAATGATCCGCAGTCTCAGCAGACTGCGGATCCGATTTTATATTTCAATCCCCCGCAAGCTCAAGCTCGCCGTCAAGATCGATCTTTATTACCGTCGAGAAGCGGTGCTGCTGATCGCGCGCAAGGTTTATCCAGAGCTGTCCCGCAGCGTGGCGGTATTGCAGAGTTTCGTCTGAATGAAGGACGGATATGCGGTTTATCTGATTTTTAATGCCCTTTACGCAGAGATATTCGTCGGGTCTGTCGTAGGAAATGAGATAAAGCGTTTTTCTGTCCTTTGAAACGGTGCTGCCGCCGAGGAAATAGCGGTAGTCTATGCCTTTCTCTGTGCCGTAGACCGCCTCTTTGTTGTCCTCTATCCATGAACCGAGATCGAGTAAGATCTGCTCCTGCCTCGGGTCGATGGTGCCGTCCGCTTTAGGTCCTATGTCAAGAAGAAGATTGCCGCCCATCGTAAGGCAGTCGCAGAAAATGCGGATTATCATTCTTGAAGTCTTGTAATCGTTATCGTGTTTTCTGTATCCCCAGTTGTTGTTTATCGTCATGCAGAACTCCCACGGACGCGCGGGAGCGATGACCGGCGCGCCCTGTTCGGGGGTATCGTAGTCGCCGTAGCCGCGAAGGCGTGAATTTATAACGATTTCGGGGTTTATGCCGTGAAGGTATTCCCTCATTTCGGGGGCTTTCCACTGCTTTGCGCTGCGCTCCCAGTCGCCGTCGAACCAGATAAGGTCTATTTTACCGTAATTTGTGAGTATTTCGCGCAGCTGGTCGCGATCAAACTGCAAAAATTCCTCCCACTTTTCGGGATCTTCGGGTGCGCCCATCGGGCAGCCGTAAATATCGTTTTTATTGTAGTTTTCGGGACTCTGACCTTCGGGGTAAACGCTTCTGTAACGGAGATCGGACCAGTCGAGGAGCGAATAGTAAAGACCTACCTTCATTCCCTCGTCCCTTACCGCCTTAACGTAAGGCGCGATAAGGTCTCTTTGGGCGGGAGTTTTTTTAACAACGCTCAGATCGCTGTATTTCGTATCAAAAAGCGCAACGCCGTCATGGTGTTTCGACGTTAAAACAACGTAATTCGCGCCCGCCTTCTTAAAAAGCTTCGCCCATTTTGCGGGATCGTAGTTTGACGCGGTAAACTGTTCGCACTGCTGCATATACCGCTCGTATGAAACGTCGCCGTTGTGAAAAGACCACGATTCGGACCAGTTGCCGTCGCAGTAAATACCGTAATGAATGAAAATACCGAGTTTTGCGTCCTTGAACCATTGCTGCATCATAATTTTATCCTCCGTAACACTGTTTATATCTGTTATTGATTTCGCCGCCCGTATATCCGTTCCGTTATTAAACATTTGCAACAAGTCTGTTCTTTTTAAGACAGGGCAGAGATTTGAGTTCGCCTATAAATTCATCGAGATGCTCAGTATAGACCTGCCTCGGGTCACAGCCGTAGCGAACGCAGTATTTTGCCGCGTAACCGACGACCTCGCCCATCATTCCGCAGGTGCGCATAACGCGCGCCGTTCCGAGAGCGTCGTGCGAAACGCTTATATCTCTTCCCGCCATAAACATATTTGCGACGTTGCGCGAATAAAGCGCACGGTACGGTATGAAATAAGGCTTTTTGAATGGCTCGTGATAGTCTTTTGCGATAAACGCGTCGCCGTCACGAAAAGCCGAATAGTATCTTCTGTCAGGATAATGCACGTCGAAATTCCACGTTGAAGGAACGCATGAATCGGGATAGACCACACCTTTGTAAACGTCGCTTTTCGTCATCACTATATCGCCGAAAAGACGTCTCGATTCACGTTTTCCCGCAATATACGCCGAAAAACCTATCTTGTAGTTTTCATATTCCCCGTCCACGTTTTTCAGGGCGTCGAAAGCGCCGTACATAGCCCTGAGATTCAGGTCTCTTGTATACTCCATCTTTGCTATCGGATCATGTTCCATTCCGCCCTCCCAGAACCATGCGCCGAGATTAAATCCTTCAGGCGTGAACCGGTAGTCTTTATCGCTCCTTCTGCCGGGAAAAACAGAGTCGGAAAGATCTATCGCCCACGGGCATCTCGGGAAGGTGTATTTTTTGCCCGTGTCCTCTATATACCACAGGTCGGACATGCCCATATGCCCGTTGGTTGTCACTTCAAAGTCTGCGCCCGCCATCGCGCCGAGAGCAGCGTCGCCTGTGCAGTCAGCAAACAGTCTGCCCTTTATATGCCGCCTTTTTCCGCCGCGGTAGTCCCATACGGTAACGCCCGTTATCCTTTCTCCGTCTGTTGTGACGTCGGTAAGCGCATTTTCAAGATAAAGCGTTATGTTCTTTTCGGCTTTAAGGAGCGCAAGCTTTGTGCCGTCCTCATAATTTTCGCCCTTGTTTCCCGCGCCGCCGTGACCGACTTTCGCCTGTTCCATCTCGTTTATTATATTGCCTATGCCGGGAAAAGGTTCAAAATGAGTTTCTCCGCCGAGCCAGACGCGGACCTCAGAGCTGTTGTTGCCTCCTACGACGGGACGGTCCTGCACAAGAGCTACTTTCAGTCCGTTTCTTGCCGCGGAAAGAGACGCGCAGATGCCCGCCATACCTCCTCCGCAAACAACAAGATCAAATTCACCTTCATCCAAAGGCTCGACATATCCGCCCGAAGCATAAGAAAACATTTTTACTTCCTCGGGAAGGACAGGCAGAGAAGGATCTTCATTTCGCGACAGGACTATCATGCCTACGCGTCCCTCAAAACCCGTAAGGTCATGGATCGCAAGCGTGTGACGCCCTTTTTCAAGGCTTATTTTCTCTCCGCGCTGCCAGATCCACGACGATCCTTCGTCCCCGAATACCGTGCCGGTATTTTTACCGTCTATATATATTTCGAATATTCCTGGCGCATATTCGGGTTTCCACGGAGATACCCAGTTGAAGGTATAGACAAATATGCGGTATTCACCGCTTTCGGAAACGGATATTTCCGTTTTTGCGTCCGCAACGGGCTCGCCCAGTCCGTGAGCGAGAAGATACGGAGTACCCATCGTTTCGATGAACTGCGTATCCAGCGCCCAGCCTCCGGGTTCTTTTATTTCCGATACTCTGACAACTATGTTTTCCATCATATTACTCTCCCTATATGATTTATATTACGATCGTCCGCACGCACAGCAGGGTATATTGAGCCGGCATGGGTTTTCGCTAAACGTTTTGTTTTTATTTTACGGGTCCGCTCGATACCAGGTAATAAGTTCCGTTTCCCGAAAGAGCAAAAACATGTTTGTATCTTACGCCGTATAGTCGTATATACCTTGTAAAAATCGCTCATCAGCTCCATAAAAGCGCCCGTTTAAGAGTTATCTTTGTCAGTCTGCACTTCTGTCAAGATATCGAGTCTTGAACTGATAAATATTGACTATTGACAAATTTTTGAATATATTATATAATATTTTTGTAAATAACTAATAATCAACAGAATAGGGAGGTATTTGTGTTGGGAATCATGACTCAGCGGAGATCGGCGGTGATAATACTGTTTGTTCTGTTCCTTTTCAGTCTTTTAGGTTGTGAAGGCAAGAAATCCGAAGGTCTTCAGGACGATACTGTTGGTGGACGGACAGAGTCCGTAAACGGTATGGAAATACAAAACGTGCCAACGAATTCTGCAATCCCGGAAGATGTAATGAATATTATCCGCTATTATTTTGCTGTAAGAAGACAGTCATTGTCAGATGCCTTTAATCTTAACAATCATAGTAATACACTGCTGGCAAAAGATAACAGTATAAAAGAAAAAATAAACAAAAACATACTGAAAAGAGAAGACGAAAGAATATACGAAGTTCAGAGATACTATGTTCTGGGAAGCGGGACTGATTATTACGCAGGCTGCGACCTTGATTATCACTGTGACTATTATGATCACTACACTAAAGATGATAAACTCTATGTTGTTGTAACGGAATTTATTAATTATACCGAAGAAGACGGAACTATAGCAACGTCGGTCGGAATAGGTCATACGAAGGAATTCATAAACGACGGCGATTCGTATTATTTTAATAACGATTCCTATACTGACGCGAACATCACAGGAACAAAGGTCGATGAAGACGGTACAGTCACAAAAGGATTGCTTTATCCGGAAATCGATCTTCAGACTGTTGGATCCGATGTTTCCGCCGACAATGATATCCTGTATGAGTATACGGATGGTGTCCTGTATCTGATTTCTGGGGAGTTCGACAGAGATTTCTTCCGTGATTTCGAACATAGAAATGAAACGGTGTCAATAATCGCGGCAGACGGTGTCCGTTTTGTCGAAATTATGGAAGGCGCATTTCACGAATATGAAAACTGTGAAAATATAGATTTCTCTCACGCGGACTCATCAAGCCTGACATGTCTTGCAGGGTTATTCCAGGGTTCCGGCAAACTGACAACAGTAAATCTGTCAGGATGGAATACATCAAACGTCACAACCTTGTCACATATGTTCAACCAATGCACCAGTTTAAAATCTGTTGATCTATCAGGGTTTGACACATCAAATGTTACCGATATGCAAAGTATGTTTATGCAATGTCGAAGTCTGGAAAGTCTCGATCTTTCCGAATTTGATACTTCAAATACTGTTAATATGGAATTTATGTTTATAGATTGTACCAGCTTGACGGATCTCGACATTTCCGGCTTTGATACATCACAGGTTGTTAATATGACAGGTATGTTTACGAGGTGCGAAGGCCTGACAGTTCTGCCTGATTGGTATAATGATAAACAATGTGTTGACTATTCGCAAATGAGTGATACAGAAATCATAGCCTTATTCATGAAAGCCTGGGAAGAACAGAATACCGAAGTTATGGATGAGCTATCAAATTTCTCAAAACTCTGCTCAGGTGATGACTGGGAAAGATACGGCTATAACTTTATGTTCTGCTGGGGCGGCAGTGATGTGGCAATGGGCCTGGCTGAGTACAATTATGAGAGACCTGTATGCACACATGGATGCGAAAACTTTTCTCATGACATATATAACCTTGAGATAAGGCAAAGCGATTATTATGATTACGGTGAAGCTCCAGAGGATTTGCCATCAGTATATAAGCACTATCAGGACGTTTACGAGGTAAAGTTCAATTACGATGAAGATTGTGTGATCAATCATCTTGAATTATGTGTCTGTGGATTTAAAGGAATTATTCAGGACGAGTCGTCTGAATATGGAAAAGCAATTTATTTCAGGATACGATATGATGAAGAAAAAGGACACCGGGTCATAGCGAACAAAGGTTGGGTTGCTGAACGCCTTGGAAAGTGATTTCAAAAACAGCCTGTTGAACAGCATTATTGCTCTTTTGGAATAATGCGTTAAAAAGATGAGCTCGTGTATTGTAACGATATGATCCTTTTTCGGGGCAGATTTTTTTGCTGTGCTTTTTCTGCAAAAACCTGCCCCCTTGTTTTTGTCGGTATTTTATTTCACGGGTCCGCTCGAAACCCAGTAATAAGTTCCGTTTTCCGAAAGAGCAAAAACATGTTTGTATCTTACGCCGTATTCTTCTACCGTTTTTGTAAGATCGTTATATATTTTTCCGTCGATTTCTTCCGTTTTATCAGCGCTCGAATAAAGGGTGCGGTTTGCGCTGTCATAATAAACATATTTATCGTAAACAACAAATTCGCTGCCGTTATTTTCATATCCGTCCAAAACGGTATATTCGCAGATACCCTCTGTGTTTTCTTCCGGAAACGCGTAATAACACCTGTTCTCGGCGGAATAATCAAGTATTCGAGAGGTGTTTGTGACAGTTCTGCCGTGGCGAATTTCCGCTTTT
Organism: Clostridiales bacterium; assembly: GCA_016281915.1. Lineage (GTDB taxonomy): Bacteria > Bacillota > Clostridia > Oscillospirales > UBA644 > HGM12619. Next base: position 50,451 of record JAEEJO010000069.1, read on the forward strand.
CCTCCGAAAACGGCGTTTACACAGTATTCAAAAAGCTCTTCAGGTATAATGATAGCCGTTTCAGTAAGCCCGTCGCCTATGCCGAGGAAATCAGGCATTCCGGAAATTATTTCTTTCAGCCCTTTTTCGCCGTAAAGCAGGCGGGAAGCGGCGCACGCTCTGATATATTCTTCGCCCAGCGACGAAATATCCGTCTTTTCGTTTCTGTAAACACCCAAAAAGCCGTCGTTTCTGTTGAGCGGCATTATTAAGCCGTGCAGCACTTTTGCAAGCTCTTTGTCCGTAATTTCCTCAAACGGAATATCACAGGAGTATTTTTTTGCGGTATTGATTTTTTTCCCTTCTTCATCGGCATTTTCGCGGATGTAAAAGCTGTTTTGCGGGTAGTTTTCAAGAAGGACCGTTTTTCCGCTTTCGATATTCAGTCCGTACCATTCGCGGCGAAGCCCCCCGCCGTAATATCCGTAAGATAACGCCGCCGTTTCGTCAAAATCGGGCGACGAGAGAAGATCGTTTTCACGGATATGATCCGCCCATTCCTTCGAGCGGACGGAATATTCGATATAATTCAGAGATCGCGGTATATAATCGCAAAGCTCTTCGTTTTCAAGAAGCAGTTGCGGCTGCCTGCCTTTGCGGTATAAAAATATCGCGTTTTCCTGTCTGTAAAAAAGGCAGTTTTCGTTTGCATATATATTCGAAATCTCTTTTTCAGACTCAAATACGGTTTTTTCGGATTTATCGGCAATTTTTACCGCCGTAACGGACTTATCTTTTACACAGTAAAGCCATTCGCCGTTTGCAAAGCACTCCGATATGCCGTCGCCGTAAAATTCCGCCGTCTGCCCCGTTAAGGTGTTTTCAGCAAACACTTTTCCGTTTTCGACATAAAAGAAGCCGCCGTCATATCCGTAACCGATTCGGGAAACGGTAAATTCAGGTGTTTTGTCCGTCATCTGCCGTTCATCGCAGGATGATAAGAGAAGCAAAAAAAATAATGTTGTTAAAACCAAGGAAAAAGCAATGTTTACTTTTTTCATTTTCAATACTCCTTTTTTATTTTATAATTTATTTTATAATATTTCCCCGTTTTTGTCAACATAAAAAATGTAAATTGCAAAATTTGAAGCGTATGTTGCGGTTTTTGAGGGATATGGCGCCGTTATTCCGAAAAAATCAGATCTTTTTCTTCTGTTGTCAGCGCGCGGGACTCTCCCGCAGAGAGAGACGTATCGAGCCAAAGTCCGCCTATCTTCAGTCTTTTAAGATATAAAACTGCGTTGCCCGTCAATAAAAACAGCCGTTTTACCTCGTGGAACTTTCCTTCGCTCACGGTAACGAGCGCCGTTTTGCCTTCGCCCTTTTCAAGTATAGCAGGAGCGAATTTCTCTCCGTTTTTTAGCTCAGACCCGTTTGCAAAAGCCGATATATCCGCCTCGGTAACCTCTCTTTCAACCTCGGCAAAATAGAGCTTTTCGATATTTTTTTTGGGTGATACCACCGAATGCGCAAAATCGCCGTCGTTTGTGATAAGAAGAAAACCTTCCGTGTCTTTGTCAAGCCGTCCCACGGTAAAAAGTCCTTTGCGGTAAAACTCTTTCGGCACAAGAGAAAGAACGCTTCTTTCGCCGCCGTTTTCGCAGACGTATCCGGCAGGCTTGTTCATCATAAGATATATATTTTTTTCGGTGTTTATCTCTTCTCCGTCAACCGTGATCACGGCGTTTTCGTCTGTTTTTTCGGACGGAGACGTTATTTTTTTGCCGTTTGCAAAAACACGTCCTTCCGCAATTGCTTTTCTTGCTTCGCTTCGGGTGAATTTTCCCGATTCAGATAGTATCGCGTCTGTTCTTTTCATTTTTTTCTTTTCCCTGTTCGAATTATAGTTTATTATATAATATACTACTTGAAAATAATATGAAATTTATACACTACCCCTTGATTTTTGCCGAAAATAGTGTATAATAGTATACAAGGCGGGTCCTGCGTGACTTTGCGTGCGAACCATGTCAGGCGGGGAACCGAGCAGCATTAAGCACATACAAAGGGCACAGCAGGTAACCCGTCTTATTATATTTGTGAGAGCGCATATGCAGAAGACAGCTTTATACAGAAAATACCGTCCGCTGACGTTTTCGGAAGTATACGGACAGGATCATATCACAAAAACTCTGCGCCGCCAGATAGCGGGCGGAGTGCCCGGCCATGCGTATCTTTTTACGGGAACGCGCGGAACGGGCAAAACGTCGTGCGCAAAAATATTTTCACGCGCCGTAAACTGCCTTCATCCAAAGGACGGAGAGCCGTGCAACGAGTGCGAGATATGCAGGGGCATACTTGACGGCAGTATTTTTGACGTTTACGAGATAGACGCCGCGTCAAACACAGGCGTTGAAAACATACGCGACATAAGAGAAGATATAACTTATGCGCCGATCTCTGCAAAATACAAGGTATATATAATCGACGAGGTCCACATGCTTTCAACAGGCGCCTTCAACGCGCTGCTAAAAACGCTTGAAGAGCCGCCGGAACACGTTATTTTTATTCTTGCCACAACGGAACCTCACAAGGTGCCTGCAACGATATTATCAAGATGCCAGCGCTTCGACTTTTTCCGCCTGAATATAAAGAAAATAACATCAATACTCGATTCCGTGCTTGAAAAAGAGGGAAAAACGCTTGACAGACAGTCGGTTGCGCTCGTTGCTGAGCTTGCCGACGGTTCGGTAAGAGACGCGCTTTCGATACTTGACCGCGTCCTTGAGCTTGACACGCCCGATCAGGTCGAGAAGGCGCTCGGCGTTCTTGGCAAATCAAAGCTTTACGATGCCGCTCGCTTCGCCGCAAAAGGCGACACCGATTCGCTCTACTCTCTTGTTAGCGATATGTATTCGTCATCGGTGGATATGGCGCTTTTTCTTGATGAGCTTACGGAGGTTTTCAGGCGCATACTTGTTTCAAAAACGACCTCTAAACCCGAGACGTCTCTTGATATTTCGGAAGACGAGCTTGTTTTGCTGAAAAACATCTCTCCGCTTTTTACGGTTCCATATACCGTCTATGCGCTGAGAACGATCAGGCAGTCGCGAATTGCGCTGTCAAGAGGTGTTGACCCGCGTGCAGAGACGGAGATTTGCATGCTGCTTCTTTCAAAGCCTGCCCTTTCGCAGGAAACGGACGCTCTTTTTGCAAGAGTTGCCGCTGTTGAGAAAAAAATAGAGTCGCTTGCAGCAGCGCCGGTTCAGACTATCAGATCAGAAGAGCCAAAACAGGCGGTCATGTCCGAAAAGCCGGAAAAGCCTGTCAATAAAGAGCAGGAAGCTCCGAAAACGGTCGAAAAAAAGACGGAGAAAAAGGAAGAACAAATCATCGTTCCCGAAATCAGAGAAGAAAAGCCTGAAATTTCTTCACCACGGGAAAATAAAGAAGAGGCTGTTGTTGACGATGAGTGGCGCGAACTGCAGACACTCGATCAGATATCCGTCCACATTAAAGATATGACTCTGCAGCTGCTGATAAAAAACTACGCCAAAGCAGTCTATCGCGGCAAAGAAGTTGTAATAATAGTTGAGGACGAGCGGGACGTTAAAGATCTGAAGAAAAATATAGATAAAATACGCGATGCTTTCGCCGCAGATCACAAGCCTGACCGACAGATACGCATAGAACAGGGCGCGGATACGGTAAAATACGTCGGCGAAATGTATGCATACAACAATATTGAATCAAATCCCATGTTCAATTTTCAGGAAGGAGAACTGAAATGAAAGTCAGAATACCAAACCAGGGCGGCGGAAATCCGCAGGCCATGATGAGACAGATAGCAAAACTGCAGGAAGACATGAAAACAAAGCAGGAAGAGCTTGATGCGCGCGAATATGAGGTTGCTGCAGGCGGCGGAGCGGTAAAAATAACGATACTCGGCACAAAGCAGGTCACTTCCGTAAAGATCGACCCCTCTGTTGTCACGGGCGAAGCGGAAGATACCGAAATGCTTGAGGATATGCTTGTTGCCGCAATAAACGAAGCGATAGAAAAGGTTGAAAGGACGAACGAGGAAGAGATGCAGAAGCTCACAGGAGCGGCAAATCTTCCCAATATTCCCGGTCTTACATGAGCAGAATAGTATCACTTGACATACTTACGGACTGTTTTCGCGCACTGCCCGGCGTAGGCTCGAAAATGGCGGCAAGGCTTGCCATGCACGTGCTTAAAATGCCGCAGGAAAAAGTTGAAGACTTTGCCCGTGCGCTTCTGAACGCCAAAAAGAACGTTCATAACTGTCCCGTATGCAAAAACCTGACGGATGAAGAGGTCTGCACGGTCTGCTCCGACGAAAAGAGGGACAGAAGCGTTATTTGCGTTGTTGAAAACCCGACAGACGTTATGGCGATAGAAAAATCAAAAGAGTATCACGGTCTTTATCACGTCCTTCACGGCACGATCTCGCCTATGGAGGGTATAGGACCTGATGAGATATACATAAAAGAGCTTATTTCGCGCCTTGAAGACGGCAGCGTAAAAGAAGTAATACTTGCAACGAATCCCGACGTTGAGGGAGACACTACCGCCATATATATTTCCCGTCTCATAAAGCCGCTCGGCGTAAAAACGAGCCGTCTTGCATTCGGTATCCCCGTAGGAGGAGACCTTGAATATACCGACGAATTAACGCTTTCGATGGCAATCGAAAACAGAAGGGATCTTTGATGAACGAATCTGCGCCCATGTCCCGGCGCGATGCCGCTGCATACTCACCGCTCACTCTTGCCTATCTGGGAGATGCCGTATACGAGCTTCTCGTCAGAGACCGTCTTCTCAGACAGGGCAACAGACCGAACGGAACGCTGCACAGCGAAGCGACCGGATATGTCAGTTCTAAAGGACAGAGCGAAGCTTTTCTGAAGATAGAGCCGTTTCTTACCGAAGAAGAGCTTGCGGTTTACCGGCGCGGCAGAAACGCGCACTCCGTTCCGAATAAAAACAACGATTATGACGAATACCGCAGAGCGACCGGGCTTGAAGCGGTGTTCGGTTTTCTGCGTCTGTGCGGAGATGACAGGCGCATAAACGAGCTTTTCAGCATTATTACGGAAGGGACCGTTTAACTTGAATATCAGATCAAAAATAAATTTCAAAGAACTGCTTATAGACATTCTTGCAATGTTTATCGGCAGTTTTATATACTCTGTTGCCATCAACACCTTCACACTGCCGAATCTTATCGTGCCCGGAGGAGTAATAGGTATCGCTACGGTCATACACTCCTTTACCCAATGGCCCGTCGGTACCGTTTCGCTTATTCTTACCGTTCCGCTTTTTTTTGCATCGCTGAAGATCCTCGGCAAAAAAACAACGCTTAAGATCCTCGGCGCTTCCGTTGTATTCTTTCTTATGACGGACGTTACGGCTCCGTTTTTGCCGCAGTACACGGAAAACATCCTCGTTGCAGCGATCTTCGGCGGAGTGATCGGCGGACTCGGCCTCGGTATTATGATAATCAGAGGCATCACCACCGGCGGCACGGACCTTCTTGCGCAGATAATTTCACACTATATCCACGCTCTTTCATACGGAATGACGCTGACTGCGGTCGATGCGATAATCGTTGTTTTTGCCGCGATCGTTTTTCAGGACCTGAGCTCGATGCTTTACGCCGCGATAACGATTTACATTACAGGAATAGTTATAGATAAAGTCAGCAACGGCTTTGACAGCGCAAAACTCGTGCAGATAATCACCGAAAAACCCGAAGAGATATCAAAGACGATAATGACGCGAATGGACAGAGGCGTAACTCTTATTGAATCGCGAGGCGCCTATACAGGCAAAAACAGGGAAATGGTCTTTATCGTTGTTAAGCGCTACGAGCTTCAGCGTCTCAAAAGGATCGTCCGGGAATTCGATCCCGGCGCATTCATCATTATAGGCGAAGTTTCCGAAGTCCTCGGCGAGGGCTTCAAGGAGGACAAGGACGAAAACGCCTGATACAAAAACATAATACCATCTTTGGCGCCGAAAGTCAAGAAAAAAGGAGAGACGAAAACGTTTCTCCTTTTATTTTTATTCTTAAAATGTCTGGACGCCCGATGAATTTGTGAATGATAAGCCGCTCGACCGAAAAATACGGAAGAAGATTCGTGTTCTCAAAACAAAGTGTGGCACGAAAAAGATTGATCCGCAAACAGGGAGATTTTCGTGTCAGGCGAGGAGACAGACCGAAGGAATATGGGTAGTATTTCGAGGGAGGGCGACGATGTATGGCGCGAAGAAATACTGATTTGCAAACAGGGAGATTTTCGTGTCAGACGAGGAGACAGACCGAAGGAATACGGATAGTATTTCGAGGGAGGGCGACGATGTATGGCGCGAAAATATCCTGTTTGCCTCAGGGAAGGATGTTGCCAGCGGCCCTATAAAGACTGTACCACTCTTCGCGCGAGAGCGTGATATCCGCAGCGGTGGAATAGTCGCGGACACGGAAGGAGGTGGTGGTGCCGATAATGGTCTGGATATGAGCGGGATGACGCAGGATCCAGGCAACGGCGACGGCGGAGGGAGAAACGCCTTTTTCGAGAGCGATGCGTTCAAGCTCGCGGTTAAGTTCGGGATATCTGGGGCTGCCGATAAAAACGCCTTCAAAAAAACCGAACATAACGGGAGACCATGCCTGAATGGTTATACCGTTGAGACGGCAGTATTCAAGCGCGCCGCCGTCTCTGTTCACGGCGTTTTCATGCTTCATATTAACGGTAAGTCCGCAATCTATCATGCCGGTGTGGGCAAGAGAAAACTGAAGCTGATTTGCAACGATCTTTTGCGGCATATATTTCTGCAAAAGCGCCATCTGCGCGGGATTCTGGTTTGAAACGCCGAAAAATCTTACTTTCCCGCTCTTTTCAAGCTCTGTGAAAGCCTCTGCGACCTCTTCGGGTTCCATAAGAGTATCGGGGCGGTGCAGAAGAAGAACGTCAAGGTAGTCTGTTTTAAGTCTTTTCAGGCTGCCCTCAACCGAAGAGACGATATGCTCTTTTGAAAAATCGAAAAACCCTTTTCTGATGCCGCATTTTGACTGAATGATAACTTCGTCTCTTTTTCCCGCAAACGCTTCACCGAATATTTCCTCGCTTTTACCGCCGCCATAGATATCGGCGTGATCGAAATAATTGATACCGCATTCAAGCGCGGCGTCTATAAGGTTTCTGACGTCATTTTTCTCTTTTCCGGCTATTCTCATACAGCCCAGAGCGATTGCGGAAGCTTTGATCTTACCAAGACTGCCAAGGTCGATATATTTCATTTTAACGCCTCTTTTCTTAATTATACAAAAACACGAAGAACCGGGGGATCGCCTCAATTCTTCGCGTTTTATTATATTATTACTGATTATGCGCGGTTAACCTTGCCGGAGCGCAGACAGGATGTGCAAACATAGACATGCTTTACGGATCCTTCCACAACGGCTTTGACACGGCGAACGTTCGGCTTCCAGGGTCTGTTGGAGCGTCTGTGTGAGTGCGAGACCTTATTTCCGAAAACTACGCCTTTACCGCAGAATTCACATTTTGCCATGACTTAACACCTCCGTATGAAATGACAAATAAAAGTTACGTTTTAGATCAATAACCGAGTTCCGTATACCTTTCGTCTATTCTCTTCACTTCCTCGGATCCTCCCGGGAAGTTTACGCTTTTATAGACTGACGGCGAAATGCCTTTTGCAAGCAGCTTTTCGGTTGCATCGGCGCAGACTGCCCAAAGCATATACGCGGCGGCGAGTCCCGACGCGGGAAAACACCTGTGCTCAACGCCTTCAACCTCTATCATCGCATCGCCCGCGGGAGCGCAGTTATCAAGAACTATGTCCCCGAGCTCGAAAAGTCTTTTTTTCGACGGATGATCAGATTCAAGCTGAGAAGAGTATTCTTTTGAAGTTACGGTTATAAGAACGCAGCCCGCCTCTTTCGCGCAGAGAGCGATATCCACAACGCGTTTGCTCTTTCCGGAAACGGAACCGAGTATAAACACGTCGCCTTTACGGACGCTTGAACGCGAAAACGCAAGTCTTGCTTCCGTAAGAGTGTCAAGCTCTATAGGTGAAGGGACGTTTCTTTCGCGCTTATTCGATTCAACGGTAAAGGTATAGTTGAAACGTTTGATAAACGCAAAACCGCCCGCGCGGCATATAAGCTCGTTGTTTATGATGTGGCCGCTGTCGAAAATATGCACCTGACCGCCCGAAGAAATACAGTCCGCTATGGCCTGAGCCGCCGCGGAAATGCTTTCGCTCTGCGTATCGCGTATTTTTTTCTGAAGAGCGTCCACTGCTCCGTAAAATTCGTTGAGAAGACTCATTTTTTCTCCTTACATATACGTGATAAGGTCTCCGTATTGAGAAAGGACCTTTTTGTTGTGTTCGTCTCCGCCGTCAAGATTCGCACTCATGAAAACGGGAGGTGTCTTTCCTTTTGCAAGAAAGATGCCTATCGCTTCGGCGATCACGGCGTTGAGTATCGCCGCTCCGGCTGCGGTTGACGTAGGACCGGACTTTTCTGGGAATCCGTCAAACGAAACGGCCGCGTCTCCGACGTCCCCGCAATTGTCAAGAACAAGGGGGCACACCTCAAAAAGCCGTTTTTGGCTTGAATGGCGTGATGAGACGGACTTTGAATATTTCACGTTGGTAAGACATGCAACAAAAACTCCGCGCTTTTCGGCTTCAAGAGCCATATCGATGCTTACGGGGTTTCTGCCGGATACGGAATGGATAAGCAAAAAGTCGCCTTTCTGCAGGTTTTTGCGGGAAATGACCGTTGCGCCGTAGCCTTCGATGCGCTCTATATCGGTAGTGAGCGTTACGGGTGTAACGTCAAGCTCAAGACCGGGCGCAAAGATGGGGTTTACGGTAACAAGACCGCCGGAACGGTAAAAAAGCTCTTTTGCGAGCAATCCCGCATGTCCGCAGCCCGCCGCGAATACTTTATGACCGGAAAGGGTCGTATCAACGATCTTTTCGGCGCATTTTTCTATCGCTTCGGTCTGGGTCTCCCTTATTTCACGGAGGATATTGTCAAGCTTTGAAAAGTAAATTTCAGAATACACGTTTTCCCTCCGTCAGGCGACTGCCATATCAAACAAGAGATGATTATTTGAGTTCGACTGTAGCGCCTGCGTCTTCAAGAGTTTTCTTGAGAGCTTCAGCTTCGTCTGCAGAAACTTTCTCTTTGATGGCTTTGGGAGCGCCGTCAACGATTTCTTTAGCTTCTTTAAGACCGAGACCTGTGATCTCTTTAACTGCTTTGATAACTGCCATTTTGCTTGCGCCTGCATCCATAAGCATTACGTTGAATTCAGTCTGAGCTGCGGGAGCTGCTGCTTCAGCGGGAGCTGCTGCTACGGCTGCAACGGGTGCTGCGGATACGCCGAATTCTTCCTCGATTGCCTTTACGAGATCAGCGAGTTCGAGGATGGTGAGGGATTTGATATCTTCTAAGATTTTAAGGGATTTTTCAGTAGCCATTTTAATTTTCCTCCTGGTTATTTACTGATTTGATTTGTTTACGCCGTCAGGCGATCATTCTGCGGCAGGGGCTTCTTCTCCGCCGTTCTCTTTGTCGATTTTTGCCTGAAGTACATATGCAAGGCCGTAAAGAGGACCCTGGATACTTCCGAGAAGCTTTGCGATAAGACCTTCTTTCGAAGGGATCTTTGAAAGCTCGATAACGCCGTTTGCGTCAAGCGTTTCACCGTCGATGAAACCTGCTTTTACGACCAGCGCTTCATGCTTCTTTGCGAATTCGCAGATTATCTTTGCGGGAGCCGTGTAATCTTCGCTTGTAGCGAGAGCTGTGGTTCCGTTAAAGACATCGGAAAGAGCGTCGTAGCCGACGTTTTTAGCTGCCATTCTGGTAAGAGTATTCTTAACTACGCTGTATTCAACGTTGTTTTTGCGAAGCTCTTTACGAAGCGCGGTGTCGTCTGCAACGTTCAGTCCCGAATAGCTTACGATAACACCGGATTTTGCGTTTTTTATACGGTCTGTAAGCTCGGAAACGATCTGCTTTTTCTCTTCAAGAATTTTGTTGCTCGGCATTGTTTTGTCACCTCCCAAATGTAACTGATGCCGTGTGTTCAGTCTCCCGGACGATAAAAGAAATGCTCTTTCAAAACAGCACTGTCTTGAAAGAGCGGATAATTCCATAATAAAATGAAAATTAAAATCTCTTCCTCGACAGGCATACATTAAGACGGATATCCGTCGCCTGTTGTCTCAGGAAACACTTGCCCGCATTGCGAGCTTAACTATTATATCTCAGATTACGCTTTTTGTCAAGCGCGATTGCGCGCTATTTTATGAATTTTTTGTTAAATACAAAAGCGTTATGTTTTTTCAGGAACAATGTCTTAAAAATCTGAAGCATTAACGCCTGATTCCCTTATATACCCCGTTTATTTTATAACGATATTTATCATTCTGCCGGGAACGAAGATCTCTTTGACTACCGTGTGTCCGTCAAGATAGCCCTTTATCTTTTCGTCCGCGTTTGCCGCAGCGATGGCGGTATCTTTATCCGCATCTGCGGGAACAACCACGGTGCCTCTGAGCTTACCGTTTATCTGAACTGGGATTTCAACGGTATCGGCAACGGTTTTTGACTCGTCAAAATCTATCCATTTTCCGTTTGCGAGCATGCCTTCGCCGCCGATATTTTCCCACAGTTCTTCCGAAATATGAGGAGCGAACGGAGAAAGCAGAGTTAAAAACGCCTTCATTTCAGCGCGGTTTATGGTTTTTGCGTCGTAGATCTCGTTAAGAAGGGTCATAAGTGCGGCAATGGCGGTGTTGAACTTCATAGTCTCGATATCTTCTGAAACCTTCTTTATCGTTCTGTGGAAGGACATTTCGAGCTTCTTGGAGAATTCGTCGCCGTCGCAAAGCATTGATGTGAGGCCGTAAATTCTGTCAAGAAAACGTTTGCAGCCCTTTACGCCGTTTTCGGACCACGGTGCGGTCGAAGCGTAGTCGCCCATGAAGAGGACGTATACACGCAGTACGTCTGCGCCGTATTCGTCAACAACATCGTTAGGATCAACTACATTGCCCTTCGATTTGGACATCTTTTCGCCGTCGGGACCGAGTATAAGACCCTGCGCGGTGCGTTTTGCATACGGTTCTGCCGTGGGGACCTCACCGATATCGTAAAGGAATCTGTGCCAGAAGCGGGAATAGATCATGTGTCGGGTAACGTGTTCCATACCGCCGTTATACCAGTCAACGGGCAGCCAGTATTTCAGAGCTTCTTTCGATGCGAACTCTTTATCGTTGTGCGGATCGCAGTATCTGAGGAAATACCACGAAGATCCTGCCCACTGAGGCATCGTATCCGTTTCTCTTTTTGCGTCTCCGCCGCATTTCGGGCATTTGCAGTTAACAAAATAATCTATCGACGCAAGCGGGCTTTCGCCGCCGACGCCGGGCGCGAAATCTTTAACTTCGGGCAGTCTGAGCGGGAGCTCTTCATACGGAACGCCGACCATACCGCAATGCGGACAGTGGATAATGGGTATCGGTTCGCCCCAGTATCTCTGCCTGTTGAACGCCCAGTCCTTCATTTTATACTGAACGCCTTTTTCGCCGAGACCTTTTTCTTTGAGGAATTCAAGCATCCTTGCGATCGCTTCTTTTTTAGTCTGAATGCCGTTGAGGAAGCCGGAGTTTACCATTTCACCGTCGCCGGTATATGCGCCCTCTTCGATATTTCCGCCCTTTATTACCTCGATTATGTCTATGCCGAATTTCTTTGCGAAATCGTAGTCTCTTTCATCGTGAGCGGGAACTGCCATTATCGCGCCGGTTCCGTAGCCCATCATAACGTAGTCGGAAATATATACGGGAATGTTTTTGCCTGTAGCGGGGTTTACGGCATAAAGGCCGTCAAGGATAACGCCCGTTTTGTCTTTTACAAGCTGCGTGCGCTCAAATTCGGTCTTTTTTGCGCATTCAGCGCGGTATGCCTCAACCGCCGAGATATTTCTGATCATGTCGCGGTGCTTGTCGATGAGCGGATGCTCCGGTGCTATGACCATAAACGTTGCGCCGAACATCGTGTCGCAGCGTGTTGTATAAATCCTTATAATATCGTCCGTTCCCGCAAGCGCGAAGTTGACAAACGCGCCTTCCGAACGTCCTATCCAGTTTTCCTGCTGAAGCCTGATATACGGCAGATAATCTACCGAATCAAGACCGTTGAGCAGCTTGTCGGCATATTCCGTTATGCGCAGATACCATACGTCTTTTGATTTCTGCACAACGTCGCTGTGGCAGATATCGCATTTGCCGCCCTGAGAATCTTCGTTTGAAAGCACGACTTTGCAGCTCGGGCAGTAGTTTACGAGCGTTTTTGCTCTGAAAACGAGACCGTGGTCGAACATTTTGCGGAATATCCACTGCGTCCACTTATAGTAATCTTCATCGGTCGTATCGATAACTCTCGTCCAGTCAAAAGAAAAACCGACGCGTTTGAGCTGAGAAGTAAATTTTTTGATGTTTCTGTCGGTAACTTCGCGAGGATGGATACCTGTTTTTATTGCGTAGTTTTCCGTAGGCAGACCGAATGCGTCAAAACCGATCGGGTAAAGGACGTTATAGCCCTGCATACGGCGCTTTCTCGAGATAACCTCAAGGCCTGAATACGCCTTGATATGTCCGACGTGCATTCCTGCGCCGGACGGATACGGGAATTCTATCAGAGCATAGAATTTAGGCATTGAGTAATCTTCTTTTGCCTCAAATACGTGTTCGTCTTCCCATCTTTTTTGCCATTTTTGCTCTATGGCGGAAAAATCGTAGCCCATTTTATTCAGCGTCCTTCTTTTCAAGGTAGTTGTTCAGATCCATTTCCGTTCCGTCCTTCCAGAAACGCTCAAGATCATAGAATTTACGCGCTTCTTTTGTGTAAACGTGGACGATAACGTCGTAATAGTCAAGCAGTATCCAGCCTCCCTCGGGCTTTCCCTCGCGGTGGCCGAGCTTGTATCCTGCCTGCGCCATCTGATATTCGCATTCGTCTGCAAGAGTGCGGACCTGCGTTGTCGAGGTTCCGTTGCAGATGACGAAATATGACGTAAGAGTTGTTATCTCGTCTATTTTTATTACTTTGATATCCGAAGCGTTCTTTGAATCAAGAGCGTTTACGGCTTTTTTTACCATTTGTTCTATCATTTTCATTCCCCTTATCTGTAACCGTTTTTTATATATTCGTCATACATTTCAAGCGTGTCTTTGTGAACGGGTTCGCCTTTTTTCCTCTTGTCCTCTATTATCCACCGCATACCCTCGAAAAGCGCCCTGTCAAGATCGCGAAGCGACAGCTCGCGGTAATAGTCAACGTCCGAATAATCTCTCGTCGGTTCGGTAAAATCGGAAACGTAGATTATTTTTTCAAGAAGCGTTATGCCTTTTCTGCCCGTGGTGTGGTATCTTGCGGCTGAAACGATATCGGCGTCGGTTATCCCGAGCCTGTTTTTTATAAACCATGCGCCTGTGACGGCGTGAATGACCTGAGGAGAATTTATATCGTCTTCAGTCAGCTCAATGCCGTTTTCTTTGCAAAACCTTATCTGTTCTTCCGGACCGAGATTTTTGGTTATATCGTGTAAAAGGCCGGCGATCTCGGCTTTTTTACCGTCTGCGCCGTAAAGAGATGCAAGCTTTTTTGCCGTTTTTGCAACGCCGAGTGAGTGGGAGAAACGTTTTTCCGAAAGTCTTTCGCGAAGCGTCTTTTTTATAGGATAAACATCAAAGCCGTAAAGCGACCGTGTTTCGATATACTCCGCAACGCCTTTCGGGACGTATGCATAAAAATCTCCGCCTGTTTCAAGAAGAGACCTTACGCTGCTTGACGATATGACCTCGGGAGAAAACGGATACACTTCCGTTTTCGCACCGTATTTTTCTTTAAGAAAGTCAGCCTGTTTTAAAAGTGCGTCGGTATCGTCTCCCGTTCTTGTAAACGCGGCAACGGAGCAAAGAGCCAGTATCCTTTCCGGTTTATACCACGTGTGAAGGGAAAGGAACATATCCGAACCGGTGTAAAGAACAAGAGAATCACCGGGAAATTTTTCCTTCAGCCATTCAAGCGTTTCTACCGTATAGCTTTTTCCGCCTTTTTTTATCTCGTAGTCACAGAGCATTGCGCCTTGAATACCGGAAAATGCGATCTTAGACATCTCAAGCCGGTCTTTATCGGAAGTCGTTCCCGAATTTTTATGCGGTGGAACGCCTGTGGGGATAACAAAAACCCTGTCAAGCCGGCATCTTTCCGCAAATTCGCGAAGCGCCGCAACGTGACCGTTGTGCGGAGGATCGAAAGTGCCTCCGAAAATTCCCGTCCTCATTTCGGAAGCTCTATTTTAGGCTTTTTGGAACGTCTGTATAAAACCGCCTTGGAGCCTATGGTGCAGATGACCTCTGCAGAGCATTTTTCGGCAAGTTCGTTTGCCGCCTGCGCCGGGGTAATCTCGCAGTTTTCAAGACATTTAAGCTTTATCAGCTCTCTTGCCTCAAGTGCGTCGTCCGCCTGTTTTACTATATTGTCGCTCATTCCGCCTTTGCCGATATGCAGTATGGCTTCCTGCTTTGACGCGAGAGAACGAAGATATGCGCGCTGTTTACTTGTCATATATTTCCTTCCGTCTGTATGAGCTGCGCGAGCTTGTTTTTCAGCTGTGCAAGCGCGTGCGCTCTGTGGCTTATAATGTTTTTTACGCTTCCGTCAAGCTCCGCAAACGTTTTGCCGTATTCCTCAACAAGAAAGTAGGGATCATAGCCGAAACCGTTGTTTCCTCTCGGGTCGTGCGTTATCACTCCGGGACATTCGCCTTCGGCTGTAACGGTTTTTCCGTCCGGCCATACGATAGCTACCGCGCTTCTGAAAACGGCGCGTCTGTCGTCCGTCCCTTCCATTTTTCGGATAAGCTTTTCGTTGTTTTTTTCGTCCGAGGCGTTTTCGTGTTCGCCCTCGGCGCAGGCGTATCTTGCGGAATAAACGCCGGGCGCTCCGTTCAGAGCAAAAACGCAAAGTCCGCTGTCATCGGCGATAGACGGCTTTCCGCTCGCCTCGCACGCGGCTTTCGCCTTTATTATGGCGTTTTCCAGAAACGTTTTGCCCGTTTCTTCGGGGTCTGATACAACGCCTGCTTCCGAAAGAGATACGGGATCAAAAATATCGCCGAGTATCTGTTTTATCTCGCGTATTTTATTTTTATTGTTTGACGCTACAACAAGTGTTCTGTCCATTTTATCTGAAATACTCCACTCCCGCCTCAAAGATCTTCATGTCTTTTCTGCCGGGGATATTTATTGCAATGTTTTCACCGCGGCGCTCGCAGTGACCCATTTTGCCGAATATCTTGCCGTCCGGCGAGAAAATGCCTTCGATCGCGTCCGCAGAAGTGTTGGGGTTGAATTTTATATCCATCGAGGGCGCGCCGGATTTATCGACGTACTGTGTTGCGATCTGTCCGTTTTTCGCAAGAAGCGAAAGCATTTCGGGAGAAGCAACGAATCGACCCTCGCCGTGAGAAACGGGGATAGAGTAGATATCGCCGAGCGCACAGTTGTTCATCCAGGGAGATTTTAACGATGAAACTCTCGTGTCAACATAAAGCGACTGATGTCTGCCGATGGAATTGAAAGTGAGTGTGGGAGACGTTTCATCTATATCGCGTATCTCGCCGTAAGGCAGAAGACCGAGCTTTATCAGCGCCTGGAAACCGTTGCATATGCCGAGGATAAGGAAGTCGTATGTTTTTATACGGCTGTTTACTATCTCTTTTATGCGCTCGTTGCGGAAGAACGTTGCGATAAACTTACCGGATCCTTCCGGCTCGTCGCCGCCCGAAAAGCCGCCGGGGATCATAAGTATCTGCGCCGTGCGAAGCGCTCTTTCAAGTCTTTCAACGCTGCCCGAAATATCGAGAGCCGTGCGGTTTCTTATAAGAAGGATCTCTGTTTCGGCGCCTGCGGTTTCAAACGCGCGGGCGGAATCGTATTCGCAGTTCGTGCCGGGGAACGCAGGAATAACGACCTTCGGTCTTGCGATCTTCACAGCCGGAGCCTTGTCCGTTCTGTTTTCGCAGACGTATTTTTTCGCCGTGCCCTTCGCTTCTCTGCATTCAAGCGGGAAAACGTCTTCAAGCACCGATTTCCATGTTCTGATGAGACTGTCGAGAAATACGCTTTCGCCTTTGTATGATATGCACTTAGCCGAGGTCACTCTGCCCACTTTTTTGAATCCGCTCATGGGAGTGTCGGTTTCGAAAATGAATCCGCCGTATAAAGGAGCGAAAAGCGTTTCTTCGTCAAGACCGGAAGAAAGCTCAACTCCTTTTCCGTTGCCCGCCGCCATCTTAAAGACTGCTTCGGCGATACCGCCTGACGTTATTGCGGAGCACGCTTTGCAGAAATCACAGTTTACTACCGCATGCATAAGCGCAAAATTCTCTTTGAGAGCCGCGAATTTGGGCAGTCCGCTCTTTGTATATTCGGGAAGACATGCGTAAATATAGCCGTTTTCCGTTTTGAATTCGTTTGACTTGACTTTATCCGCGTCCGCGGTTGATACAGCAAACGAAACGAGCGTAGGCGGAACGTCTATATCTTCGAAAGTTCCGGACATCGAGTCTTTGCCGCCTATTGCCGCTATGCCGAGCCCTACCTGTGCCGTTAGCGCGCCAAGAAGTGCTTCAAAAGGCTTGCCCCAGCGCTCGGGATCGTTTTTCGTGCTTTCGAAATATTCCTGAAGAGAAAGCCACATTCTTTCGGGAGGACAGCCTGCCGCGATAAGCTTTGCAACGCTTTCGACTATTGCAAAAACAGCGCCTTTGAACGGTCTTTCCGATGACAGATAAGGATCGAAACCGTATGCCATCACGGAAGCCGTGCCGCTTTCGCCTTTAAGACACGGGATCTTTGCCGCCATCGCCTGCGCAGGAGTGAGCTGATCTTTTCCGCCGAACGGCCACAGAACGCTTCTTGCGCCTATCGAGCCGTCAAAACGTTCGACAAGTCCTTTCTGACAGCAGACGTTGAGATCGGAAACAAGAGCGTTCATCCTTTCCGCAAATCCCGCAAAACCGGGTTCTTTTGCGCGCTCTTCCTTTTCGGGAACCTTAACTTCGGTATGCTTTTCCGCGCCGTTGCTGTTAAGAAAATCGCGGGAAATGTTTACGGTCTCTTTGCCGTTCCAATGCATAACAAGCCTGTTAGTATCGGTTACAACAGCTATCTGAACGGCGTTCAGGTTTTCTTCCGCAGCATATTTTATAAACGTTTCGGCGTCGTTTTTATCAACGACGACCGCCATTCTTTCCTGCGATTCCGAAATCGCAAGCTCCGTGCCGTCAAGGCCTTCATATTTTTTCGGGACCTTGTCGAGGTCGATGTCAAGCCCGTCGGCAAGTTCACCGACGGCGACCGATACGCCGCCCGCGCCGAAATCGTTGCAGCGCTTGATAAGCCTTGTGACCTCGGGTCTTCTGAACATTTTCTGTATTTTAAGCTCTTCTACGGGATTGCCCTTCTGGACCTCCGCGCCGCATTCGGTTATGGAATCGAGAGTGTGCTGCTTTGACGAACCGGTAGCTCCGCCGCAGCCGTCTCTTCCCGTAGCGCCGCCAAGAAGGATTATAACGTCGCCCGGTTCGGGTCTTTCGCGGACAACGTTCGCAGCGTCCGCAGCGCCTATTACCGCGCCTATCTCCATTCTCTTTGCAACGTAGCCTTCATGGTAAAATTCATTTACTATGCCGGTGGCAAGTCCTATCTGATTGCCGTATGAGCTGTAGCCCGCGGCGGCTGTCGTGGTTATTTTTCTCTGAGGCAGCTTGCCTTTAAGCGTTTTTTCAAACGGAACGCGGGGATCGGCGGCTCCCGTAACTCTCATTGCCTGATAAACGTATGCACGTCCGGAAAGAGGATCTCTTATCGCTCCGCCAAGGCACGTTGCCGCTCCGCCGAAAGGTTCGATCTCGGTGGGGTGGTTGTGCGTTTCGTTTTTGAACATAAGCAGAGTGTCTCTTTCAACGCCGTCGACCTTCGCCTTGATTTTTACGGAACATGCGTTTATCTCTTCAGAAACGTCGAGATCTTTCAGTATGCCGCGTTTTTTCAGCAGTTTTCCTCCGATGGTGGCTATATCCATAAGGCAGACGGGCTTGCTTGTGCCTAGCTCTTCGCGGTAGGAGAGATATTTGTTATACGCGTCCTTGATATATGCAACGTCTATCGCGGCATCGTCTATAACCGTGGAGAACGTGGTGTGACGGCAGTGATCTGACCAGTATGTATCTATCATGCGTATTTCCGTTACGGTCGGATCGCGTTCCTCGGTGTTCTTAAAGTAGTCCTGCAAAAATACGATATCGTCAACGTCCATGGCAAGACCGTAGCCGTGAACGAATTTTTCAAGCGCGGCGCGGTCAAGAGTAGTGAAGCCGTAAAGAGTCTCAACTTCGGTGGGAATATCATATTCCGTTTCGAGCGTCAGCGGCTTTTCAAAAGACGCCTCTCTCGATTCAACGGGGTTGATGAGGTATTTTTTTATCTTTTCGAACATTTCGTCCGAAATATCGCCTTTTATCGCATACACCTTGCCGCTTCTGACGGTCGGACGCTCTTTGCCGGTAAGAAGAGAAAAGCACTGTGCGCACGAATCTGCGCGAACGTCGAACTGTCCTGGCAGATATTCGGCGGCGAACATTCTTTCGCCTTCTTCCGCCGCGGGAAGAGTTTCATAAACGTCGTCAACGTTAGGCTCGGAAAAAATCAGTCTTTTTGCGCGTCCGAAATCCTCCTCCGTAACGCCTTCCACGTCGTATCTGTTGAATATGCGCACGCTCTTCACGTCCGCGCCGAGCGTTCTTGCAAGGTCAGCCGCCAGCGCGCCCGCTTCTACGGCATATTCTTTTTTCTTTTCGGAATATATTCTGTAAACCATCGTTATTACCCGCCGTTTTTTTATTTTTATGCAGTTTGCCGGAATTTTGATTTATTTTTTATTATAACATATTTCTTTTATTAATTCAATAGGCAGAAACGGAAAATTTCATACCGTTACGCCCTCCGCCGCTCCGTCACGCACATCCGTTATCTTTACGGGAAGGATAAGATTGCGGATATCTTTTTCGGACTTTACCCGGACCTCGGCATATTCTTCGGTATATCCCGTATAAACGCCGTCCTTTTCTGTTTCGAAAAGCACTTTTTTCACCTTGCCGATAAGCGCTTTTTTATAGTTTTCTTCACTTTCGGCGCACGCGGCGATCATTTTTCGGCAGCGCTCGTCTCTGACTGATTTCGGGACCCTGTTTTCCATCAAGGCTGCCGCGGTGCCTTTTCTTTCGGAATACGGAAAAACGTGAACCTTTGCAAAGCCGGCGTTTTTTGCGAATTCGAGAGATACACCGAAATCTTCGTCCGTCTCACCAGGGAACCCCGTTATTATATCCGTTGTGACGGAACATTCCTCAAAAGCATCTCTCAGCAGTTTTACCGCCGAAAGAAATTCTTCGGGAGTATAGTGCCTGTTCATTGCGCGCAGTGTTTTTTCGCATCCGCTTTGCAGAGAAAGGTGGAAATGATGGCACAGGTTTTTGACTTTTTTCATTTTTTCAACGTTCTCTTCGGTTATAAAGACGGGTTCGAGAGACCCAAGACGCACTCTTTCAAGCCCGTCGATATCCGAGAGACGCAAAAGAAGGTCGCAAAGATCGAATCTGCCGGTCTCTTTGCCGTAATTGTCCAGATGGATACCCGAAAGAATTATTTCCCTGCAGCCCTCGCAGACCAGCTCCCGAGCCTCTTTTTCTGCTTCGTCTATATCTTTCGAACGTATCCTTCCGCGCGTGAACGGAATAACACAGTAGGCGCAAAAATTGTTGCAGCCGTCCTGAATTTTGAGAACGCCCCTCGTTTTTTCGGTTTTGCCCGTTCTCATTTTCTCAAATGATCTTTCTTTTGAAATATCGCCTATTTCAACTGTTTTTTTGCCCGTTTCGAGATATTTCGAAACAAGTCCGAAAACGTCTGCTTTGCCAACGTTTCCGATTATGATATCCGCCTCAGGTATTGCGGCGGCAAAGCCCGGGTCAGAGTGCGGCGCGCATCCGCAGACGACCGTGACGCCGTCCGGATTGCTTCTTTTTGCGCGTCTGACCGCCTGCTTTGATTTTCTTACGCTTTCCTCGGTGACTGCGCACGTATTCACGATATATACGTCGCATTTTTCCCCGTCCTTTGCGGGGATCGCGCCGTTTTCTGTGAAGCTGCGGGCTATCGCTCCGCTTTCATACTGATTTACCTTGCATCCGAGTGTATGGATATAAAAAGTCATATTGTCCGGTCCCTTTCGGTTTCGGCGAAAAAAGAGTCTTTTTTCGCATCTTTTTCATCATTAAAACCTTGACTTATAATAAATAATCTGCTATACTTTAACTTAATTTAAGGCTCTGTGCAGAGCTTTTTGCAAAGGAGACTAAAATCATGACGATACTTCTTGATTCCGTCGAAAAAGTTAAAAAATTCGTTGATATCGCTGCAACGTTTCCGTGCGAACTCGATATAAAGTCGGGCCGCTACACCGTTGACGCAAAATCGATAATGGGCATTTTCAGCCTTGATCTTAAAAAACCTCTCACGCTTGTCGTTTTCTCTCCCGAATATGAAAACAAGACCGACGTTTTTTCGGAATTCGAGTATAAGGGCGAATAAATTCCGAAAAACACGATGAAAGGGGTCCAAAAAAATGAAGATTTCCGAGATAAAATACGTCAGACCCGACATCGACGGCTTCAAAGCGCGCGCAAAACAGCTTTTTGAAGCCTTTGACAATGCGTCTACCGTCGGGGAACAGCTTAAAATTTACAACGAATTTATTGCAATGGGCGAAACGGTATCTACGCAGAGCTCGCTTGCATATATACGTTTTACTCTTGACACGAGAGATAAATTCTACTCTGACGAGATGGAATGGATGAACGAAAACGCTCCGGCTCTTGAAGAGCTGAACGTTGTTTTCAGCAAAAAAATGCTTGAATCAAAATTCCGTCCCGAGCTCGAAAAAGCGCTTTCTCCCAAACTTTTCAAAGACTATGAGATATCGCTCAAATCTTTCTCGCCCGTAATTGCGGAAGACTGCGTTGAAGAGGCGAAGCTTCAGACCGAGTATAAAAAGCTTCTTTCGTCCGCAAAGATACCTTTTAACGGAGGAGAATACAATATTCCTCAGCTCGGCAAATTCAAGGAATGCCCTGACAGAGAAACAAGAAAAGCCGCCTTCTGCGCGCAGGGCGAATGGATGAAGAAAAACGCAGATAAGTTCGACGATATTTTCGACCGCATGGTAAAAGTCCGCGACCGTATGGCGAAAAAAATGGGATATAAAAACTACGTCGAACTCGGCTATTACCGCATGGGCAGAGACTGTTATTCGCCTGAGGATATCGCGGCTTTCCGCGAGCAGGTCCTCAGAGACTGGGTCCCGTTTGTATGCGAAAGAAAAGCGGAACAGGCGCAGAATCTCGGCGTTGACCGAATCATGCTTTACGACGATCCTGTAACCTTCAAAGAGGGCAACCCCGAACCCGTCGGAACTCCGGAAGAGATTTTTGAAAACGGCAGAAGGATGTATAAGGAAATGTCGCCCCTGACAGGCGAATTTATCGACTTCATGCTCGACCACGATCTTTTCGACGTTACCGCAAGAGAGGGAAAATCCGGCGGCGGATACTGCACGGATCTGCCTGACTATAAAATGCCGTTTATTTTCGCGAACTTCAACGGAACATACGGAGATATAGACGTTCTGACTCATGAAGCGGGCCATGCCATAGCCGCGTATAAGGCAATGAACGGACCTCTTTTGCCCGAGCTTCGCAGGTTCGGCATGGAAACGGCGGAAGTCCATTCGATGTCAATGGAATTTTTCGCGTGGAAGTGGATGCCGCTTTTCTTCGGAGAAAACTCGGAAAAATACTGTGCTATGCATCTCAACAACGCAATCTCTTTCATTCCGTACGGAACAATGGTCGACTACTTCCAGCAGTGCGTATACGAAAACCCCGAAATGACGCCTGCCGAAAGGAAAAAGCTCTGGCTTGACCTTGAAGCGAAGTTCCGTCCGTATATGTCGAACGAAGGGATAGCGTATATGGAAGAGGGCGGCCGCTGGCAGTATCAGAGCCACATTTACGAACGTCCGTTTTACTATATCGATTACTGCCTTGCCCAGACCGTTGCGTTTGATTTTCTTATCGCAATGCTCAAAGACTATAAAGACGCGTTTGCGCGTTACGACCGGTTTGTGACGGCAGCAGGCTCGAAATATTTTACCGAGCTTGTTTCGGACGCGGGATTCATGTCTCCGTTCAAAGACGGAGCGCTGAAACATATCACCGAAGAACTCGAGATAATCGCAAAAAAGGAGAATGAAAGATGAACGAGGAATTCCTTGCTAAAATAAAAGAGCTCGGCGTTCACGAATACGGCATCATACCCATAGAGAAAGTTCCGTTCGAACATGAAGTAAGAGAAATGTGCGCCGTAAACAGGTGCGGATCATACGCAAAAACGTGGTGCTGTCCTCCGGGCTGCGGCACCGAGGAAGAATGCAAAGAACGCTGCATGAAATATAAAAACGTGCTTGTGTTCTCAACAAAAAGCGATCTTGAAGATTCTTTCGACTTTGAGGGAATGACCGAAGCGATGGCGCGCCACCGCGCGGTTTCCAAAAAAGTGAGAGCGCTTTATCAGGAAATGTTCGGAGACGACTTTTTCGCTCTTTCGTCCGAAGGCTGCGGCAACTGCGAAAAATGCACTTATCCGGATGCGCCCTGCCGTTTTCCCGAAACGATGATGCCTTCAGTAGAAAGCTACGGTATCATGGTTTATAAAGAGGCCGCCGCGGCGGGGATACACTATATCAACGGGGCGAACACCGTTACTTATTTTTCAAATATTTTCTTTAACTGATATATTTGTCCGCCGGAAAGACTCCGGCGGGCGTTTTATTATAAAAATATACCACATGCGAAAAAAAAAGTCAATAGACGCAAAAACCGCTCAAACATGCCAATCTTTGATTTTTTTTTTAACTTTATGCAAACGCCTTGATTTTTGAAGATTATTATATTATAATATATAAAATATCATAGAGAGATTATCGAAGAGAGATTATCGAAAAAAGCAGAAGAGGATCGGGAGGAAGCAGCATGGAAGGTCAACCCATATCAATGTTCGATTTGCAGAACAATTATTTTCCCATCGGCATCATTGCGATGGACAACGCAAAGGAACTCGGAGAAAAGATCGACAAACACCTCATGTCATGGTATTATGAGGCTAAGCCCGAGGCAAAAAACGATGAAAATTCAAGAAAATCGCTTTTGCTGAAAGCGTCGTGCCCAAGATTCAATACGGGCGACGCAAAAGCAATACTCACAGAATCCGTAAGAGGATATGATATTTATATTCTAACGGACGTTGGAAACTACAACTGCAAATACAATATGTACGGGTTTGAAGCCCCCATGTCGCCGGACGATCATTTTCAGGATCTTAAACGCGTTATTTCGGCGATAGGCGGCAAAGCTGAAAGAATAACGGTTATCATGCCCACGCTTTACGGCGGCAGACAGCATAAAAGAAGCGCAAGAGAGTCGCTTGACGCTGCGCACGCTTTGCAGGAACTTCAGAATATGGGAGTTTCCAACGTTATCACATTTGACGCGCACGACCCGAGAGTGCAGAACGCCGTTCCCCTTATGGGTTTTGACAACGCTATGCCCAACTATCAGGTCCTCAAAGCGCTGCTGCGCAAAGTTGACGACTTAAAAATAGATAAAGATCATCTTATGGTCGTTTCGCCCGACGAAGGCGCAATGCAGAGGAATATATTCTATTCCTCCATCATGGGCATAGACCTCGGTATGTTCTATAAACGCCGAGACTATTCCCGCATAGTAAACGGCAGAAATCCGATCGTTGCGCACGAATATCTCGGAGCGCCTATCGAAGGAAAGGACGTTTTCGTTTCAGACGACATCGTAGCTTCGGGAGATTCCCTTCTCGGACTTGCCGAAGACCTCAAAAAAGAGGGCGCAAGAAGAATTTTCCTTTCAGCAACATACGGTCTTTTCACCGCTGGACTTGAAAGATTCGATAAGGCTTACAAGGAAGGACTTTTCGATCTTCTTCTCTCAACCAACCTCACCTTCCAGCGCCCGGACCTTCTTGAAAGACCGTGGTATCTCAGCGTAGACGTTTCAAAATATGTTGCATACTTCATTCGCGCAACACATCAGAACCGCTCCGTTACCTCCATACTCAATTCTCACGAAAAGATCCATACGCTTCTTTCCAAATATATCGAAAAGCAAAAGGAAGCAGACGCAGAATGCACACTTTTTTCGCAGTCATAAACAGAATGAAATATATAAACCGCTGGGGACTTATGCGAAACACCGAGAGGGAAAACCTTCAGCAGCATTCGCATGAAACAGCGGTTCTTGCCCATGCGCTCGCAACGATAGCAAACAAGCGCTTCGGCGAAGAGGTAAACGCGGAAAAAGCGGCTGTTCTCGCGCTTTACCACGACGCCTCAGAGATCGTTACGGGAGATATGCCAACTCCGATAAAATACGGAACTCCCGAGCTTCGCAAAAGCTACGGCATGATCGAAGACCACGCAAGAAAAATTCTTCTGAAAAGACTGCCCGATTACCTTAAGCCGGACTATGAAAAGATCCTGGATGCAGAGTCCGCCCCGGAATGGCCGTACGTAAAAGCCGCAGACACTCTTTCGGCGTATATCAAATGCGTTTCCGAGATAAATGCCGGAAATACCGAGTTTTCCGCAGCCGAAAAGAAAATTTACAAAAAGCTTGAGTCAAACCCGCTGCCTGCGCTGCACGTTTTTATGGAAGAATTCCTGCCAGCATACGGCAGAACTCTCGATGAGTCCTGAAAAAAACTAATATAAAACCACAAAAAACTCCGAAGTATATTCGGAGTTTTTCGCATTTTCATTAGTAAAGAAAGGAGGAAAACATAATATATGAAAAAAACGTAACAGTATTCAGAATTCGTCTTTATCGCCGCTGTTGTTGTATCTGCGCAGGCTGTCGTTGAGCGTGTCTGCGTTTTTCTTATCCACAAAATAAAGTATCACAGTCGCCGGAACTGCCGCTATCAGGCAGCCTGCCACGCCGTAGAGAAGAGTCGGAACGGTGTCTATGATACCCATGATCCATGACGTTCCCATCAAAACCACCGTCATTGCCACAAAAAGGGAAATGCGCTTTAAAAGCAGTTTTTCGCGGAACACGGGGATCCAGTCGAAAACAGTATCGATAACCGTAAGCAGGGCGGAAAAGACAACTGCCCACCAGAGCATGGTATAATCGTTTTGCGGACGTAGAAGATCAAGGATAAGAATCGGGATGAGCATTACGCCCAGAATAAAAAACAGCGTGCGGAAAAACAATCTGAGTTTTTCAAAAATATTCTTTTTCATCTCAACTGCCCCCGACACCGAGTTTTTCACGAATCAGCGATACGTACTGACGGGAAATAACTATCTTTTCTTTATTGATTAACTGAGCTATAAGCCTTCCGTTTGTTTCTGTCTGGATGCTGGCGACCTTACGAAGGTTTACTATAAAACTTTTGCTTACCCGCACAAACGGCGTATTGCTGAACCGCTCTTCAACTTCATAAAGCTTGAGGTTCGTTTCATACACGTCGTCAGCGGTATAAAAAAACATTTTTTTGTCTGTTGTTTCAAAATAAAAAACGTCCGAAAGGCTTATAAAATACGTGGCATTGTCTTTTCTTCCGCTTATCGTGTTTGCGAAAAGGCGTATCGAAGAAATAAGACGGTCAAGATTCGGGTCGACCGCATTGCACTTTATCGTTATTTCGGGTTCCGTGAATCTGTCGTCCTGTTCGATATGAATCTTCAATGCAGTCACCTCCCTCTTCTTTATGACTGAAGTATAAACCAAAATCTCTTTTTCGTCAACCCCTTTAAGAGTAAGTTGCGTTTTTTCGGTTGTAAGTTGCAAAAATAACGGTCCGAAAACAGTCAACAGAATGTTGTTTTACACTATTCGTGATATTTTAGCTTTACACAGGGTCGCAATGGCATAGATTTTATCATAAAATCAGCAAAAATGAAATAGATCGGCGAAATTTTCGGTTTCGTTATTGTTTTTTTCATATAAATATGGTATAATACGGTTTAAAGATCACCAACGAAGATATTAACGACGTTTATATTTAACTATATTAATATAACCTGCAGACACACCCAAGGAGTAGATGATTTGAAAAAACGATTTTCTCTTTTTCTTGCCATGCTTTTTCTGGCCCTCTCGTTTTGTTCCTGCGAAAGGAACATTTACGTTCCCGGTCCCGTTCCCGAAACGGAAATATACAAGCCCGACAGCGTTCAGGAGGTCAAACCCGCTCAGGTGCAGTCAACGGTGGGGATAACTCTCTTCAGCTGGCAGATACCTTCTCCCGATTACGCAAAGCAGTATTGCGACAAAATCAAAGAATGCGGTTTTGATAACGTTGAAATAGTTGTTTTATGGAGCGATATCGAGCCCGAACGCGGTGTATTCCGCTTTTCGGAGACCGATTCCGTTATAGACGTTTTCAAAGATGCCGGACTTAAGATCAGTCTCAGCCTTCTTTTCTGGAGCGAACGTCTTGAATGGAAGGACGAGCTTGAGTATCAGCAGACTTCGGACGGGGAGATATACCGTTACGACGATATACGCGGTTCGTTTCTTGCCTTAAACAGTCAGAGCAATCTCGAAACGATCGCAAACACGCTAGGCTACTTTGCTGCACATTTTTCGGACAGATACTCAGACTGTCTCACCGGCTGGTCTATCCGAACAGACTGTTTTGCAAAAATGGAATACTCTTCACTGGTCGATCTTGACTATTCGCCGTCAGCCATCAGCGCATTCGTTGATTTTCTCCGCGGAAAATACGCTTCGATCGAAGAGGTAAACGCATATTTCGAGAAAAGCTACGATTCTTTCGAGGCTATCGGCAACATGAAGCCTGAAAACATCCGTTCGGCGTTTGAATATGACTGGAAGCTTTTCAAACAGCAGACGCTTATAGATCTCTCAAATCTTTCTGCAGAAATATTCCGCATCGCTGATCCTTCTGTTCCCGTTATTCTGCAGATAAGCAGTTTCTGGGATACTTCGGCAGCCTTTTACAGAGGCTTTTTCGATCCTTACGTTGTTTCACGTGAAACAACCGCGGACGTTATTCAGATAACGGATGCACCACTGTGGCCCCACGATTTTTCGGTAGATCTTCTTGATTCGCTCTCAGATAAAAAAATCGCCATGGAAACCGACGGTTCGTGGCAGGGAGAAGACATATTCAAAGAATATCTCAAACAGGTCGAGCTTTCGGCGCGGTCGGGAGTAACGGTTATACAGACTGTTAACTGGGAGCTTGAAGATCTGGAAGAATACGGCGCGACGTATCTGTCAAAATTCAAGGATCTTTACAAAAACGCCGAACCTAGAAAAGAATGCGACGAAACAGACGTTATTTTCGTAAACACGCTCGATTTTCTTCTGAAAGAGCCTCCGCAGGACCTTCATGACCTTTACTACTATGCTTATAAAAACATGACAGGTTCTTCGGGAAGAAAAGTAAGATTTATAACCGATACGCAGATCATTGACGACCCGACTATAGTTGACGGGATCAAAAAAATACATCTAGGTCAGCTTGACACCGTAATGCACATGCGCGATGAAGCGGGGAGGATACTTGCAGAATGTGATGCGATCCTTGTGGATGACAGAAACGAGCAGCCCAACTTTATAAACGAGTTTTCACAGCCGCTTGCGGAGGAGATCCAGGAAAAACTCAGGGAAAAGCTTAAAAACAGCTGACGAAAGAAAATGTTTCACGTGAAACACAGTTAAAAATAATGAAAATGCTTTTTCGGGCTTGATTTTCACAGCAAAAGGTGATATAATCAGATAAGCCGAAAAAGGAGGGGACAGTTTGGGAAAAATCATAGCAGTGGCAAACCAGAAGGGCGGAGTAGGCAAAACAACGACCGCAGTAAACCTCGCATCATGTCTGGCTGAAAAAAACAACGTCAAAGTCCTTCTCGTTGATTTCGACCCTCAGGGGAACGCAACGACGGGATGCGGCATAAACAAGAAAAAAGCAGAAATTTCTTCTTACGATATAATAGTTGCGGAAAACTGTGACGAGGCTTTGTTTGCCTCGGCTGTACATAAAACGCCGTATAAAAATCTGTCCGTGATACCGTCGTCAATCGGTCTTGCGGGTGCGGAGATATCGCTTGTAAGCGAAGAAAAAAGAGAATCAAGGCTGAAAAAAGCGCTTTCTTACGCAAAAGACTTTGATTATATTTTTATAGACTGTCCTCCGTCTCTGGGATTGCTGACACTCAACTGCTTCACGGCGGCGGATACGATCCTAATACCGATACAGTGCGAATTTTTTGCTCTCGAAGGGCTTTCGCAGCTGACAACGACGATAAAGCAGGTAAAACGCCTCTATAATCCGTCGCTTGATATCGAAGGAGTGCTCATAACGATGTATGACGGCAGGCTGAATCTGACGGCACAGGTGCTCTCGGAAGTAAAAAAGTATTTTTCGGATAAAATGTTTTCAACTATCATACCCAGAAACATACGCATAACCGAAGCGCCGAGTCACGGAAAGCCTGTAAATTACTACGATAAAGGCGCAAAAGGCACGGCGGCATACTATACGCTCGCCGATGAATTCATAAAAAGGAACGGAAGGAAGAAATGAAAAAACAGACGGGTCTTGGCCGCGGCCTCGAAGATCTTTTTGCGGAAAACTCGCTAGATATCGCGGCAGAAGAGGGGCAGATAATATACGTTCCCATATCCGACGTCGAGCCGAACAGAGAGCAGCCGAGAAAGCATTTTGATAAAGAAAAAATCGCAGAGCTGTCGTCGTCAATCGCGGAACACGGGCTTATACAGCCGATAACCGTCCGTAAAAACGGCGAAAGATACAGAATAGTATCCGGTGAAAGACGCTGGCGAGCATCAAGAATGGCGGGGCTTAAAGAGGTGCCCGTAATAATAAGGGAAATAGACGACAAAACGGCTCTTGAGCTTGCGCTTATAGAAAACCTGCAGCGCGAAGACCTCAACGCTGTTGAAGAGGCGAGAGGATATAAAACGCTTGCCGAAGACTATTCGCTCACCCAGGAGCAGATAGCAAAAAGGGTAGGAAAATCAAGACCTGCCGTTGCGAACGCAATGAGAATACTCGCATTGCCTGATGAAATTCTCGACCTTGTTCTGACCGGAAAGATCAGCTCGGGACACGCTCGCGCGCTGCTGCCGCTGACGGAAAGATATACGAAAGAAAAGCTTATCGCTCTCGCAAAGGAAATCGCCGAAAAAGATATTCCGGTAAGAAAAATAGAAAATCTGGCGAAATTGCCGGATAAGAAAACAGCGAAAACAGAGCGGAAAAACGATATTTACTATGCTGAGATCGAAGACGGACTGTCCAGAAGACTCGGCCGCAAAACAAAGATCGCTCCTTCAAAAAAAGGCGGAACGATAATTATAGAATATTACGACGAAGACGACTTCAACACATTGATTGAAATGCTTGAAATAAAATAAAAAGGAGAAAAACCATGCTTGATATAAAATTTGTAAGATCGAACCCCGAAGCGGTAAAAGAAAACATAAAAAAGAAATTTCAGGACGAAAAACTGCCGCTTGTTGACAAAGTGATCGAACTTGACGCGCAGTACCGTGAGGCAAAAGCAAATGGCGACACACTCAGAGCAAAGAGAAATTCCGTAAGCAAACAGATAGGCGCACTGATGGCTCAGGGCAAAAAAGACGAGGCGGAACAGGTAAAAAAAGAAGTTGCCGAAATTGCTGGCGAACTTGAACGTCTTTCAGCGCTTGAACCGGAGCTCGAAGCAAAAATCAGAGAAATAATGCTTGTTATACCGAATATTATCGATCCCTCCGTTCCCATCGGCAAGGACGACAGCGAAAACGTTGAGATAGAAAAGTTTGGCGAACCGGTCGTTCCCGATTTTGAGATCCCGTATCACGTTGATATAATGGAAAGCTTCAACGGTATAGATCTTGACAGCGCAAGAAAAACGAGCGGAAACGGTTTTTACTATCTCTGCGGCGATATCGCGCGTCTTCACTCTTCGATCCTCTCATATGCGCGTGATTTTATGATAGACAGAGGCTTTACATACTACGTTCCGCCGTTTATGATCCGCTCAAGCGTTGTTACGGGAGTTATGAGCTTTGCGGAAATGGAAAACATGATGTATAAGATCGAAGGCGAAGACCTTTACCTTATAGGCACGAGCGAGCACTCGATGATAGGCAAATTCATTGATTCGTTTACCGATGAAGACAAGCTTCCGCTCACTCTCACAAGCTATTCTCCGTGTTTCAGAAAAGAAGTAGGCGCTCACGGCATTGAAGAACGTGGCGTATACAGGATCCACCAGTTTGAAAAACAGGAAATGGTAGTTGTCTGCAAACCCGAAGACAGCCCGATGTGGTTTGACAGACTCTGGAAAAACAGCGTAGACTTCTTCCGCTCGCTCAATATCCCCGTAAGAACGCTTGAATGTTGCTCGGGTGACCTTGCCGACCTGAAGGTCAAGAGCCTTGACGTTGAAGCATGGTCTCCCCGCCAGAAGAAGTATTTTGAAGTAGGTTCATGCTCCAACCTCGGCGACGCCCAGGCGCGCAGACTGAACATAAAGATAAGAGGCAAAGACGGCAACTATCTTGCGCATACTCTAAACAACACCGTCGTAGCTCCTCCGAGAATGCTCATAGCCTTCCTTGAAAACAATCTTCAGAAAGACGGATCAGTCAGAATTCCCGAACCGCTCAGACCGTATATGGGCGGCAAGGAAGTAATAAAAACGAACAGATAATAAAAGAAAAGCAGACATAAAAAATGTCTGCTTTTTCATTTTCAAAAGATTTTCGGTAAAAATATAAAGATTTATAAGGCTATGCTCTTATTTTCGCTGATTTTGTCGGAAATTCTCGCAAAATCTTCAATTCCCAATGCTTCTCCCCGAACGGAAACAGGGATGGAAAGAGATGAAAGTATATCCGATGCTTCGCTTTTCGATAAGGAAAAACCTGCGGATAAATTATTCACAAGCGTTTTTCTTCGCATTGCAAATGCGGAGCGGATCACACGGAAAAACGTTTCTTTATCCCTGACCTTTACGCGTTCGCTTTCGGGTATCACGTCAAGCCTGATAACCGCGGAATCAACGTTCGGTGCGGGATAAAACGAGCCTGCGGAAACGCCGAAAAGAAGCTTCGGTTTCGTGTGATACATTACAGACGCCGTAACTGCGCCGTAATCAGGTGATCCGGGGGGCGAAACGAAGCGTTTTGCAAGTTCCTTTTGCACCATTACCGTTACCGATCTTACGGGAGCGCCGCCTTCAAGAAGCTGCATGATGATGGGCGTTGTGATATAATACGGCAGATTTGCGCAAACGTCAACGCCGCTTTCTCCGTATTTTTCGCAAAGAGACGCGATATCAACGTTGAGAATATCGTCGTTTATGATCTCAAGGTTTTCACACTCCGCAAGCGTTTCGGAAAGAACCGGCAAAAGAGATCTGTCTATTTCAACCGAAACAACGCTTTTTGCGCGCATGCACAGTTCTTTTGTCAGACAGCCGAACCCGGGCCCTATCTCGAGAACGAACTTTCCGTCAATTTCCGCGCCTTCCGCGATTCTGGCAGGAACGGAAGAATTGATAAGAAAATTCTGACCGAGAGTTTTTGAAAACTCAAATCCGTATTTTTCGCAAAGACCGCGTATAACGGAAAGGTTTGTCAGTTCCATCAGTTTTTACGGGGACGGAATACGGCAATGCCCGTAATGAGCGCGCCTATAAGCCCCGAAATAAGCACCGTTACCCACGGTACGGTAAAATCTATAATGCCTCCGCGGCGCGTTTCGATGTGAAGATCCATCTTTTCTCCTTATTCGTTTTCGCCGTTTTTGATATATCTGAGGTATGCGTCGATGAATCCGTCGAGCGCTCCGTCCATAACGGCGTTTACGTTGCCCATTTCATAATTTGTTCTGTGGTCTTTTACAAGAGTATACGGCATAAATACGTAGGAACGTATCTGCGAGCCCCAAGCGATCTGCATCTGGTCGCCTTTTATATCCTCTATCTTGTCGAGATGTTCGCGCTCTTTGATCTCAAGAAGCTTTGATTTCAGCATTTTGAGCGCCTGCTCTTTATTCTGCTTCTGCGAACGTTCGTTCTGACAGCCTACGACGATTCCGGTGGGTATATGCGTTATTCTTATGGCGGAGTCCGTTTTGTTTATGTGCTGACCGCCTGCACCCGACGCCCTGTGCGCTTCTACTTTTATATCTTCTTCGCGTATCTCTATGTTTTTGTCGTCCGTGATCTCGGGCATTACCTCGACAGAAGCGAAAGACGTATGTCTTCTGCCCGACGCGTCAAACGGGGATATCCTTACAAGACGGTGAACGCCTGCTTCGGACTTAAGATAACCGTATGCGTTAGGTCCTTCAATAACTACCGTTGCGCTCTTTATGCCCGCCTCTTCTCCGTCGAGGATATCTATAGTTTTTACTTTATAGTTATGCTGTTCTCCGAACCTGCAATACATACGGTAAAGCATGAGAGCCCAGTCCTGAGCTTCAGTCCCGCCTGCGCCGGCATGAAGCGTTAAAATCGCGTTGTTCGCATCATATTCGCCGTTGAGAAGCGTTTCGAGAGTTTGTTTTTCAAACTCTTTTTCTATCGTGCGAGCCGTTTCACCCATATCGTTTTCGTATTCCTCAACGCCTTCATCCTGCGCCATTTCGGCAAGCGTTTCGGCGTCATCGATAAGTCCGAGAAGATATTTGTATCTGTTGAGCTTTTCTTTAATTGTTTTCTGCTCTACAAGAAGCTTCTGCGAACGCTCCATATCGTTCCAGAAGTCCGGTGCGGCGACAAGCTTTTCGATTTCTGCAAGTCTTTCTTCGAGCGCATCGGTTTTCATGGCGGAAGCAAGATCCTTCGCCTGTTTTCTGTAATCTTCGATTTTAAGTTTGTATTCGTCTAGTATGATCATGGTCTGGTCCCTTTCTTAAGGAATCGAGCGTTTTTTATTTTCCGACGCAGAACCGGGAGAAAATATTCTCTATTATCTCTTCCGATACCGTTTTTCCCGTCATTTCACCAAGCGCGCCTATCGCGCCTTCAATATCGCAAAGCAGCGCGTCCGGCGTGATGCCTATATTTTCGACCGCGTGCTCAAGCTCGTTTTTTGCAGCAACAAGGCACTCAAACTGCCTGATATTCGCCGGCATTTCGCTTTCCGCCGCAGTTTCGGACAGCGGAAAAAGCTCTGCCACCGCTTTTTCAAGATCCTCTTCCCCTTCTCCCGTTTTTGCGCTGATATAAACGACGCGGTCAAATCCGGCGGGAATACCGGGCTTTTCGGATGTAAGGTCAAGCTTGTTGAAAACTGCTATTTTTTTTGCCGTCGCCCCGGATATCTTTTCCGGAACATCAACGGTTTTTTCTGTCATATCAAAAACGCAAAGTATCAGCTTTGCCTCTTCAAGCTTGCCGAGAGTTTTTTCAACGCCTATCTTTTCCGCTTCGTTATCGGTGTCGCGAAGCCCCGCAGTATCAAAAAGACGAAGCTTTACGCCGCCTATTTCCGCCTTTTCTTCAATAACGTCTCGCGTTGTTCCCGCTGCGGACGTTACTATGCACCTGTCCTCACCCAGAAGCCTGTTCATAAGCATGCTTTTACCTACGTTGGGCTTACCGGCAATAACGGTTTTTACGCCGTCCTTGATAAGTCTGCCCGAATCATAGGATCTTATAAGCTTTTCAAGCTCTGAATATGCGTATAGAACGGTTTTTCGCATCTCGTCAGCGTCCGTATCCTCGATCTCGTCGTCGGGATAATCTATAAACGCCAGCAAACGCGCGGAAATATCGATAAGTTTTTCGCGGATGTCGTTTATTTTGTCCGAAAGTCCGCCTTTCAATCTGTTTATCGCAGCGGTCGCCTCGGTTTTTGTTTCGCTGTCTATAAGATCGATTATCGCTTCGGCTTTCAGAAGGTCGAGTTTGCCGTTAAGAAATGCGCGCTTTGTAAATTCGCCGTTTTTCGCCTGTCTCGCTCCGTTTTTTATCAGAAGACGAAGGATGCGCGAGCAATTGTATACGCCGCCGTGACATGATATCTCAACCGTGTCCTCGCCCGTAAAACTGTTCGGCGCATAAAATACCGAAACAAGAACATCGTCAACGGTCTCACGGCCGTCGACGATATTTCCGTGTATGACTGAAGACGACCGGGCTGACCGCAGCTCTCGTGAAAACACTTTTTGCGCTATCGGAACGGCATCGTTGCCCGACATGCGTATCACACCTAACGCCGCTTTATACGGCGCGGTTGAAAGCGCGGCAATCGTTTCATTTTTCATAATCAGTTTCCCGCTTCGATCTTTTCAGGTCTCTGCGCTCTCTTTTCTCCGGCGCGAAGTTCCACTGTCGGCTCTGAGGGAGCTGACGCCATATCCGGCGCAGCGTCTTTTCTCGGCTGACGGTTACGGTCGGAATACTGTTTTTTATAGGGTTTTTTTCCGTAATTTCCGCGTTTTTCGACGGGTTTTGCGTCACCGGCGGGTCTGGGAGCTCTCTTTTCGCCTTCAACGAGAGTTATTTCGCCTGATTCGTTTTTATTATTGTCGTAACGCTGTTTTCCGCCGTTTTTCTTTCCGTAATTTCTGCCGCCCTGGGGCTTTCTGTCTTCACCCTGATAAGATACGACAACTTTTCTGTTCGGCTCGCTGCCTACGGAATATGTGGTGATGTTTTCTTCGTTCTGAAGATATGTGTGAATTATACGTCTCTGAAATGCGCTCATGGGATTGAGCGTTACGCGTCTCTGAGTTTTGAGGACCTGCTTTGCGGTTTTTGCGGCAAGGGCTTCAAGACGCTCTTTTATCTTTTCACGGTAATTGTTGATGTTGAGAGTAACTCTGTATTTAGTATCTCCGTCGCGGTTGAGAGAAAGTGCAATGATCCACTGCAGAGCTTCAAGCTCTTCGCCCTGTCTCTGTGTGAAAATATCGGCATCGTCGCCGTCGATTGTGATCCCGATATTGTCGCCGTCAACGGTTATGCTTGTTTTGCAGCCTTCAAGACCGACTATTCTGAAAAGGCCGGCAAGGTATTCTTCTACCCTGTCTTCTACCGATACTTCGTAATTAACAACTATCTTCGCCAAAACTGCACCGATACCGAGAAAACCTTTTTTCGGCAAAGTGTCTACCTCATAGGTAAACATATCGCTGGACATACCGAGTTCTTTTGCGGCGTTTTCTACCGCAGCCTCGACCGTTTTGCCCGTAAATGACTTTTTCACTTTTTTTCCTTTCGGAAGCGTCTGAGCGCGGTTATTCTGTCTTCTGTTCTTCTTCGGAAACCGTTATGGCATCCTGTATTTCGCGCTCTTTTTCGATACGCTTCATTTTTTCGATTTGATTGTAGTTCAGTTTTTTCTCTTTTTGCGGCTTCTCTTTTTCCTTCGGCGGCTTAACGATAGCCCTGAGAAGGAAGATCTGTCCGATAGCAAGAATATTGGATGTGATCCAGTAAATGCCTACGCCTGTCTGGAACGAGAACGCGAGCCATAAAGAAAGCAGCGGCATAGTGTACATAAGAAGGTTCATGCCGTTCTTTTTGCCGTCGGGAGAAGGCTGCGCGTTGAATTTCTGAGTGAGATAACTCAGAAGGAACGATGTCAGACCTGAAATGACAGGCAGAAGCGTCGCCCAAATAAAGATAGAGCCGGCGGCGCTGATGTATTCGCTCGGCGTCATGCCGAGATCGAGTCCGAGGAAATTAAGATTGAGTGTTGATATTTCGGTTATAAATCCCGCGTCCGGATGTTTTGCGGCATATTCTTCAAGCCCGGTCTTTACCGTATTGAAAACGTCGCTGTCATTGAGCGCCTGGGCTACGCGGATCTCGTTTGTCTGAAGCCATTTTGAAACGGCGTCAAAATTTGAAGTATCGGTGTTGCCGAGAGCATCAACGATCTTGGATACTCCGCTTGCGTTGAGAATATTCACTATCGCGTAGTTTGTAAGCTTATTGAGCCCCACAATATATGTGAGCGGACGGCGGATAGCGTTCCACAAACCGAGAATGATGGGGAGCTGGATAAGAGTGGGGAGACATCCCGACATCGGGTTGTAGCCCTCTTCGGAATAAAGCTGCTGCAGTTCCTCGGAATACTTGGGGTTTTTAGTGTCACCCTTATATTTTTGCTGCAGAGCGTTTACCTTAGGCTGGACCGCCTGCATTTTCAGTCTGCCTTTTTCTCCCTTTATGCCGAGCGGAAGCATGAGGAGTTTTGCGACAACCGCAAAAAGAATTATCGCAAGACCGTAATTATTAACCAGCATATAGCACAGTTTGAATATCCACGCGAGCGGGATATAAATAATATCTAAAATACTTTCCATTTACTCAGCTTGTTTCTCCTTGTTTTTTCGGGAACGGGGTCGTAGCCTCCCTTGCAAAGCGGATTACAGCGCAGAATTCTCCATAACGAAAGAAAAAACCCCCTTATAAAACCGTGAATCCTGAACGCTTCGATCGCATACTCCGAGCAGGTCGGAGTAAATCGGCAACACGGGGGTTTGAACGGTGAAATATTATTTCTGTATATTCTGATCAGCGCGACAGCCGCTCTGGCAGGGATCTGCCTCAGTTTCATTTTGCTCCTGATTCCGTGCGATTATGCCCGCTTTTTCGAAGGCGCGGACAAGATCGCGTTTTACTTCATCCATCAGAACGAAAGGGGTTTTCGTTCGCGCAACGAGCACGATATCGTAATAACCCGCAAGATCGGGTTCAAGCAGCCGGTATGCTTCCCTCATAAGTCTTCTCGCGCGGTTTCTGTGAACTGCGTTTCCGATTTTTTTTGCGGTTGTGAGACCCAATTGATTTACCGACTGTTTGTTTTTACGGTAGTATACAACAACTGTGGGCATCGCAACGGATGCGCCCTTTCTGTAAAGATACCGAAATACCCTGTCGTCCCTGATAGATTTCGTATATTTCATTTTAACCGATCACAGCGTAAGCTGTTTTCTGCCTCTCGCGCGTCTTCTCGCGAGAACTTTTCTGCCGTTGGCAGTTTTCATTCTTTTACGGAAGCCGTGAACCTTGCTTCTCTGCCTTTTTTTGGGCTGATATGTTCTTAACATTCTTACCGAACCTCCTTTTCCGGGGTCTTCACATATATGCTCCTGCCGCCCTTCAGGAAAACGAGGGCAGATTTTGAGCGTCAATATATTATAATACATTTCAACGCGAATTGTCAATAGCGAAAATTCGTTTTTTAAATTTTTTTCGAAAATTATCTCAAATAAGAAAAATGCACTTGATTATCGGCTGTTTTTATGTTATAATGCTATATATATTTATATTTTATATAATAAAAATAATAACGGAAAAACGTTGCGTTATCTGCCGACCGCTTCCGTTAAATAATATGCAGGAGATGACAATCATGAAAGCCTTTGAAAATTTATGGGCTGCTGCCGTGGAGCGGCTTTCAGAGCATATCAGCAAACAGGCGATGGATCTGTGGATACGTCCGATCATCCCCGTTTCCTATGTTGATTTCTGCGCTGTCCTGCTCGTTGATTCTTCGTTTCAGAGAGATATCATAATGTCAAAATACAAAGACCTGATAAACTCCGTTCTTACCGAGATGGTCGGTTTTGACATGTCAATAAACGTTATCACGCCCGAAGAGCGCACATCGTCCACACCGCTGAAAAAGCCCGAGGCACCGAAGATAGAGATAGAAAGCCTTGTTGAACCGATATACCCCGAATATACGTTCAGCACTTTCGTTGTGGGCGAATCGAACAAGCACGCATACGCCGCATGCAGCGCAGTAGCAAAAAATCCCGCAAAAGCATATAACCCTCTTTTCATTTACGGCAACACCGGTCTTGGAAAAACTCACCTTCTCAAAGCGATTCGCAATGAGATCGCCGTGAATTTTCCTACTTATAAAACAATATATATTACCGGTGAGGAATTCACGAACGAGCTGATAGAAAACATCAGAAACAAAACTATGCCCGAATTCAAAAACAAATACAGAAGCATAGACGTTCTTTTTGTAGACGATATTCAGTTCATAGCCAATAAAGATTCGACGCAGGAAGAGTTTTTCTATACCTTCAACGCTCTTTACGAGTCAAACAAGCAGATCGTTCTTGCGTCCGACCGTCCGCCCAGAGATATCGCTCTTCTTGAAAACAGACTTCGTTCGCGCTTCGAAATGGGAATCATTACCGATATCTATCTTCCCGAATACGAGCTCAAAGTTGCCATCATAAAACAGAAAGCCGCCACTTACGGTCTCGAGCTTCCCGACGATGTTGTTGATTTTATCGCAATGAAGATAAAAAACAACATCCGTCAGATAGAAGGCGTGCTCAAAAAGATAATGGCGTTTCAGCTTATTTCCAATCTTCCGCCTTCGATATCGGTTGCAAGCAGCGCAGTAAAGGACATAACAAGCGAAAACGAGCCTGCTCCGGTTGTTTTTGACAAGGTTATAAAAGAGATAAGCCGTGAGTTCAACGTTTCCGAAGAAGACATAATGAGCAAAAAACGTATGGAAGCGATCACTTTTGCAAGACAGATCGCCATGTACGTTATGAGAGAAGTCACAGATCTTTCTCTTCCCGAGATCGGACAGACTTTTAACGGAAGAGACCATTCTACCGTCCATCACGCCGTTCATAAAATAGATGAAAAGATAAAAACGAATCCGGCTCTGAAGGCAAGGATAGATTCCGTTATCAAAAACGTAAAAGAGCTGTGATGCCGTTTGAACACTGTTATCAACACGTTTCCACATTTTTAACAGCCTGACAGAAAAATTATCCACAGTTAAATACAAAATCTTTCCACAACGTCCACAGTTTCAAACGCGAAAATCTGATTTTCGGTAATACGATAATTATCCACACTCCGTAAAATATCGGCAAACGTATGATATTTTAATAAAAAATCATCTTTTCCACCGTTTGAGCACATACTACATACTATTACAAAAATAATAATACTTTATCTGTTATTTAATACAGACCGAAAAGGAGGACCTTATGAATTTTTCATGTGACAGAACGATGCTGTATGAGACTTTCAGCATAGTCTCAAGAAGCATTCCGGCAAAAAACGCCCTTCCCGTGCTTTCATGCTTTCTTATAAATGCCTCAGAAGACGGAAATATTACCGTTTCGGGCTTTGATATGGATCTCGGTATAACCACCACCGTTTCAGGCGATGTTTCCGTTCCAGGTACGGTTGCGGTAGACGCCAAAATGCTGCTTGACATTATAAGAAGCATGGGCCCCGATTACGTCAATTTTGCCGAAAACGACAATAAAACCATCACGGTAAAGGGAGGAAAGACTGAATATATCCTTCCTATTATGGATGCCGAAACGTATCCCGAAAGACCGTCGGCTATAGGCTGCGAATATATCACCGTAGAGCAGAAAATGCTTCATTCCGTTATCAGACAGACCGTTTTTGCAGCATCTCAAAGCGACGTGAAAGGCGTTTACACAGGCGCGTTTTTCAATATTCACGACGGAATCCTCGAAGTTGTCTGCACAGACTCTTTCCGTTTTGCGATGAGAAAAGAAAAATACGAAAGCGATAAAGATATTTCGTTCCTTTGTCAGGGAAGAGTGCTCGGTGAGCTTATAAAAATAATGAAAAACGAAGACGGCGAAGTAAAAATAGGCCTTACGGGACGTCATATCGTTTTTGAATTTGACAATACCGTCATGATATCCAGACTTGTTGACGGCGCATATATGAATTATTCCACAATCATACCGAAATCTTTCAAATATTCCGTAACTGTAAAAACGGAAGAGATAAAAAAGGCTGTTGAGAGAGCTTCGGTACTCATAAATGAAAAAATGAAGGCTCCGGTAAGAATAAGTCTTGAAACAAACAGGATTTTCATTACCTGCAAAACGCCCGACGGACACAGCTTTGACGACGAGATAATCACTCAGACAAACGGCGGACCGATAGAGATAGGCGTAAACAACAGAAACCTTCTTACCGTGCTTGCGGCGTGTGAGTGCGAAGAAGTGACGATGAATCTCAATTCGCCTCTTTCGTCTATCTGCTTTCTTCCCAAAGAAGGAGATTCTTTCCTTTTCCTTCTCGCGCCGATGAGACTCAACACAAAGTAATCCATGATCCTTAAATCGCTTGAGCTGAAAAACTTCAGAAATATCCCGTATGCAAAAGCGGAATTTGAAGACGGCGTTAATATTCTTTACGGAAAAAACGCCCAGGGAAAAACGAATATTATGGAAGCGATACGGTTTTTTACGGAATGCCGTTCGTTTCGCGGTGCAAATGACAGAGAGCTGATCATTTCGGGCGAAACAAAAGCCGAAATAACCGCTGTTTTTGAAAAAGACGGCAGAGAACAGACGGCTCAGGTAAGATTTGACGCCGAAAAAAGAAGAGAGCTTTATCTTAACGGAGCAAAAACGATCCCCAAAGAGTTTATAGGCACTTTCAACACCGTTCTTTTTTATCCCGAACAGCTTTCGCTGATAAAAAACGGACCCGACAACAGAAGAAAATTCGTCGATATTTCGATATGTCAGCTCAGACCGGTATACTATTCGCTTCTTTCGCGTTTTTCAAGAACGCTGCAGCAGAGAAACGCGCTTTTAAAATCAGGAGATATCAGAACTCTTGATATTTGGGATGAAAGGTTCGCTAAGCTCTCGTTTCTTGTAACGAAAACGAGAGAAAACTACATATCCAGGCTTGAGATACCCTCGGCAGCGTCGGTAAAAGAGATCTCGGGCGGAAAAGAAGAGCTTTCACTTAAATATATCCCGTCTTTTCAGGCTGAAGACGAAGAAGAGATATTTTGCGAGCTTGAAAAAAACAGGGAAAAGGACGGAGAACTCGGCTATACTTCCGTGGGCGCTCATAAAGACGATTTTGAAACGTATCTCAACGGTAAAAACGTAAAGATATACGGCTCGCAGGGTCAGCAGAGATCGTGCGTCATGGCGTTCAAGCTTGCGGAGGCAGAGATCACAGGAGAAACCCGCGGAGAATATCCGCTTATCCTTCTTGACGACGTTTTTTCGGAGCTTGATACCGAAAGACGGGATTACATCACCGGAAAGATAATGGGAAAGCAGGTAATAATCACGTCCTGCGATCCGATAACACGGATCGACGGAGCAAAGAAGATATACGTTGAGAGCGGAACCGTTACGGACGGCTGAGAGGAAAACATGTATATTTATATCGGAGCAGATTATCTGATCAACGAAGACGATATCGTGGGAGTTTTTGATATAGAAACAACAACGGTATCGGCAGTAACGAGAGATTATCTTACGGCGGCGCAGAAAAACGGTAGAATAAGAGACGTATCTTCCGAAATACCGAAAACATTCGTAATATGTAAAAATGACGGCGGATTTACAGTGTATCTGTCACAGTATTCCACCGCTACAATAAACAGAAGACGCATACTCGGCTCAAAAAGCCGTAAAGCGGAAAACTGAATACCCCGAAAGGAAAAAAACAAATGGCGGAAAACACCCAATCGGCAATAAACAACGAAACCGCGGCTGTTCAGGCTTATGACGAAAGTCAGATACAGGTAATGGAAGGGCTTGAAGCGGTAAGAAAAAGGCCCGGCATGTATATAGGCTCAACGTCGGTAAGAGGACTTTGTCATCTTGTATACGAAATAGTTGACAATGCCATAGACGAGGCTCTTGCAGGCTACTGCAAAAATATTTACGTCACAATAGAAAAGGGAAATATCGTTACCGTTGAAGACGACGGACGCGGAATACCTACCGGCATACATCCCAAAATGGGTATCTCCACTCTTGAAGTCGTATATACCATCCTTCACGCCGGCGGAAAATTCGGCGGCAGCGGATATAAGATCTCGGGCGGTCTTCACGGCGTCGGCGCGTCGGTAGTAAACGCGCTTTCAGACTGGCTGACGGTAGAGGTATACAACGGCAAAGAGATACATACTCAAAGCTATAAATACGGCAAGCCGGACGCTCCCGTTTCCGTGATCGGAAAAACAGACAAGCACGGCACGAAATGCCGTTTCCATGCCGATCC
The DNA here is from genome assembly GCA_016281915.1 of Clostridiales bacterium. Lineage (GTDB taxonomy): Bacteria > Bacillota > Clostridia > Oscillospirales > UBA644 > HGM12619. The sequence continues at coordinate 92,824 of JAEEJO010000069.1, forward strand.
TTCAATATTCGAAACGACCGAATACGAGTATGAAACGCTGCTTCAGCGCATGAGGGAGCAGGCTTTTCTGACTGCAGGCGTAAGAATAGTATTTACGGATGACAGAGGCGAAGAGCCGGTTGTCAACGATATGTACTACGAAGGCGGAATAAAGGACTTTGTAAAATACATAAACGAGAAAAAATCGAACGAAGTCCTTCACGATACGATCTATATTTCCGCGAAATCAGGCGATAATCTTGCCGAAGTAGCGCTTCAGTACAGCACGTCCTATAACGAGCTTATACTTTCCTTTGCAAACAACATTCATACCGTTGACGGCGGTATGCACGAGCAGGGATTCAAGCAGGCGCTTACTAAAGTAATAAACGACTACGCGAGAAAATACAAATTCCTTAAGGACGCCGACGCAAATCTTATGGGCGAAGACGTTCGTGAAGGTCTGACTGCCGTAATTTCGGTCAAGCTGCCCGAACCGCAGTTTGAAGGACAGACCAAGACAAAGCTCGGAAACTCAGAGATGAGAAGCGTTGTGGATTCTCTTGTAACCGATAAGCTCACCGCATTTTTCGAAGAAAATCCCGCCGTTGCGCGCACGGTAATGGATAAAGCCATGACGGCGCAGAGGGCGAGAGAGGCGGCGAAACGCGCAAGAGACCTTACAAGAAGAAAATCTCTTCTCGCTTCGGCATCGCTTCCGGGAAAGCTGGCGGACTGTCAGGAAAGAGACCCCGAGCTTACTGAAATCTACATCGTCGAGGGTGACTCTGCGGGAGGCTCTGCAAAAGACGGCAGAGAAAGACGTTTTCAGGCGATCCTGCCGCTGTGGGGCAAAATGCTCAACGTTGAAAAGGCAAGAGTCGACAAAATATATGAAAACGACAAGCTTTCGCCCGTTATTCTTGCTCTCGGCACCGGAATAGGAGCTGATTTTGACATAACGAAGCTGCGTTACGGCAAAGTAATAATAATGGCCGATGCCGATGTAGACGGATCGCATATCCGCACGCTGCTTCTCACATTCTTTTACCGCTATATGCGTCCACTTGTCGAGCAGGGACACGTTTATCTTGCTCAGGCGCCGCTTTACAAGGTAACGAAAGGCAAGGCGGAGTATTATGCAAACAATGACGAAGAGCTTGAAAAGCTGCTTGCCGAAGTAGGTTCGGACTGCAAGATATTCAGATATAAAGGTCTCGGCGAAATGAACCCGGAACAGCTCTGGGAAACGACGATGAACCCGAAAAACAGAACGATACTCAAGGTAAATCTCGAAGACGCCGTTCTTGCGGACGAGATATTCACCGTGCTTATGGGCGACAAGGTCGAACCGAGACGCGAATTTATCGAAGCGAACGCAAAATACGTTGAAAATCTCGACGTATGATGATCACCGAAAAGCAGAATATATAAACAGGAGATAATTATATGGCAAAAACCTCCGCACCGCTCCCTCCGGACGATATAAGAGAGATGTTTGCGAATCAGAACGTAATAGACGTTGAGATACGCAAGGAAATGAAGACGGCGTTTATGGAATACGCCATGTCCGTTATCGTTGCAAGGGCTCTGCCCGACGTCCGCGACGGACTCAAGCCTATCCACAGACGCATAATATACACGATGTATGAGGATAACCTCACACCCGACAAGCCGTTCCACAAGTCTGCCGCAACGGTAGGCGACGTTATGGCAAAATACCATCCTCACGGCGACGCTTCAATTTACGACGCGCTCGTGCGAATGGCTCAGCCGTTTTCGCTTCGCTACCCGCTCGTTCAGGGTCAGGGAAACTTCGGCAACATAGACGGAGACCCGCCCGCCGCACAGCGTTACACAGAGGCGAGAATGTCAAAAATGGCAACGGAGCTTGTCCGCGATATAGAAAAAGAAACGGTAGGCTTCACACCGAGCTATGACGGCAGAAACAATGAGCCTACGGTCCTTCCGACACGCTTTCCGCAGCTGCTTGTAAACGGCGCTACAGGCATTGCGGTAGGTATGGCAACAAGCATACCGCCGCACAATCTGAGAGAAGTAATAAACGCCACTATAGCGCTTCTTGACGACCCGCAGACAGGTATCGAAGGTCTTTTGCAGTATATTGAAGGGCCCGATTTCCCCACGGGCGGCATAGTTCTGGGCAGAAGCGGACTTCGCGCAGCGTATTTTACCGGAAGAGGCAAAATAACCGTCCGCGCAAGAACGCAGATAGAGACCGTGCATGACAGAGAGCGCATAGTGGTCACCGAGCTGCCTTATATGGTAAATAAGTCAAGGCTTCTTTCGGATATCGCCGATCACGTAAACGCTAAGCGCATAGAAGGCATATACGACCTGAGAGATGAGTCGGACAGAAACGGCATGTCGATAGTAATAGAGCTGAAAAAAGACGCAAACGCGCAGGTAGTGCTCAATCAGCTTTTCAAAAACACGCAGCTTCAGGATACGTATTCCGCGATAATGATCGCGCTTGTCGATCAGCAGCCGAAGGTGCTCAATCTTAAACAGATACTTGAAAATTACATTTCGTATCAGGAAGAGATAATCACGAAGCGCACGCAGTATGACCTTAAAAAGGCGCTTGAACGCGCTCATATCCTTGAAGGTCTGCTCAAAGCGCTTGATCACATAGACGAAGTTATCCGCATTATAAGGGCATCAAAAACGATAGCGGACGCCAAGACGGCGCTTATGGAAACGTTTGATTTCACGGACGTTCAGGCTCAGCGCATCGTTGATATGCGTTTAGGTCAGCTGACCGGTCTTGAAAGAGACAGACTTCTTGAAGAATACAACGATCTTGAAGTGAGGATCGCCGATTACAGAGACATACTTTCATCTGAAACGCGCGTAAAGGGCATCATCAAAAACGAGCTTGCTGAAATACGCGATAAATACGGCGATGACAGACGCACAACGATAGAAGAAGTAAGCGACGAGATAGATATAGAAGATCTCATAGAAGAAAAGACGTGCGTATATACGCTGACTAACAGAGGATATATAAAGCGTCTATCTGAAGAGAATTACAGAGTTCAGCGCAGAGGCGGCAGAGGCGTTACGGCGCTTACGACGCGTGAAGAGGACGTTGTTGAAGAGATGTTTACGTGCTCAACGCACGACAGGATAATGTTCTTCACCTCAAACGGAAGAGTTTACTGCCTGAAAGGCTACGAGATACCCGAATCGAACCGTCAGGCAAAGGGAATGAACATTGTAAATCTTCTTCAGCTTTCAGAAGGCGAAAAAGTGACCGCCATGATACCCATGAAAAAGCTTGACGAAGAGGAAGGCTATTTCACCATGGTAACGCAGGCGGGCATTTCAAAGAGATGCCGCGTGAGCGACTTCAAAAACATACGCAAAGCGGGTCTGAACGCTGTCGATCTTGACGAGGGCGACAAGCTTGTATCCGTCCGCCTCACAGACGGTGATAAAGAAATGATCGTTGCCACAAGCGCGGGCATGGCGATACGTTATTCCGAAAATGACGTCCGCGTAATGGGCAGAACGGCGCGCGGCGTTCGCGTAATCAGGCTTGGCGAAGGTGAAAAAGTTGTCGGCGCGGCAGTTGTAAGCGAAGGACAGACTCTTATCACGGTCACCGAAAACGGTTACGGAAAGAGAACGTCATTTGAAGAGTTCAACGGTCAGAACAGAGGCGGCAAGGGCGTAAGAGTTCATAAAATAAGCGAAAAAACGGGCGCTCTGATAAGCGTTCGCAGCGTAAACGGCGACGATGATATGGTCATCATATCTTCCGACGGCATAATCATCCGCGTAAGAATAGCAGATATCCCCGTATACGGCAGAGCGTCGGCAGGCGTTCACGTTATGCGTATAAGCGGAGAAACGAAGGTTATTGCCACAGCGATAATCGGCGCGGCTGCAGACGGTGAAAACGACGGCGAAACAGTGATCACGGAAGCGGTGGAAGCGGATGCGGAAACAGGCGAAGAGACTGAAAACGAAGAAGAAATATAATTATTTGAGGAAAGAAAAATGAAAAGCAACGAAAAAACAATGGATAAGATCGTGGCGCTCTGCAAAAACAGAGGATTTGTTTATGCGGGCTCGGAAATATACGGCGGTCTTGCAAACGCATGGGACTACGGTCCGCTTGGCGTTGAAATGAAAAACAACGTAAAAAAGGCTTGGTGGAAGAGATTTGTGCAGGAGTCGCCGCATAACGTCGGTCTTGACTCGGCGATACTCATGAACCCGAGAGTATGGGTAGCTTCGGGCCACGTTGTAAACTTCAACGATCCGCTTATAGACTGCAAATCGTGCAAAATGCGCCACAGAGCCGATAAGCTTATAGAGGACTGGAACGCTGAGCACGGCATAACGATGACGGTTGAAGCGCTTACGAACGAGCAGATGACCGAGTATATCCGCGAGCATCAGATCCCCTGCCCCGGTTGCGGAAAGAGCGAATTTACCGAAATAAGAAAATTCAACATGATGTTCAAAACGTTCCAGGGCGTTACGGAAGATTCTTCTACCGAAATATATCTCCGTCCCGAAACGGCTCAGGGTATTTTCGTAAACTTCAAAAACATTCAGCGCACAACGAGAAGAAAAGTGCCTTTCGGCGTAGGACAGATAGGAAAATCATTCAGAAACGAGATCACGCCGGGCAACTTCACCTTCAGGACCCGCGAGTTTGAACAGATGGAGCTTGAGTTTTTCTGCAAACCCGGCACAGACCTTGAATGGTTTGACTACTGGCGTTCGCAGTGCCGCAAATTCCTTCTCGATCTTGGCATGACGGAAGAAAATCTCCGTCTTCGCGACCATGAAAAAGAAGAGCTTTCGCATTATTCCCGCGCAACCACGGACTTTGAGTTCCTCTTCCCGTTCGGATGGGGCGAGCTTTGGGGCATTGCGGACAGAACGGATTTCGACCTTACCGCACATTCGAAAGAATCCGGCGAAGCACTCGAATATTTCGATCAGGAAGCTAACGAAAGATACGTTCCCTATGTTATCGAACCTTCTCTTGGAGCGGACAGAGTAATGCTTGCGTTCCTCTGTGACGCTTATGACGAAGAAAATATTTCTGCAGATCCCGAAAAACCGGACGTTCGCACGGTTCTTCACCTGCACCCCGCCCTCGCGCCCGTAAAAGCCGCCGTTCTGCCGCTTTCAAAGAAACTCGGCGACGGTGCGGAAAAGGTATTCGCATCGCTTTCGAAATATTTCAATATCGAATACGACGACGCAGGCTCTATCGGCAAGAGATACAGACGTTTTGACGAGATCGGCACGCCCTTCTGCCTCACTTACGACTTCGATTCCGAAACAGATGGCTGTGTTACCGTTCGCGACCGCGACACGATGCAGCAGGAACGCGTAAAGATCGATGAACTCAAAGAGTATATCGAGAAAAAACTGGAGTTCTGATCATAAAAAAATCCCGACAAAAAGCAGTTCCCGGAAGAATGATCAGAGAACCGTCCGATCGGGAAGCATAAATTGTTGAAAAAACCGTCCCTTCGGACGGTTTTTTATCTTTATCTGACAAAATCACACCCTTGCAAAACACAGATGACTGCCGCCGGCGCCGCAACTCGCCTATAGATCGAGCAACTCAAAATTTCGTTGCGCTGTTCTGCAGGATATGATCGTGGCAAAAACGAAGATCGCCAGTGCAAATAGCATCAGCATCAACTGCAGCGGTAAGCGATCGAGGGTGTTCAAAAATTCTAATCCCGGAAGATGATGAAGAACCTCGGCTATGCAGATCACCGAAATGGAAGCGACGATAAACGCGACAAACGGCTTTCCAAACCTATACGCCGTTTTGTAGAACAGTCCGACAAAAAGGGTGTTGAACAATGCGAAAATCAGGAGCGTCCAGGCGAGAAATACCGGGTTGGAATTCATCATGGCATTGTTCACATATGGCGCTGCGCTTGCGAAAAAGACCATCCGCAGCGCGGTCAGTCCCGCCATCAAAATGAAAGCTATGATCTGAATCAGGCAAACAAAGATATACCGCGCCTTCACGACGTCCTTCTTGTCTATCGGAAGCAGCGCGCTATAAAGAACGTCATTCGTTTCCCGCCCGTTCTGGAAAGTCTGAAAAAGTCCAAAGCAGATAAAAAACGCGCCTAATAAAATAGGATAACCGGGGATCAATGCCATCAGTGAGAAAGCTAAAAACAGATAGCTCAACAGATGAGCGGACAGCCGCAGCTCTTTATTCAGCAAATTTATCACGATAATCCTCCTTTTCGTAGTGGAGCATTATTTCTTCAAGATTGCTTCCTTCACCGCGTATCCTATGCCCGGAAAGAAAGGACCCCATTGTATCGGAAGCAACGAGCTCGCCCTTTCTGATATACGTAATATGATCGGCGCATTTATCGAGATCCGAAGTTATATGGGTCGAAAACAAAATCGCCACGCCGCGCTCCTTAAGCGCCGCAAAGATCTCAAGCAACTCTTCGCGTGAGACAGGATCGAGACCGGAAGTGGGCTCATCTAAGATCAGCAGCTCCGCACGGTGAGAAAGAGCGATCGCCAGATTAAGTTTGACCTTCATTCCCTCAGAAAGTTCACGAGGCGTTTTTTGCGGATCAATGGAGAATATGCCCATGTATTTTCGGTACGCAGCGTCATCCCAATTGTCGTAAAAATTGCGCGTCACCGCTATGATATCAGCAATCTTTTTCCGCGGATAGTAGTCCACCGCACCACCGGCAAAACCGACGCGTTGTTTTATCGCCCGTTCGTTCCCCGGAAGCTCCTGACCGAAATAACGAATACTGCCGGAATTCGGATGCGCAATATTCAGAATGGATTTTAGTGTGGTTGTCTTGCCTGCGCCGTTACGACCGATAAAACCCATTATGCTGCCTGCCTCTACCTTAAAGGATATAGGACCCAGACGGAAGGCGGGATATGTTTTGATAAGATTTTCCACAACAAGGACGAGAGTCATTTGTCTCCCTCCTCAAAAATCTGCTTTGTCAATTCCGCAAACATATTCTTAGGGGGAATGGCTATACCGCGTTTTTCATCGCCCAGCAAAATAAGTGTGTCGCCGGGATTGATTGAGAAAACGTCGCGCGCTTGTTTTGGTATCACGATTTGACCCTTTTCTCCCACGGTGACCGTCCAGGCGTATTTTCCCTTTGGCGCATTCATGATATGATCTCCTTTAGTGTGTTTTGTTATACAAATTATACTACATCAAATGATAATTGTCAATAAACAATAAGAAAAAAAGCACATAAACGTCGGATTTTTTTACGTCGTCACGCTCTTGCGGCGCAGGACGGCTTTGTGACCGCGCGACCGCGACACGATGCGGCATGAACGCGTAAAGATCGACGAACTAAAAGAGCATATTAAGAAAAAACAGAAATTTTGATCAAAAAAAGTCCCGACATTTAGCAAGGACATTAGGGGATATATAATTTAGGTATATTAATGGTCAAATGGGACAACGGCTCCGGGCTTTCGGTAGTTTACGGTGAAGACGAATGCAGAGAGGTAAAAGACGATGACTGAAAAGATAAAGGAACAGATCCTCGCGATCAGAGATACCGGGCTCACAAACATGTTCGATATAACCGCCGTTCAGAGGCTGGCGTATGAACGTGAATTTTATGAGCTTGTGATGTTCATTGAAGAGCACAGGAAAGAATATGTCAGATTCATTATTGCCGGGAAATAATTGAAAACAACAGACTATCTTTCTTTTCGTCTCGGCACTCTTTGAACGCATACAGCAGCCTCCTTTGGTGTCGATCTATCGGTAACAACTGTTACGGATATAATTATACTCAAAACATGAAAAAAGCAATAGGGCCAGGCACATGGTGTCGGCTCTATTGCTCACCTATTTTGGTTTCTTTCCCATCATGTCAGTCACAAGCGACATCTTGCGGCTCCTGCCTGCAGGAAGGATAGTATAATGCTGGGCAACATGAGCGCTACGCATGGTTTTGCCGGGAGCAATGCAGTAAGCACCGCTCTCTCTTTTGCGACAGGTTCAGTCGTCCGTCAGCTGTCTCTCCACGTCAAACAGCGCCGTCTATTTTCCGACAGCGTCAGTCGGCGGCGACAGCGTCGTCCAGTAATGCCTCAAAATGCCTCATACAAGGTTCATAATATAAATCAAAGACTTTGGGGGATGAGATGCACAAAAATGATTATTCGAACTCGCTCTTTGATTTCTTAATCTAAACAATTTTGTTTAGACGATTTATATTGGAAATAAGAAGCTTGAAAGTTCATGGGTATTTGTCATTAAAATAATACTGTCGGAAAAGAAATCCATTTCAATACCAGTATTTGAGTTAAAAAGAGACTTTAGTTTTTCAATGAAGTCAAAAAGCTTTGCAACACTATCTGCGTCCGCGTTTTCTATATAGTGGCTAAACCCCAATATATCTAAAAAAGCGACATAGCCTTCTTTGTATGATGCCATATAATCACCTAGTTCCAGAAGATTTGAACCATTCTTTTTCGATATCATCATATGTCAGCCCATGGTTTTCGCAAAAAAGCTTTAAGTTTCTCATGTGAGTCTGTTTTTTGTTGTATTCTTTTATTTGGTAACAATATAATAGTTCAGGTTAACAGCGGCGGTTTCACTCTTTTTTCTTCAGATATTCCACCGTATCGAATCTGTGGAGAGCGATAACTGAGACAACAACGGCAATAATAATAGTTAATATGTTTATTGCGAGAACGAAAAGCGGGGTTTCCCTGCCGATATAAATACCGTTGCCCATGTTTACTCTGTGGTAATACAGGCTGTAAGGCACGGCGAAGAAGAAAGCGTCCGCCACGAGCATAAGAAGTGTTATTTCAGTTACCGAGCACATTATAAGGTCGAAAACTGTAGCGCCGTTTAATGAATGTATCGCGTAATTACGTTTATTGCTCTGTATTTTGTTGTTTACGGACATCACTATTCCGAACGCCGAGATTATATACGTTATTATCGTCACGGTGCTGTAGAAATTTGACGCCTTTTCCTGATTCTGGGCAGCCATGGTGAGAGTGTCGCTCGATTCTTTCGCTATGTAGTACTGCGACAGAAAGGCGCTTTTCGCAATCTCTTCATTTACGTATTCAAGCGCTTCGTGCATATCGGTTCTTTTAATATAATAGTCCGTTGTGCGGAAATATCTGAAAAGTCTTGAGCATATATATTCAATAACATCATCGTTTATTTCACCGTTATTCTGTTCAAGTATTTCATCAAGAGTGGGAATCTCATAATCGGGAAGAATCACTCTGTTGTTTACCGGCTGAATCTGACCTCTGTAAAAGTAAGAGGAATCTTCTTCAAATATACCTATTACTTTCCATGTGTATGTCTGTCCGTCCTCGTAGCCGTATTCATCTACATAATTACGTCTTTCCTCGTCATAAAACATATCCGCAATAAAGGTGTCTCCGACGGAAAGGTTGTATTTTTCCGCGAATTTCGCTCCTAAAAGAACGGGGGCGACATATCCTTTCTTTACCTGCTCGGCACGGTTGAAATCTTCCTTTTCAAACCATTTGCCTTCTTTTATTATGAGCATGGAAGAGCATAGTTCATAAAGATCATATGAACAGTAGTCACCACGTTCAACCTTAGTGCTTTCCAATACAATGGAGCGGTCCCTTTTATTCTCATAGTCATTGTATTTATCGCGAAGGGTGTTAGTAATATTATCCATTGTAAGACCCGCAGCAAGTATATCGATGTCAGAATAATCATAAAGCGCCATTTCCTGCCTCATGGGAGACAGGCTTGTAAACGAAACAAAACGAATCTGGGTATATTCAATTAAAGATACGTGTTCAGCGTCTTCAGCTGCTCTGCTGGCTAAAACCGATTGAACAGATACTTCGCCGAAAAGAATAAACAGAATAAGAAAACAGAGAATGAGAAGAACAGACGGGAGCATGTTTTTGCGAATATTATAATACGCTTCAAGGAAGTATACTGTTTTCATGGTCATAACCTTTTTGATTTATTAATATAGGCGCAGGCACTTTTATGTTTCTGCGCTTATGATATGAATTTAATGAAAAACAGATTATCAATAATAAAATGCATCATAGTCTGTCTCTAATCCTTCGGGATAACCATATGCTAGAATTTCAACATAACTATGAGAAGTATAACTTTTGTCCCCCCAGTCTTCGTCCCAATCCGAATTAGCCCCAATTCGAATTGCCGTCCAAGCATAATGCTGATATGAACCGGAAGTTCTTATTTCCACAACACCTATTGGCATACCTGGATCAGGATCCCAATCTCTGTTATAACCGCAATGAATAACAGTAATAGTAGCTCCGGGATATCTCATATGGTCTGCCAAGGACGGAAGCATACATACTGCCAAAATGATTATAATTGCAACTATTAAGCAAAGGTTCTTTTTCATATTAGCAACTCTTTTTTATTGTTTATGCCTTTATACTACCACATTAACAGGAAAATGTCAAGGAAGAAACTGTCTACATATCAAAGCTATTGACAATTGAGATTAAATCGGATATAATATATGCATAAAGAAGATTTTGCGTTGTTCATTTTAACCCTCTCCTTTCTTGATTTTTAGACACCTGTTTCCGCATTACTGTCTCGGGCTGGCCACCTGAGACAGTTTTGCTGTCTAAAGAAGAAACATCCAAAGTATATTAGCTAATATTTGTTGTTGACAAATTCACTAATTTGTGGTATAGTATATTCGAAAGAAAAGGAGGCGTGTCAAACATGACAACTGCAACAGCTACGGAGGTTCAAAACAATTTCGGCAGATTTCTCAAAATGGTTATTGAAGGCCAGGAAGTTGTTATCATGAAGAACGGCACTGAAGTTGCGAGGCTTATATCAAAAGACAGAACGGTATCTTTTCTGACGGACAGTCTTGTAGGCGTTTTGAAAAACGATACGGGTATGGATGAAAAAGCTGTCAGAGCGGAAAGGATGAAAAAATATGAAGGTGCTGATTGACACCAATATCGTTCTTGATGTTCTATATGCCAGAGAACCGTTTGCGGAGGATGCTGCACGGGTTTTCAAATTCTGCGAACTCAGACTGATTGACGGGTATGTTTCTGCTCTCAGCATCCCGAACATCGTAAATGTCATGCGAAAAGAAATGGACAGAGAAAAAATCAGACAGACGCTTGACGTTCTGACCGGTATTTTCAACATCGCGGATCTCAGGGGAACAGAGCTTATAAAAGCGGCCGAAACCGATGTCGCCGACTATGAAGACGCAATACGGTGCGTTAGCGCGGCGAGGATAAAAGCTGATTATATCGTAACCAGAAACCTTAAAGACTTCAGGAGCAGCATGGTTCCTGCAATTAAGCCTTCCGAGCTTCTCGAGCGGCTGTAAAAAAACAGACAGGAGATATAGAAGAGGAATCTATTAGTTCCTCCTTTCCATTAACTGCTTCAAATATAGCAACAGCACTTGCCAAGTCACAGTCTGGAGTTATTGTTTCACTAAATGGTGGTAGCCACTATTTAGTGATTACTGGCGATCGAGGAGTAAGCTATGGCGACCCAAATGATCGTTTTATTATCTGCGATCCTGGAACAATCAATACAACATATGGAGATAATGTTACGTGGTCATCAAGTTCGTCGAGCTACTCCTTCTCAGATATTACTAAAATATACTATTTCAAATGAAAAATGAGGTATGTTTCATGAAATATATAAACTTATTTTATATTTCAGGAATAAGAATAGTTACTATACTGTTATTAATTATAACACTCACACAATTGATTATATGCGGATGCTCTTTAACACAAGCCCCCGAACAGGACCCTGCAGTATCTGAAACAGCTGATGCATCAATTGATAATGATTCATCGAAACAACAGAACTCACCATCAGATAATGAGCTGAACGAAGATATTAATCCTTCTGCTCAACAGACGCCCGCAGATAAAACGGAGGCAGCAGATACTATTATCTACAATAATAAAAAGTATCTCTTGACTGCGATTGATTATCCTGATAACCTTTGCTCCTCTGTTTCTAAGTTCGCGTATTTCTTCGATATAATTGATTCACTGAAGTTGTATTCAACAGACAAAGAAGTATTGTTGTTTAACAATGATAATCTTTACTGCCTGAAACAGGATAACAATAATTCGGCTATTTTAGTTTATCAGGTTCCTGAATACATTGCAGGCAGTGAAACCATAAAAAGCATGGAACAGTCCGAAAACAGATTGTTAACCGATTTTTGCTATGAGTATTCCGGCGATTATATCCCGGCTGTATTTCTTGAGGAAGGAACGGAACTTCCTGTACCGGGTTTTGACTATTCACTGCTTGCCAAGTGCGACGAACTGTTTGATTATAAGACAGGAGACGCAAGAACTGGGATAAGTAGGAACAATGATGAGCTTCGGATCTATGCCAAACCGTTTCTCAAAAAGCATTCGGCTGACGCCGACAAGGCCAACGAAATAATAGAGCAGTACAAAGGGAATCATGTTTACACACGGGTCAATATAATTGATGAAAACATTCTTTCGGTATACTGCTGCGAAGAAGGCGGATACTTCGGAGGAATGAACTGTGTGTCATATCTTTACGATCTGCAAAACGATAAGTTTATAGATAAAACGGAGTATCTGCAATTAAAAGGCGTGGACCTGACAATAATTCGGGAGGACAAAACAAAAAAATGGAAATCCGTATACGAAAACGATCCGACCGTAATAAGTGTTGCCACAAGTTTTGATGATGACAAATTCGATGTATTTCTCAAAGACAGTGATACTATTGAGATCCAGTATGCATGTATCGTTAAATCCGGAGCTGACGAAAACGGTATCGATTACTATGATCCGAATCCCTCATATTTCAACGACATTATCGAAGTCGACTTTAAAACCGGATATAAACCTTCATTTGAATCATGAATAGTGACAACATCTTCACTTTATGGCTGATGTATGCAAGGTTTCCTTATTGCCTCTTCCGAAAATGATATTGATCTCATTTACGGCTATGATGACCTAGTTTTCTGTTCTTCCGGAAGTTCCGTATACCTTTGCCGTATTTCAGAGGGAGCATTGAAAGAAATATATAATAATGCAGATATGATTTCTTTTTATCCTGTAACCAACCATATTGTTATCCGGGTAATTGATCCGATATGTTATTCTGAAGGACCAGACGCTCAATTTCATCGACGAGCGGTGTTCGCTCACGGACATTGGCAATCACTTCCTCCTGACAGTTTTTGTCGATGAATAGTCTGAAAACCATATATCATCACCTCCGATGACCGTATCATACAAGAAATATTCTGCCATGTCAATAATAAATCGGTATTCGGTATCGAAATAAATGTGAACGGTTAAAAACAGGCTCCCTGCCGCCGGTGATGGCAGTGTGGGTGCCTCGATGTGATGCACAAATGAGTATTTGTTGATATCAAAGCGTCAGTAATTCACTCACGATTTCACAAACATTCTTATTGACTGTATCCACTTTTATGGTGTCAAGCGTTTGATACATGTCGATCCTTGCAACGCTTCTGTCGATTACATCGTTACTGCGGATCCCCCTGGCGATGTCAGCAGAGAGTCTTTTGCGCAAATTGGTTTCATCG
>JAEEJO010000070.1 GCA_016281915.1 Clostridiales bacterium
CATCAGGTGATTAAACGGTACTTGATGTTTCGTTTTGTCCACGGTTGGTGAAATAAAGTATACAATTTGTGGATTATCAGTGTTTTTATTGTCATCATACCGGAAGAAGCAGAGATACATCACTGTTCACAGCAAGATTGACATACGCTTGACCTTCAAATACGGCACAGAGATTAAAGTATAATCCCATAAACACAGAAACACCTCCGAGCCGTTATGGTTCAGAGGTGCCTTTGTCTTTATGCCGCTCCCCGCCGCGGTGATGGCAGTATGGGAGCCTTGTTTTATTCTTCCATAGATATTGTGATTGTTACGTCTCCATTGGAGAGTAAATTTCTCAATTCAGTATCTGTCAGATCTGTAATTCGTCCCAAACGGGTATATGCCCAGCTGTTGGAACCATAAAACACAACGATATTATTCCCGGAATAGAGGACGATATCGCCTGCCTGTGTAGTTGTTTGAACGTCATTTCGCGGAATTCTTGTTCCGATACTGCCGACCTGCTCGAAGCCGCCGTACATAGACATTTGGATCACCAGCGGTTCATCCTTGCAAAGGTCTTTTAGAGCCTCGACTGATTCATTATCTTCCCAATTAACCTGAACATACGTATCTCCGATTTTCATTTGCATGTTCATTTCAGTGCTCTCCTCCGTTTCCGGAGCTTCATCATTTTTTGACGAAGCTGCTGTTTCATCAGGTATCACCGTGCTCCCTGACTGTACTTGCGCGGGAATTGATGTATCATTTTTTCCCGCAGAAGCTCCTGATCCGTCATCCTCCACGCTGCAAGCAGTCAGCAATATTGTTATGACCAGAAAGCAAATCGGCAATACACGTATTTTCTTTTTCACTCGTCTGTCCCTCCATTCGAACTATTGTTTTTTGAATGGCTCCTCCAGACTCAAATCAAACACTGCTTCCTTTGGCAAGGTCTGTATCAGCCTGTTGTCCTCTTCATCCAGATGCGCAATGATCATCTGACGATAGGAGGCTGATTGTTCCTCGCCGCCGTAGAGGATGGCAAGCCAGCCGCCGTATGTGTTGATATCTCCGTTTTTCCAGCCGTCCTGCAGTTCGGTCTCGTCAATCGCTCCGTCCTCCAGTTCACAGCAGTAATCCACGCCGGAATCCTCGCCTGTCACAGTTATCGGAAGGCGGTTCATAAAGTCCCTCGCCGCAAAGCTGTCATTCATTTTCGCCTTAACCGTAACATTGCCGGAGCGGATAACAAGGCGCGGCACATTGTGATCATCAGGATCGGTAAGCGCAGCACCGGCTTCACGAATACGGGCAAGCAACTCATCGGACTTGTTTTCTTCACCGGCTGCCGTAAAAATGCCCATATCCTCCAGATGAAGGTATTCAAGGAATGAGTTACGATAGGTAAAGATCGCGCCGTCATATACACCGTGATCGCCGGAAGAAAGAAGGAGCATCGCCTTCTTCAGCTTTTTCGGATACCCCTGCGCATAGATACGATTGACGGCGCACTGGAGCTGCCCGGAAAGGCCGTGATAGTAGATCGGGGAAGCCAAGACGATCATCTCCGCTTCATCGAGCACGGGATAGATCTTCTGCATATCGTCCTTCTGCACACACTGCCGGAATGCTTTGGTATGGCAGTATTCGCAGGCAAGGCAGCCTTCACAAACGGGGGAAGCTGGGACATATCAGGCTGTGCAAGAACTACTTCATTGCTTTCGTTTACGGTCATCTCGTGCGGGCCGTAGCTGTAACTCCCTGCGTCCACATCAGCCCAGCGATGCTTGCTGACATACTCACGGACGGCATCCTTCTGTGCTTCGGTGTAGCTGTCCATCATACCCTTGCCGATGCTGCGGGAGAGGTCGTACATGGAAGTTGTTGCGACAGCCTTGATACGGGTGTCGATGGAAGCCGCGGAAATTGCCATGCCTGCCAGACCACAGATGCCCATCAGGCCGATCTTCTCGCGGTCAACATAGGGCAGAGAGCCAAGATAGTCAACCGCTGCAAGGAAATCCTCGGTGTTGATGTCGGTGGAAGCCGCATTGCGGACAGCGCCGCCGCTCTCACCGGTGAAGGACTGGTCGAAGGCCATTGCGACAAAACCCATCTTTGCAAACTCCTGTGCATACAGGCCGGAAGCCATTTCCTTTACGCCGCCAAACGGACCGGCGACAGCGATCGCCTGATTCTTTTTCCCCTCGCAGTCAGCCGGAAGGAAGAGATGACCGGCAAGCTCGATGCCGAAACGATTGGTGAAGCGTACCTCCTCCATTTTTATGTCCTCATAGATTTCAAAAACTCGTGTGTCTGCCATGATCGTATCCTCCTTAAAGGTAATATATTTAGCCGAGTCTTTTCTCAGATTTTTAGCTTATTTATATTATACACTAAAAAGACTTGACTTTGAAGTCTGAATCGCTTATAATAATATAAGGTGAAACTTATAATGGAACGGAGGTTGTTACAGCAATGTATAATCCGGCAATTGATACATTTATCCGGGTCGCAGAGCTTGGCTCTTTTTCAAAGGCGGCAGAGGAAGCTCTTACTTTTAAAAGCCTGACCGCCGGTCATTCATATATTCTGAAATACTCTGTGGTGGATATAACGGGAAATACAAACTCATGGCAATCAGATCCTTTTTCGGTGTATGTTGAAGCCACCACCGTCAGCGTTGCGCCTACCATTTTTGCTGAAACTGTCTCAGATGGCAAGAAAATCAGAATTTCATGCTCGGACAGTGCTGCAACTATTCATTATACGATTAACGGAGGTGCGGAAAAAACCGGCAACGCGGCTATAGAAGAAATATTGACAAACGAGGGCGGTTATAATATAACTGCCTGGACAACAAAAAACGGTTACGAGAACAGCGTTGAAACGTTCGCATCTGTGAGCGTAGGCAGGGCAGTTGCACCAATTATCAGCAATTCTGTTATTACGGAAGACAGCGCTTATGTTACTATAAGAGGTTCTGAAGAAATGTTTTATACTACCGACGGAAGCATTCCCACAACGCAAAGCAACAAATATATGGGGCCTGTTTATCTAAATTCCAACAGCGTTGTAAATGCAATTGCTGTTGAATACGGGAAGCAGATAAGCGAGGTATCCTCCAAGTCGATTATTCTTTCTGTCCCCGAAAGGCCTGTAATAAGTTTGTTCAATACAAAAGACAAAATTGCCGCTGGAAAGGTAGCAACGGTTAAATGGCAGGAGGTTGAAAATGCTACCGCATATGATGCCGTTTTATACCTCAACGGCTCTCCAGTTGACAGTGCCGAAAATATACACGGTACAATCGCCTCTTTTACACTCAGTGATGTTGGTGTGTATTCAATTCAGATCAGCGCGAAAAATTTTATCGGCTCAAGTGCACCGAGCAATTCAATTTCAGTCGAATCGATGGCGCCTGTTACCGTAACAGTTATAGATCATATAATACGAGAAGGTCCTTTATTATATGCATCTCAGATACTGTGTTAATCTTTCGTTCCGTCCCTTTGCTCTGCAGAGAGAAAATCATGAGGCTTCGGCATATCGACGCCCTCTATTTCAGGAATATCGAGGACCGTGATCTTTCTGTTACCCGGGTTTCCGCTTATTATTTTGTCGGCTATCGCAGTCTTCTTCCTTCCCGCTCCCGGTCTTGCGCCTCCGCGCCCGCCTGTGTTGTTTGATTTTGTAGGCATGTTATCACCTCCTGAAAATCGATGCCTTAATTACCCGCCTGAAATCGCTTTTTTCGCGCGTGTGACCCCGCGCTCGGTGATCGGACTTAAAGCCACAGAGATTTTGATGCCACCTTGGGGCATAATTAAAAAATATTTGAACTGTTGACAAAACACTTGATTATCTAAACTGAAGACCGAAACCGCCAAAGTGTATAGTAAATACGTGCCAAAGTGTATAATAAAATTGCGCCAAAGTGTATAATACGGTTGACATTTGCATGGATTTATGGGATGATGCAACAGTAATGGAGGGTTTTAAGAATGAATGCTTGGAACCCTTGGCGTTTAACGGATAGACATTCTTGACAAATGAGTATATTTTGTGTATAATATGCTTAACAAGACTCCCCACACCTCTCAACGATGTGCCCCAGGGGAGATTTTTTTTTCAAGCTATCGTCTCTGTCTGTCCCCGATCTCATGATGTATCTTCGTATGGCAGCTCTGGCACAGACTCATAAGATTGCTCTCGCTGTTGTCTCCGCCGCGTGATACCGGCAGAATATGATGGACCTCTTCAACCGGCGTCAGACGTCCTTCCTTCAAACACATCTCACAGAGCGGGTGCCTCAGCACGTACCGCGCGCGTATCTTTTTCCACGCCCTGCCGTACCGCTTGTCGTGATCAGGCGATCGTTTAAATCTGTCGTATGTGCGCTGGATCTCTCTTGCGTGCTCCTTGCAGTACATCCCGCCTTCGACGGCAAGCTTCGGACAGCCGGTGACTCCGCACGGACGTCTTGGTCTTCTGGGCATAAATTCCCCCTTGACAAACATCAAATGGTTGTATATAATTAAAACAGACCCTTTGCCGAGTCTGTTTTTTGATATATGTCTTTTCATATTACTTCAATCAATTCAAATTGCGGATTTTCGGCATTTTTTACTTATCAGGAACAAAAACGACACAAGAGCGTATTCTTCAGCAGAAAGGAATGATTCTGTAATGAAAAGAGTAGCCAGAACAGTTATACTTTTAATCCTGTCGCTTATTATTCTGTCTGCTTGCGGCTCAGGAGAGCCGGAAGTATTTGATCTTGATTTTTCGGTCAAAAGTGAAAAGGCTGACCTTGAAGGCGTTACCATCAAATACCTTCGCAGAACAGGCGGTCAGGCTCAATACAACGGAGGGGAGCAGGTTCTGGGATATGAAGCAGATACGATACTTGCCGACCTTGCCATTCAACGCATCAAGGATGTGCAGAATAATTTGAACTGTAAGCTGGATATAGTGTATTTTGAAAACGGATCGTTATACGACAGCTTTCACATGAGCAATGTTACCGGAGATTATTTTTGCGACATTTTATGCGATATCTCCGATAAATTCAGAAATGATATGAAAGCAGGCGCTCTTGTCGGTCTGTCGGAACTGGAAGACTTTCTCGATTATCGCAACGAAGACAAATGGGGAAAACGAAACATTCTCGAAGTGCTGTGCTGGGATGATGACGTGTATGCATTTGTTCCGATGATGTGGCCCACTTCGTCCGTGTCATACTCGGGTCTAACTGTAGTAAACGAAGATCTGATTAACGCTGTGGGCGCGGAAGATCCGAGAGATTTGTATGAAAACAAGCAGTGGACATGGGCAACGCTGCGTGACTGCCTTGAAAAGTATTATGTTCAGGAGGGCAGTGAGGTAAAACAATATGGTCTGACTGTCGCGCCCTGGGATCTGGGAATGAACTATATTCTCTCAAACGGGTACAGAATTGCAGAAATAGGTCCCGACGGAAACTATCGGTCCGGACTGCACGATCCGCGGGCACTTACCGCCATGAACGAGGGACAAGATGTTTATAACGGCGCTCTTTCATACACAATAGACGGTTCAAACGATCCTGTCAACTCGCTAATTGCAGGCAAAACGGTACTCGGCGTTTTGCATTATGCCGAATATCTTATACAAAATATAGTGAAGGAAATGACTAACTTCGGACTTGTACCGTGGCCTTCGGGTCCCGATGTCGAGCCCGGTTTCATGGCAACAAATCACCATAACCTTGAGAGAGCTATCGCTATTTCCCGTTTTTCGCCTAACGTCGAAGCGACCGCGATAGCGTTAAACGCGCTTTATGAACCGTTTGAAGATTACCCAACAAACGATTCAATAATGGATTTTCTTTATCGTACTTACTTCTTTGACCGTCGCGACGCAGAAGTTTACTACGGTTTGTTCATGAACACGCAATATTCGTATTTCGCCTCTCCGCCATGGAGCTCTTTGGGCGGGTGGATGGAAAAC
>JAEEJO010000071.1 GCA_016281915.1 Clostridiales bacterium
AGAAGAGGTCTTCAGAAAATGATCGGTAAGAGAAGAAATCTGTTGAACTACCTTACAAAGAAGGATATCAACAGATACCGCGCGATCATCGAAAAGCTCGGCATCAGAAAGTAAGCGATACTTGCTTTCTACTCCGTGTGCTTTATGCCGTGGTCCACATAACAGGTGTGATCACGGCATAAAGTTGAATATCGCGGTGCGGGTTTTGTTTGCGCAGTTAAGAAAGGTCTCCCTAAGGGAAAGTTTTCTTAACTGCTCAAATCCGCAGCGCAAGCCGAAAACACGGGAAAAAATTCTATGAAAGGCATTGCGCCTGCATATTGGCGCAGAAAATGACAATGAACATTTACGCAAATTACAAAAAGCATGAAACAACGCTTGCGGGTCGTCCTCTTGTTGTTGAAACAGGTAAATTTGCGGGACTCGCAAACGGCTCCTGTGTTGTAAGATACGGTGACACGACGATTTTAGCAACTGCTACCGCATCCGAAAAGCCGCGTGACGGAATAGACTTTTTCCCTCTCTCGGTAGATTTTGAAGAAAAGCTTTACAGTGTCGGCAAAATTCCGGGCAGCTGGGCAAGAAGAGAAGGAAGACCTTCCGAAAAAGCGATACTCGCTTCGAGAGTAATAGACCGTCCCATCCGTCCCCTCTTCCCGAAAGATATGCGAAACGACGTCGTTATCGATATTCTCGTTTTATCAGTCGATCCTGACTGTTCACCCGAGATCGCTGGTATGATCGGCGCGTCTATAGCAATATCGATATCCGATATTCCCTGGAACGGTCCCATAGGCGGCGTTTCACTCGGTTACGTTGACGGAAAATACGTTATCAACCCGACAGCTGAAGAGCGTGAGAAATCGGAAATGGCAGTAACTATTGCCGCAACCAAAGAAAAGATAGTTATGATCGAAGCCGGAGCAAACGAGATTCCCGACGACGTTATGCTTAAAGGTATTATTTACGCTCACGGAATAATCAAAGAACTCGTTGACTTTATTCAGGGTATCAAGGACGAAATCGGAAAACCGAAGTTTGAATATCCGAGCTTTGCCGTTAACGAAGAGATTTACGAGGCCGTAAAAGCGTATTGCTACGATGCTATGAAGCTTGCTCTTAACCACGACGATAAAGACGTTCGTGACGCTGCTATTTCAGAAGTGGTAAAAGACGTTAACGAGCATTTCGCCGAGACTTATCCTGATGAAGGCGCGGCTCTTGCAGAAGCTCTTTACAAAACGCAGAAGTATATCGTACGCAAAGAACTTTATGAAGAACATAAACGTGTTGACGGACGCGGACTTGAAGAGATCCGTCCTCTTTACGCAGAAGCGGGCGTTATCCCCAGAGTTCACGGTTCCGGTCTTTTCTCGAGAGGTCAGACACAGGTTCTTACCATCGCAACTCTCGGATCACTCAAAGACAGCCAGACTCTTGATTCGATAGATGAAGAAGCGACAAAACGCTATATGCACCACTATAACATGCCCGGTTACTCGACCGGCGAGGCGAAAGCCGTAAGAAGCGCAGGCAGACGTGAGATCGGCCACGGCGCGCTTGCGGAACGTTCTCTTGAGCCGGTACTCCCCTCCGTTGAAGAATTCCCCTATGCAATCAGACTTGTTTCGGAAGTTCTTTCATCCAACGGATCGACATCTCAGGGCTCTGTTTGCGGCAGCACGCTTGCCCTTATGGATGCAGGCGTTCCCATCAAACGTCCCGTTGCGGGTATCAGCTGCGGCCTTATAACAGGTGAAGACGGCGGATGGCTCACAATGGTAGATATCCAGGGTCTTGAAGACTTCTTTGGCGATATGGACTTTAAGGTTGCCGGAACAATGAACGGTATAACGTCTATTCAGGTAGACATAAAAGTTGACGGACTTACCTATGAAATCATTGAAAAAGCATTTGAGCAGACAAGAAAAGGCCGCGAACATATAATCAACGACATTCTGCTCAAAGCTATTCCCGCTCCCCGTCCCGAGCTCTCAAAATATGCTCCCAAGATAATCACCTATAATATACCTTCAGACAAGATAAGCGAAGTTATAGGCAAACAGGGCAAGGTTATTCAGAAAATCACAGCAGATACGGGTGCACAGATTGATATCGAAGAAGATGGCGGATACGGACACTGCTATATTTCCTATACAGATCCGCAGTCAGGCAAGAATGCGCTCAACATAATCAAGACGATCGTTGACGGCCCCGAAGAAGGAACCATATTCCTTGCAAAAGTAACAAAGATCATCCCCATTGGTGCATTTGTTGAGTTTGTTCCGGGAAAAGAAGGACTTGTTCATATTTCGCAGCTTGACGAAAAACGTGTTGCAAAAGTTGAAGACGTTGTTTCCGTAGGCGACGAGATCTGGGTCAAATATATGGGAACAGACAACATGGGAAGAACAAACTTCTCACGCAAAGCTGCTCTTGCAGACAGGGGTCTTTGATCTGTTACGACGCAAAACTCTTTACTGAATCAAAAAGCCTCCGGACAATATCCGGAGGCTTGATCAAACCGATTTAACGTATTGACAAATTCAAAATGATATGATATAATATCAAAACATTACGGATAATGGGATATAGCCAAGTCGGTAAGGCACAGGACTTTGACTCCTGCATCCGCTGGTTCGAGTCCAGCTATCCCAGCCATATCGAGTATTCATAACGGACTTGAGTTATGGATACTCGATTTTCTTTTTCAGCACAGTATCACCGCCTGATGTTGTGAGTAAGTGCGCATTTTTATAACCGATGATCGCGCGGCAAACTTACAACTGACAAGAGAGAATAAGAGCTTTTCCCAACCAACAGTTTCACACACACCGTTTTGCGTTGTTGATTTCACGTTTTGCGTGTGATATAATAAGTATGCAGTCGATCGAATGCAAAACATAATAACAGAGGTTGGATTATGAAAGACATAAACATTTCAAAAAATATAGCCGGTCTGAGGAAGAAAGCCGGGATCACTCAAGAGCAATTAGCTGCTGCACTCAATGTATCTTCGCAAGCTGTTTCAAAGTGGGAAACAAATACTTGTCAACCCGATACATTGACTTTACCGCTGATTGCGAACTATTTCAACGTAAGTGTTGACTATTTGTTTTACGGAGAGGAATACACTTACGACGATATTTATGATAAAATCAGAAATAAGGTTTCTTCTTTTGCACAGAT
>JAEEJO010000072.1 GCA_016281915.1 Clostridiales bacterium
GCATGAAGCCTACGTGGGAATCGTAAGTCAGGAATATCTTGACAAACTCACATTGGAGAAGTGCGAAAAAATGGCCTTTAGCTGGCCTGACAATACGATTGTTGCAAAAGAAAACGGGAATGTAATTGGCTTTGTATGCTATGGTGACAGGGGCGAAGAGGCTCCGGATATTGGTGAGATCTTTGCACTATATGTTTTGGCTGATTACTATGGAAAAGGCGTTGGCCGCAAACTAATGGATGCAGGGTTGGAGCATATTAAACGCTTCTCACAAGTGTATCTATGGGTTTTGAAAGAAAACAGAAGAGCTATTCGCTTTTATGAAAAGTGTGGATTCCTGCCAGATGGCACAGAGATGACAAGCCCCAATATTTCAGCCACAGAAATAAGGATGATATTAAAGCGATAAATCGCAGTTTTACAGCATAGACGAAGGGAATGACAAGCATGAAACTTTACCATTACTCAGTTGACTCCTATCTTACCGACGTTCTGCTGCGTAAAGAAATGTATACAAATCAAGCCTTCCGGACTATACTGAAAAACGTCCGGGAGAAATAAACACAATAAAAAAGCTGCCTGCGATATTACCGATGGCAGCTTTTTGTGATTTTGTATTTTTTATTCGCCGTAAATTGCGATCCTTGCGGCATAGTGATGGGCGATATAATCTTCAAGAATTGACTGATATTTCGATTCGTATTTTTCTCTGAGCGTTGCAACAGTAGAATTGCTTGCAACCGATTCCTCGATCAGTGAACGTGCGCCTTCAAGGAAAAAGCCGTATTCGTTGTTTTCGAGCATATTGGCGTATACACGCGCGTCTCTTATATCAAAGAACGTCTGTGTAGCCATATATTCGATAATATCGTCCTTTGTTTTATATTCGTCAAACGGTTCATACATTTCGCTGAGGATGAACGCAGCGGTTTCAGGGTCTTTCGCATTTACGGGAATGGATGTGGAATAAAGCATACTTTCGTGATAACCTTTGTATACACCGGGCGTTGCATTCGGTCCCAGAGGATAAGGAAGGATACCTACGTTATCCATAACGTACATAATGGATGAAGAGTGACCGAGGATCTCATATGCGTTTGTTGTGAGAAGAACGCTGTTTCCGTTCTTGAAGTTTGTAACGACGTTTGAAGTATTCTCATCGGGATGGAAGCAATCACGGCATGTTTCACGGTGAATGAGCTGTGCGCGTTCAAGAGCGGCAAAGCCCGGATCGGTATAAGCGCCGCAAACGACCTCGCCGTTTGAATAATCCGAAAGCGCAACGCCGTTTGAAAGGAACATCATCATGGCAAAATATGCGCCGTGGGTAGCCATTCCGTATACGGTATAGTCGCCTTCCTGATGAGTATATTCGTGAAGGACTTCTTCAAATTTATCCCATGTCCACGTATTCGCTTCAACGAATTCTCTGGGATCGTCATGTCCGTATTGGGAGATAAGGTTTTCATTGACGATTATGGGATATCCGAATGACGTATAAAGAAGATCGGGCCATGCGTATGGAACGACACCGTAAAGATTGTTGTCCCACATAAGAGACTGCAGCATATTCGGAGTGCCCCATTTTTCGGTATTGGTGACGTCTATAAGGTTCGAAAGACCGGAAAGATATCCCGCGCGCATATACTGAACGAATACAAAGCTTTCGTCCGTAGCAATATCGTAAATCGACTCTCCCGACATAGCGGACGTCTGGACAGCGCTGCCTATAGTACCGAAGTCGCTGTATGTCATTTCGATCGTGCAGTTATTGTTCGTTTCGATATTTTTCTTTCTTTCAAGAGCAAGATCGGCAAAAGCGGTGCCCGGTATATATCCGAAAACATTCTCTTCCTTGCTGCCTGATTTTGCAAAGCCCCATTTAAGTTTGAATCCGCCGAGATTTACCGTAGTATCTACATCGTCAGCATATTCCGGAATTATTTCGGGTTCCGCAGCCTGACATGCGGAAAAAACGAAAACAGCCGCAATAAGCAATGACGCTATTCTTATTATTTTTTTCATAAACACACTCCTTAGTTGAAACTGATTTCTTTGCTGTTACAATATTTATTTAATATAATTGATTATATCACGTTCATCCGATAAAGTCAATAGGAAAAGCCGTGTCAGGAGGCGGACACAATATACCTCGCAACCCGCTTGACATTTTTGATCAGATATTGTATAATTTCTAAGACAACCGATCAAAAAACAGCTGATAAGCAAATATTATCTGTAAAGCCTTAAAGCTTGACACAAAGACAGTATCGGTATATGCCGAATTACTGTTTACGGCTGTATCTTTAAAAAATAATCTTAAAGCGGCTCTGTCCGGTTCGTATGAAAGGATATCCCGCAGAAAGGACTGTTATCATGAAAAAGACTCTTGCCCTGCTCATTGCCGTTTTTATGGCGCTTTCCGTTCTTGCAGCGTGTGCAAAAACGGAAGAAAACACTAGAACCGATGGAATCGACGCCTCACAGTTCAAAACTTTTGCCGACGTATTCAGCTACGTTAAAGAAGACTGGAGCTATGAAAGCTCATACGACGACCAATACTACGTTTACGCATTCGGACCCGATGAGCCGAATTACCGTGCGATCGCTGCGCTGACACAGGGCACTCGGGACAAGCTTTACAATCTTGAATATGACGATAACTGGGATCAGAACCTGAAGGACATCATCGGTCCCCTTGAAATAACCGAATTTGAAGATCTTCATGACAGAATACCGACAAAAGACGATTTGGATAAGTATATAGGCAAAACCGGCGGAGAGCTTTTTGATGCCGGATGGAGCTACTGGTATTACAACCTTGAAGATATGGAGGCAGGATTGTCTTATAAGGAATTCGAATATACGGTAGCATTTGAATATGACGGTGAGCAGATGGTAAATACCGATGATTTTGACTTTGAGGAAGAATTCAGAGATCTCAAAGTTAAATCCGTAACATACGACGGTATCGGAAACGCCGTTTATATAGACGAAGAATGATCCGGACAACGAGTTTTTGCCGCAAAGGCTCTTGCTCACAGCTCTCAAAAAAGTGAAAGCTGCCGGAAAAACAAAAATTTTCTTACATAAAAAAATGCCGGGTCGACCCCGGCATTATTATTTGCTCGTCCTGAAGCTCAAAAACGGTAAATCTGTTGAAAAACTGACTTCATTTATCTCCGAAAGTCTTTTTGACGATATCGGGAAGCATCATGCCCATCAGAATTTCGGCGTCTGTCCAGCCGGTCTCGCTGCATCGCGCCGCCCAGCCTATGTCATGGGGACAGCCGTATATTTCTTCTGACTCCATATCAAATGCTCTGCACCATGCTCCGTTCAGATCAGAATTATCGGATATGATCTGTGTTTTTATAAAGAATTCAACGATGCCGCGCCAGAGCGAGGCGAACATTTCGTCACCTGTTGTCAGATATGCGAATGCAAAGCCCAGAGGAAGCCAGTTGTTTGAGTAAAGAAGGTCGGCTACGGGATCTCCGTTTTCGGCAAGAAGAGAGCATTCGCTTCTTGATTCTCTTGAATAGTGCGCTTTGTAGCCAGTATCCCACTCGCAGTATCCGCCGAAGGGATGTCTGAGTCTGCAAAGGTCACGCGTAACAAGATAAAGCATGTCGCGGTGTTTGCTTTCTTTTGACATATAATACAGGAGCGCAAGCGGGAGGATCAGCCTGCAAAGTTCCTCTGTTTCGCTTTGTTCTCTTCCTGTTTCGGGGTAGAGAGCCATTATACTTTCAAGACCGTTTTTTGCTACTTCGAAATATTTTTCATTGCCGCAGCATTTATATGCCAGAAGCAATGCTGCGTGATAATATGCGTTATAGTGCGCAGATCTTCTGCCATGTTCTTCATTGACAAGTTCCGTTATTTTTTCGTCGGTAAGATCAGGTCCGTCTGTTCTCGCAACGCGGCACCCGTCCTTTGCCGTCGTCCTTACAAGAAAATCAAGCGCTCTGCATATATCCGGCAGACGTTTTTTGTTATCGAAAAAGAAACACTCATAAAGAGAAGTGAGTATTGAACGGGAAACGTCATCCTGGTAGCAGACTTCCCATGCGGTATGCGTCCACCTCATCATACCGTCAAGCTTTCCGCCTTTTATCTGCATAGGTCCGAAAGTGAAATCACGAAGATTATCGGAATAGTCAAGATATTCCTGTTTTCCGTTAAGCATACCGTAAAAAAGAAATACGCCCGCAGCCTCTCCGGAACAGTCGTTTCTCACCGCATCGGCAAATTGCAGCTCGCCATCGGGGCTGATATTATGTTTAAACCCTTCTCTTATACCGCCCTTTCCGTCATCAACAAGAAACCGGCGAAGCCATTCCGTACCGTTTTCAATCGCTTTTTTACGGCATTCCTCGAAAACACGATCGTCTGCAAGTTCGTCTTTACAAAAACGGACCGGCGAGGATGGAATCGAGAAGCTAAGGCTTCCGGTGATCCAGTGCGCAATAAACCCGACAAGACTCTGCCATGATTTTTGCGGAGCAAACCACGCCCGTGAAAAGTTATGAATGAGAAATGCGCACATCATAACGTTATCTCCGACGGTCCAGAGTGCAGAAAGAGAGTCTTTCATAATATCGGAAAGAGGAGCGTTCCAGTGTTTATGCGCAATGATATGATTCTGATAAACAAGAATCGGCTTGAATTCCGGCACTTTATACCACGGGCAGATCATTCTGTTGCTGCCGTCGTCAAGAAGATCGCCTGTATGAAGACCTTCCGCGCCTCCGTTTTCAGGCTCCGCAACTACGACAAGGCGCATACGCGTTGTGTCGACGGGATCCCCGGAATATATTCCCCCCCAGCTGTTCAGCCCCTCGGTAAACAGCTTTTTTCCTGCCGCGACTTCTTTTTCAAGCGAGATGCGGAATCTCGGATCAAGCACTTTTCCGTCTGCGTATATTATATAAGCGTCAAACCCGCTCAGGTCGGTATTTATCGCATCATCCAGCGAAGCGTAAGAGGTTTCAACGCCGCAGGACTCTATAACGGCGCTAAGGTCATAAGAACGGTCGTCAAAAATCAGGCATTTCATAAATATCCAGCCTCCGAAAATATCATTCAGCGACAGTTGCCGCTTATTTTATTATAGCTTCAACGCCGATCTTTGTCAATACGTTCTTTTAACAATCTTCACGCCGCCAATGATCGCAGCAATGTTTAATGTTTACTTATATATATTGACAAATCAGTAATTTATGATATAATGTTACGGACGGAGCACAGGCCGTGTTTTGAGACGTAACGACGTGTGCGGATCGCGACAGAACACGGATATGCAAAGCGGACACGATATTAAAACGGTCACAGTGCAAAAATGATCGTGACAGCGGACAATAATAACACATAACAAATATTCAGAAAAGGGAGAAACGGAATTGGATCTTGAACTTGTGAATATCGAAAAATCCTTCGGTGAAAAAAAGGTCCTTACCGGTGTTTCTTTCAAGGCAAAAGGCGGAAAGGCCTTTGGTCTGCTTGGAAGGAACGGAGCGGGAAAAACCACGTCTATACGTATTCTTATGAACGTGTTTCCCGCAAACAGCGGTGAGGTTCTCATAGACGGACGCCCCATAGATTACAGCAAAACAGGTATAGGATATCTGCCGGAAGAACGGGGGCTTTACCCGAAAAAAATAATAATCGATCAGCTTATTTATTTTGCCGAGCTGAAAGGGATGACACGCAAGGCGGCGATCTCAGCAATAGATTACTGGCTTTCCAGACTTGGGATGACAGAATACCGCGAAAAACGTCTTGACACCCTTTCAAAGGGCAATCAGCAGAAGATTCAGCTTATTACCGCGCTTGCGCACGACCCCGATATAGTTATACTCGACGAGCCTTTTTCGGGTCTTGACCCTGTAAATGCAATGCTTCTGAAAGACGTTGTAAAGGAACAGATCTCGGCAGGCAAGATAGTATTGTTTTCAAGTCACCAGATGAGCTATATAGAGGAATTTTGCGACAGTATAGCAATTCTTAAAAATGGCGTTGTCGCCATAAAAGGCGATCTTCACGAAATAAAGCGCGACTATCCTCGGGACAGACTTGTTGTGCGTACGCAGATGCCCGACGCTGTCCGCCGCGACTTCGGGTCGGCATGCAGCGAAACGGAATCCGGCAGCCTTATTATAAAGCTTACGTCCCCCGATGAAAAGAAAGCGGTCATGACAAGACTGACGGAAAACTATGATATCGATGAGATAAAGGTATTCGAGCCTTCGCTTAATGATATTTTCGTTGAATATGCGGGCGATGCCCCTAAGGAGGCTTAAAGATGAAACAGTTTGGAACCATACTGAAATTTGAGCTTAAATATTTTTTCAAAAACAAAGTTTTTGTCGGAATAACGATCTTTCTTGTGATCCTTATTGCCGCGGTAATGTTTTTCCCGAGAATAATGACGCTGGTTGAATCCGATGAGGGCGAAATTGACGTATCATCGCACAGACCGGTAATGCTTTTAAAGGTATTTGACCCTGCGTCGGGCGATACGGTAAAAGAGATATTTGCATCGTCCTTCCCCGACTACGACGTATATACTACCGATCAGGAAGTAAGCGAGATAGAAAACGGGATATCTGCGGGAGCTTTTGACTGCGCTTTCGTTATGACGGGAGACAAGTCCTTCACATATTACGTTGGCAATCTTTCCCTTTACGATATGAATGCTGAGACCGCAACGGCAGCGCTTGCGCGCGCATATCAGATGAATGCGATGATATCCGGCGGAGTTT
Organism: Clostridiales bacterium; assembly: GCA_016281915.1. Classification (GTDB taxonomy): domain Bacteria; phylum Bacillota; class Clostridia; order Oscillospirales; family UBA644; genus HGM12619. Next base: position 6,768 of record JAEEJO010000072.1, read on the forward strand.
CGCCGCAGGATGCCGCGGACATAATGAATGTTTATATCGAAAGTGAAACCGTAAGCCTCGGCAAGAGTCAGCTTCAGAATTTCTTTTATACCTATATAATGATCTTCGCTCTGTATATGGTAATCCTTCTTTACGGTCAGATGGTTGCTACCAACGTGGCGACAGAGAAGAGCTCAAGGGCGATGGAACTGCTTATAACAAGCGCAAAGCCCACCTCGATGATGTTCGGCAAGGTGATCGCCTCCTGTCTTGCGGGACTTATTCAGCTTCTTGCCGTATTCGGATCAGCCTTGCTGTTTTACAACCTCAACAAATCATACTGGGGCGACAATATAATAATCGAATCGATTTTCAACATCCCGCCCGAACTGCTCGTATATATGCTGATATTCTTCATGCTCGGTTTTCTCATTTATGCATTTATGTTCGGTGCAGTCGGTTCGACGGCATCAAAGCTTGAAGATATAAATACTTCGGTAATGCCGATAACAATGATCTTCATAATCGGATTTATCGTTGTTATGACGTCTATGAGCTCGGGAGAAGTTGACAATATGGTAATGCGCGTCTGCTCATTCATCCCGTTTACTTCCCCGATGGCAATGTTTACAAGAATTGCGATGAGCGTGGTGCCGGGGTATGAGATCGCCATATCTATAGCGATACTTATTGCTTCAACAATAGGCATAGGCGTGCTCTCGGCAAAGATATACCGCACGGGTGTGCTTATGTACGGAACCACTCCCACTATCGGAAACATAATAAAAGCTGTCTGGAAATCGTAATCCGGCTAGGAAATGACACCCCCCGCAGTATAAAACTGCGGGGGGTTTGATATCCTGTCCTTTCAAAGAGAGATCAAAAAAAAGGGAAACGGTGAAAGCCTCACCGTTTTCCTGACCATATTCGTTTTTTACTGCATGTTTTTAAGTTTTGTAACGAGATAAACGAATTCATCCCGGAAATCGTCCGTTGAAACGCTCTTGAGGTATTCCTTTACCTCGTCGTAATCAGACGTTCCTTTATACTCGGAATCTTTTATCAGCATCGCTATCTGAGCCACGCCTGCCGCCCATTTCATATCAGGTGTCGGTTCATCTTTTACTGCCGACTTGTTTACGGGATATGAAAGAAGCGAACTTGTATCGCCGTCAGGCTCTTTATACCTAATATTTACGGTGCAGTATTCGCCTTCAAAACCTTCCTGAGAAGCGCTTGTGCCGCCGTATTTCGAATCCGGTTCATTCAGTTCGAAATCCGAGCCGACGGGAACTATTTCAAACAGCGCCGTTACCTGATGTCCCGCTCCGATCTCGCCGCCGTCCTTTGTATCGTCTGAAAAATCCTCCGCAACCATAACGCGGTTTTCATAGCCTATAAGGCGGTAACCTTTGACCATGGCAGGATTGAACTCCACCTGAATCTTCACGTCTTTTGCAGCCGTGAAAAGCGTGCCGCCTGCTTCGCTCACCAGAACCCTGCGAGCCTCATCTATACTGTCAATATAGGCGTAATTGCCGTTACCGTTATCAGCCATAGATTCAAGCTTGCTGTCTTTGTAATTTCCCATTCCGTAGCCGAGGACAGAGAGGAAAACGCCCTCGGAAGCCTTATCCTTGACAAGTCTTGTCAGTTCACCTTCGCTCGTAATACCTACGTTGAAATCACCGTCGGTAGCCATGATAACGCGGTTGTTGCCACCTGTGATAAAATGTTTTTTTGCAAGTTCGTATGCCAGAACTATTGCTTTGTCGCCCTGGGTAGATCCGCTTGCGTAAAGACCTTCGATCGCCGCCATGATCTCCTGTTTTTCGGAGGCGCGAACGCCGTCAAGCACGACTTTCTCTCCCGATGAATACGTTACTATCGATACTATATCGTTTTCATCGAGATTTTCTACAAGAGTCATAAAAGAACGCTGAACAAGAGGAAGTTTTCCCGGAAAATCCATTGAGCCTGAAACGTCTATGAGAAAAACGAGATTTGAGCTGGGCATAGCGGCTGAGTCAAGATCTTTTGCCTGAAGTCCGATTCTCAAAAGCATCGTTTTACTGTTCCAGGGACATGCGGTTATCTCGCTGTAAACGCCGAAGGGTTCTCCCGCAGCCGGCTGAGGATAGGAATAGCGAAAATAGTTTATCAGCTCCTCTGTGCGGACGGAATCGGGATTTACGCTTTCATTTCTGAGGACCTGTCTGCGAAGATTGGAGTATGACGCGGTATCGACGTCCGCCGCGAATGTGGAAAAGGGATTTGTTGAAACGGAAATGAATGAGTTTTCTTTGCTGTATGAATATTCTTCCGTGTAAAATTCAGGAAACAACGATTCCATATCGTATTCCCCGGGTTCCATCATGACATAAGAAGATTCGACAGCCGCCTCCATAAGAGGCAATCCGTCCGAAATGGCATTTACGTTGTTTGTTCCGGAATTCACCGAGTTGTATTCGACGTTTTCGTTATCTGTGCCGCATCCGGAAAGCAGCATTACGGCAATAATAGCAAGACATATGATTCTTACGGTTATTTTTTTCATCGCGTTATTCTCCTTGTTTTTTGTTTTCTGTCATATATGACGAGATTTCCGCCTTTTTGTTCCGCATCGGGAAAAAATGTAATTTTCGCGGAATTATTACAGCATAAAAATACAGACCGTGTAATTCCCGATAAGAGATGAACACGGTCTTTGTATTCTTTTATATCATTGCCAGAGAAAATCCGTATTCCAATAGAGATAACGGTATTCTCTGTTTATTTTTTTTACCGCATGCTTCGCAACAAGATCGGCTTTGCATACAGTGCCGTCGGCGTAGAATACGATCTCGCCGAGCCTCTGCCCTTTGCGAAGCGGAGCACAAATGTCTTTTTTTACGGATATAGAAAACCGGATTTCATCCGAAGAAAGAGAATTCGGTATAAGAGCCGAAACATCCGCCGCCAGAACGAGGTCAAGAGACGACGTATCCGCAGTAGCGTCCGGAACGCGAACCGAGAAGAAAGCTTCGCCTTTTTCAGCCACTGTTTTTACCGAATAGTTTTTATAGAAAAACGAAAAAAGTTTTTTTGTATCGTCAAATCTGTCGTTCAGTCCCCTGCTGTTTTCGGCTTTGCCGCCGAGAACAACCGAAATAAGGTTTATACCGTCTTTTGACGCCGACCCGACAAAGCATTCCCCTGCCGGATTTGTTCTTCCTGTTTTTATACCGGTGCAATATTCATAGTAATATGCGCCGGAAAAGAGCATCTCGTTTGTGTTTACAAACTTCCTGTCGTTTTCCGTGTATATTTCGTCGGCGGGCAGAGAAAACGACTTTGTTGAGACTATTGTGTTAAAAATACCGTATTTTCGGCATTCTTTTGCTATCAGGTAAAGGTCGTAAGCAGTGCAGTAATGATCCTCGCTTTGAACTCCGTTGGGATTTACAAAATGCAGATTTTCGCATCCGAGCTCTTTTGCACGCTGATTGCAAAGCTCCGCAAAGGCTTCCACGCTGCCCCCGACAAACTCCGCAAGAACGTTCGCGGCATCGTTTGCGCTCGGCAAAAGAAGCAGATAAAGAAGTGTTTCTATATCAATTTCCTCGCCTGCCTGCAGATTTGCAGTAACGTAATCGGGCGGAACGAGATCGATCGCGCGCTGCGATACCGTTGTCTTCTGAGACAAACTGCTGTTTTCAAGCACAAGAAGCGCGGTAAGAAGCTTTGTAGTGCTTGCGGGATACATTCTTTTATGAGCGTTTTTTTCATAAAACACTTTTCCGGACTCGGGATCGGCTATATAAACCGCTCTGCATCCGGTTTCGGGTGCGGATGACAAAACGGTCTGTCCTTCGCCCGTATAATATGAACTAACGGTCGGATCATATCCGATATCGGCATCTTTTTCCGCTTTTGCTGCTGCGCCATGAGGAAAAAGCAGCGCAAAAAAGAAAAACATTATGAAAAACAGTTTTTTCTTCATTTGAATCTTTCGACTGACATTACATTTTTTTAAGCAATACGGTTTCTCCTGCGTTGAGCGAAAGTGTGATCATATCTCCGCTATATACGTTTCCGTGTCCGTCTGTTGCCTCGTTCCACGGATTTTTAATATTTACAGTTCCGCCCTTTTCAGACGTTATGCGCGCAAAAGAGACCTCGCCGTTACCGCACTCGGCATCTACAAGAAATGCTCCTTTTGTTCTGAAAGAAGAGAATTCGGCAAAATTATGCGTATCCCAGTTAGGAAATAGAACTATCGTATCTGTATGTCCCCAGATAATGCATTCGCCTATAACGGCGTGAAGAGAGAAGTTTTCTACCCAGATGCCCATTCTGATCATAAAATCGAGGTTTGAATCGTAGGCGTATCTGCCTCCTGTAAGCGTTGCGCGATCCGCGGCGGTCTCATTTGGAAGCATGCAGTAGCGTATATGGCGTTTGAACTTTTCAAGGTCAATAATACCGAGGCGCGCGCCTATCAAATAATAAAAGACAAGATCATTGCCGCCCTCATTATAATGATGACGCCATGAATTTTTTGCGAGCCTCAGTTCGGCTTCGTCTGCAGTCTGAGCGTCTATATCCTCGCCGGGGAAAATCTGCATCAAATTTGCAGGACAGTTATAAATCACGTTGTCAGGATCTTCATTTGCAACGCTGATATAGACGTCGCCCCATTTTGCATGTCCCACGGGATATTCGGGATATGCCGAAAGTATCTTTTTTACGGTATCGCAAAGCTCTTTTTCTTCACTTTGCTTATCAAGTATCTCTACTGCCTCGACAAACGCTTTGAAAATAAACTTTGTGAAGGTCAGGTCGACCGCTCCGTCAAGATTAAATCTGAAATTCTCGCTCAGGCCGTATTTTTCGGGAACGATCGTCGGGAAAAGATGGTATTTATCGTCTCCGCACGGATTCGCCCCTTCCCTGGTCATATATCCTGCAAGAAATGCCGTTGCCGCCTTAATGAGGGGGAATATGCGGCGGGAAAGCAGCTCCCTGTCCTGAGTATAGGCGTAATGCCACCAGAGGCTCTGAACCGTCCACGGGGTTTCGAATATCTCCCAGCCCCAGTCCGGAGAAGGATACGGCATTACAGTCATAGGTACGGGATATGCTGAGTGAGGGAAGCATGCGCCGTCAAGGTGATAAAAATCGTGTGCCCATGACGAAGATACGGGCATCAGATCTTCTGCCATGCGCATATATGGCATGTGCAGCTCCTGTCTGTTTGCCGCCATAAGGCCCCAGAAGACCTGCTGGGTATTGTAATTCATATGATAGTCGCCATGCCATGCCGTGCCTATATTGCCGAACATCCAGTTTCCGAAAAGTCCGGGGCAGCGAGAGTTTTCGCTGAGAACGCAGCGAAGGAAATACGTATTGATATACCAGATATGTTCAAGGAAATAATCGGAAAGCCTTATTCCCGATTTTGACCAGTAATCCGCCCACACCTCCCGTGTTTCGTCCATTACTGCGTCAAACTTGAAACTGTCTGCTTCGCAAACCTTTTCGACGTCTGCGACATCCCCTTCGGTTATCGTAAAAACCGCTTCGCCGAAGTTTTTCCGACAGTATTCAAGTCCGCAAGGCGAAGCGTCATCGGAGATTCTGTATAGCACGGAAAACGCTCTGTCTGTTCCGGGTCTTGCAGTGCCTTCAAAACCGTTATAAGGCAGGATCTGCATAAAACCGTTATCAAGCACTTTATAATCGGGAAGACCATTGTCGGGCGTATGTGGGGCAAGCACCATGCGATAGAATATGTTTGCAGGCTTGCCGTCCTCGTCAACGGCGCTGATAAAGACAGTATCTTTCTTCATTGAAAGAACTGCTCTTACGTAATATTTTCTGCCGTTAAAGTCCTCCATATCAGCAGTAAAAAGCCCCGTAGAGATATCCAGAGTATGACCAAGGACTTCAAAACCTTTTCTGTCAAAGAACAGATATGCCGCAGAAGCGGGATACGGGCGCGGATAAACGAAACGGTGGTATGAGTCTGTGACGGCAGAGACGTAATCGTTATACCATTTTGCGTTGTGAACGTCCCCCGGCGTATTCAGAATTTTATTCCATATCTCGTCAAAAGTGCCGACAGAATTCTTATGCCCCTCTTCAATGCGGATATCCCAGATATTGTTATGACCGAAGTAAAAAACAAGTGCGTCTGGGCGCGTGCAGGCGACAACCCCGAGGTTTCCGTTGCCCATAAGCGCGCCTTCAAAGAAATCGGGAGAAGGAATATCCCGTTTTATCGAGTGTTTTTTTGCTGTTGAAAGTATCGTCTGATTATCCATAACCGTTTCCCCGTTACCTCAGAGTATTATTCAGATGCAAATTACTTATTTTTATTCTATCACAAAAAAGTCCGTTTGTCTACTGTCTGAAAGCAAAAAATTCCCTGCGTCATTGGAATACGCAGGGAGGCTAAATATATCATTTTTCCTTTTTTTCGCGAAAGACGCCGCGAGAAAAGAGCTTGCCTATGATCAGAAGGACTACCGTGCCGAGTATGGGGAAAATTGCCGACGTGATAATCCCTGTTCTCATACCGATCTGCTCGGCGGAAAGAGAAAGCGCCTTGCCCGTTTCTTCCGCCCATTCGCTTGCCGATACGCCGTCTACCGTAATACCGAGAAGCTGCGGAGCGACCGAGGCGCCGAAATCACCGCCTGCAGCAAGAAGCGCATATGCCGCAACGCCCGGTCTTGGAGAAAGCTCTTCCATAAGGATCAGTGTTCCCGGCCACAGCATTGATGTGAAGATGCCCGTAAGGACGCACGCTGCGAGGGAAAGGACCGTGAACGGAGAAAAACCTGCAATCATATAGCAGAGAGCGGAGGCGATCATACCGAAAAAAAGGATCGGGTAAATGTTTTTTCCGTATTTTGCGTAAACCGTTCTGACAAGGCTGAGAAGGACCGCGAAAAGAGCGATTCCCACAAGGTCGCACCATGTTTTAGAGAAGCCCAGAGCTTTTTCGAGGAAGGCGGATATCCAGTTTGTCATTGAGTTTTCCGCGCAGCTGCCGAAAAAGATGCAAAGAACGCACAGCGCAAGAGCAAGATTTTTTTTGCGTGTTTTTTCCGGAGAAAGATCCTGCTGAAGATCGATTTCGGGGAAAGGCGCAAGAAAGAAGAGAACGGAAGTAACGATAGGCAGCGCAGCCCAGAAAAGAGTGAGATACATCCAGTTTTCTCTGCCGAAAACGGTAAGGAATGCAGTTGAAATTACCACCACGGAAACAACTCCCCAGCCGTAGAGGGAGTGAAGTCTGCTCATGTCCCTCCCGGGATCGTCAGACGGTATCGCCGCGATCGTAGGGCTGAGAAGGACCTCGGAAAGACCCGAAGCCACTGAAAATATGACCGTTCCCACGATCATACCCGCATACGCCATTTCGGGAAAGAACATGGGGATAAGAGCATAAATAAGAAAACCGAGCGAAGTAATAAGGGGCATTATACGAACTGTCTGTCTGATATTGAAATGCTTTGAGAAAAACGTAAATATAAGATCGATAGACAGCTGTGTGACGAAATTAACAAGGACAAGCGTGCCCAGTAGCGCATACGAAACGCCGTACATTTCGTGAAAGGTGACAAAAAGTATCGGCGGCAGACACGCTGCCGACGACATTGAAAGATACGAGAAATAGCAGGCCCTCTTTGTAGGACTGTAATCGGTCTGTGAATTCACTGTCAAGCTCCGGATTATTATTGCAGAATTATGCTTTATTAATTATTTGATGCGCCTGTCATCGCTGAATATCTGCTCTTCCTCATCCGCCTCAGGCTTTTTCTCTTCAGGTGTTGCAACGTATTTTACAAGAAGAGGATACACCATGAAATTATTGAAAAGACAGACAAGAGAAAAAACAAGCGTAAGTATTATCGGCACGGCAAGCAGCCCTAAAATGAAGCAGAGCGCGGCAATCGCGAGTGCAAAAAGGATCATCGCGAGATTGTGCCAGATTTTATACATGGCAAGTATCAGGCTGTTTTTTATAAGCTTTTTCAGAGGAAGGTCAAATGAGACCATCATGGGGAAGACGTAAAGATTCATGCATACAAGAAGATAGGCGACGATAAAAGTGACAACAAGCGCAAGAGGTCTAAAAAAAGACGGTATATTTACCGAAGAATCGGACCAGAACATGAACGACAAATAAATAAGCACGGCCGTCACTGCGTCGATAAGCGTTACAAGAAAGCCCTGTTTAAAGCACGTTTTGCATTTTTCGATGAAATCGGACATGAAAAAGACCGGTTTTCCCTGTGAAAAATTGCGAAGGACATACGTCAGACCGGCGGTTGCGGGTCCGATGGTGACAATCGGCGTGCAGGCAAATAAATAAACGATATTCAGTATAACGAGCTGACCGAATTTTGTCCATATAACCTTGAAAAAACGGACAAAACCGTTGTCGGGAGCAACGTCTTTCCCTACTCCGGGTCCCTCTTTGTTATAATCGTTTTTGAAAATAGCCATGAATTCCTCCGAGATGATTTTGGTGAATAAAGTATATCAAAAAGAATGAATGATGTCAAGATTCATGTTCGGCTTGCGCGAAAAAAAAATTTATTTATCAGATCAATCGAAAAAGACGTGTAAAGTTATAAAGTTTTACACATTGTCTGCGGGAAAAACAACGCCGGTCTGTTTCCGTATTTCATCCAGAAGGATCATAACGTTTCTTGACATTGCGCGGCTGTTGATTTCAGATTCCTTTTTCCCCGCTTTTATGCATGAGATAAACTCGTCGGTCTCGTAGCACATACTGTCCTGTCTCTGATTTACCGGAACGTCTTCGACTGTTCCGTTTCTGAAACGGATACTGATTTTTTCCGGAATATTGAACTTATCAACGCATATCGTTGCATCTTCGCCCTGTATTTCGGAATGCAGATACGAGTTGCCGACTTTGGAATAATTCAGAGTGACGGTAAAAGTGTCATAAAGCAGAAGCGCCGCTCCCGCGCCGTCTACACCTCCGGGCACTGTAATGCCGAGAGCCTTCACATCTATCGGCATTCCGAAAAGATAAACGACCGGCCACAGGCAGTAAACGCCGAGGTCCATGACTGCGCCGTTTGAGAACTGAGCCTTGAACGTATTGACGTTTTCTCCGCGTTTATGTGCATCGTATCTTGACGAATACTTTGAAAAATTGATATATACGCTTCTCAGGGTTCCCGCCTTGACGATATTCTCTTTGCAGGCCGTAAATCCGGGCATAAGCAGGCTTTTGAAAGCCTCCATAAAGAAAACGCCGTTTTTATCGGCACATTTGATCATCCTGTCAAGCTCTCGAACGTTGGATGCAACGGGTTTTTCACACATAACATGTTTTTTCGCGTTCATGGCTGCAATTGCCTGCTCACAGTGAAAAGAATTAGGCGAAGCGATATATACGGCGTCTAGGCCGTCGTTGGAAAGCATCTTTTCAAAATCGGAATAATACTTTTCGGCTCCGTGTTTTTTTGCAAAGGCTTCAGCCTTTTCCACGCTTCTTGAATATACTGCCCGAAGACGGAATTCAGCGTTTGTTTTGCCAGCCGCGATAAATTCCTCTGTTATCCAGCTTGTGCCTACTGTTGCAAAATTGATCATAAACCCTCTTTATATGTCTGATTTCCGAAAACCTGAAGGATCTCGGAAATCGTTGTTTTTATTGTTTTTTCAGCTTTCCACAACAACTATTGATTCTTCTTTCTTTATCTGCTTGCCTGTGCGCCAGATAAAAATGACGGTAAAGATATTTTCGAGAGAATCAATTATGAGTGTGATACCTATAAAGATGAGGAGCAGCGCACCGCTGCCAAACGGATTGATAACAAGAAGAACGCCCAGAACCGTGCTGATAAGTGAAATAAGAAGATTTATCCACCAGCGCTTTGCGCCAACCACTCTCATTTCAAACGAAGCCTGAATTTTAATTATGCTGTCCACTATGATGAAGACGCCGACGAGCATGGAGAAAAAGACGGCTCCGTTATCGGGCTTGAGGAGAAGAATAAGCCCGAATATTGACGCGAACATGCCTATCATAAGTCCGTTTCCTGGGGCAAAGGTTCCCGTATCGCGGGAAAAGAATATGACAAGTGAAATTATGCCGAATATCAGTGCGAGCGCGCCTATTATATAGCAGAATAAAACAGCTACCTGCTCCGGCCAGATTATCATGCATATTCCGAGAGCGCAAAGAGCGACAGACATTGCAATATATGCGAGTTTAAGTCTTTGAAGTGTTTTATACATTTTTTTCTCCTTTCAAGCAAGAGCGGCAACCGCTCCGTCCGCAGCGGCAGTGGTAAGCTGACGTATGTTTTTTGTTCGGCAATCGCCCGCGGCGAAGATGCCAGGAACATTTGTTTTGCAGTCCTCTCCGGCAATGATATATCCGTCATTGTCAAGTGCGACAGTATTTGCGAATGCTTCATTTGACGGAATCTGTCCGACACAGACGAATAAAGCGGAAACATCGAGCCGCAGGGATTCGCCTGACACGGTATTTTTGACTGTTATCGCCGACAGAGCCCCGTCTCCGTGCAGATAGGCGACGGTGGAACTAAGAACGGGGATCACGTTTTGCAGAGAAACTACTTCGTCAGCAGTCATTTTATCTCCGCGAAATTCCTCTCTTCGGTGGATAAGGTATACTGTTTTGCATAATCCGGAAAGGAACTGCGCGCTTCTCAGCGCAGCGTTGCCTCCTCCGACAACGGCAACAGGCATATCCTTGAAAAAAGCACCGTCACAGATGGCGCAATAAGATATTCCCCTGCCCTCGAAATCCTCTTCACCATCAATTCCAAGCTTTTTATGCTTTACTCCCGTGGCTATTATAACTTTTTTACAATCATATTCGCCGTATTCGGTAACAACAGTTTTTGTTGCGCCGTTGTCTCTGATGCCTTCGACGTTCTCAAGCTCTATTGCAACACCGAAAGACAGTGCCTGTTCGTAAAGATTATCTGCAAGCTCCGTTCCCGAAATGCAGCGGATGCCGGGGTAATTTTCCACTTTCGGGGAAGTTGCGATCTGTCCCCCTATCCCCTCTTTTTCGAAAACAATAACTCTTTTGCCGGCGCGAGCCGCATAAACAGCGGCAGTAAGCCCAGCCGGACCTGCGCCTATAATTATCAGATCATACATAGTATTAATACTCTCTGTGTAATTTTATATGGATATTATACATTATCGAAATTGATTTGTCAATATGCAAGCGGCAGAGGCATTCAAATATTCGTATAATCGCGAAAGATCCTGACAGCGACGCCCAACAATGCCGATACGGCGATTACGGAAACAGAAGAAAGCTTTTTGCCGCAAAGGCGCCTGATAATAAAATACAACGCCGATATTATCAGCAGAGTAATTATATTGCTTGTCTCAACTTCCCCTTCGGAAAACAGGTTCAGAGCAGATACAAGGAACGAAATGCCTGCATGCATTATCAGCGCCGCGACAACAGGTCGTATTCCGCTCATGACCGATTTGAATATTCTGTTTTCCGTTATGTTTTTCAGGATCGACGCTATCAGAAGGATTATTATGAATGACGGAAGCGCAACGCCGATAACGGCAAGGATACTTCCCCAAATTCCGCCCTGAGTGTAGCCGATATATGTTGCGAGATTTACGGCAATGGGACCAGGAGTTGACTCACAGATGCCGAGAAACGCGTAAAACTGCGACTCGGTCATCCATTCGTGTGCCAGAACAACATCTCTGATCAGAGGGATCATGCCGAATGCGCCGCCAAAGCAGAAAAGTCCGACCTTAAAGAACTCAAAAAACAGCGTTAGACCGGTCATTTTGCTTTTCCTCCCTTCTGTGAAAGCAGAAACAGCGTCAACCCCGCAACACCGCCTATGGCTATGAACCAAACCGATCCGAAGGAGACGGAAAAAATATCAAGCACCGTAAGTGCGGAAAGAACCAGTATAAAGACAACGACGGGAAACGGCTTTTTGGGAAGGCGAAAAAACATTTCTACCCCTGCTTTGATGATAAGAAACGCTACGGCGCATTTTATCCCTTCAAAGGCGTATGCAACATATCTGTTTTCAGAAATTCCGTCAAGGAACAGTGCAATTACGAGCATGACCAGAAATGCAGGGATGATCACGCCCGCGGTTGCCGCAAAAGCGCCTGCAAAACGGGCGCGTTTGTATCCGATAAACGTTGCAATATTTATCGCTATCGGACCTGGCGTTGATTCTGCTATCGCAATGATATCGGAAAGCCCGTCGTCATCTATCCAGTGTTTTTTCTCAACTATTTCGTCGCGGATATGAGAGATCATGGCATATCCGCCCCCGAAAGTAAAAAGACCGATTTTGAAAAACGTGACAAAAAGCGAAAAAATCAAGATAAGTCCCTCTTAAACCTTTTTTAATCATTATACCACTTGACATTATATAAGTAAAATATTATAATGTTATAAAGTTTATAATATTTTATTATGGAGTTGCTGTAATGACACTGAGGCATCTTAAAGTTTTCGTTTGCGTCTGCGATGAGAACAGTATAACAAAGGCGGCGGAAAAACTGTCTGTTGCACAGCCGGCAGTAAGCAAGACCGTTTCCGAGCTTGAAAAGTATTACGGCGTTTCGCTGTTTACAAGGGTAAAGCAGCGGCTTGTGTTAACGAACGACGGAAAAGAGCTTTTGCAAAAGGCAAGAAACGTAATACGGGCTTTTGAGGAATTTGAAGAAACGGCGGAAAAAAAACAAAACTCTGTCCGTCTTTCTGTAGGAGCATCGTTGACGATCGGCAAAACTTTTATGCCGGACATGATAAAGAAGCTGAAAGAATCGTTCGGGGAAGCGGAAATAAAAGCGTTTATAAACAGGACGTCGGAGATAGAAAAAATGATTGCTGACGGAGAAATCGATTTCGCATTTATTGAAGGCACTCCGTCACGTTCGGATATCGCCGCAGAAGAAGCGGCATCGGATATGATTCTGGCTGTTGCAGGAAAAGGGTACGAAGTTGAGGATACGCTTTACGGCGATTCTCTGAAAAAGTACGATTTTCTTCTCCGTGAAAAAGGAAGCGCTTCAAGGGATTATTTTGAAAGCATTCTTACGCTTAACCATATAAAAGTTGTTCCGTTTCTTGAATCGGCAAGCAATCAGGCTTTGATCTCGGCAGCACAGAAAGGGCTCGGAATAGCCGTTTTGCCTCAGAAAATAGTTAACGAGCATATTGCCTCGGGTTCTCTGCGGCAGATAAAAACCCCACTGTTTTCCGTTCCGAGAAAATCGTTTGTGATCTACGGAAAAAACGCTGAGTTTGCAAAAAGAAAAAGAGAGATTTTCGAGTTTTGCAGGAACGAATTCCGAAAAACCACCGACGAAGCTCTGGCGACGGCTCACTTCTGACCGTAAAGCAAAAAAAATCCCGGAAGAGGAAGTCTTCCGGGATCGTTTATTTTTCGTTGATCAGCCAACAAATTTTTTGATGTTTGAAGCGTTCACATAAGTTTCTGCGGAATCTTCGTCTGCTACAACAAGAGTCGGCGCCTGACGGATACCGTATTTTCTTACGAGGTCGATCTGTTCTTCTGCGTCAACGACCTCATAGTTGATTCCTGCGCCGTCAAGGAAGGCCTTTGCCATTTTGCAGTTCGGACAGGTTTTGGTGGTGAAGAGGTAATATTTCTTCTCGGAAGCGACTTTTCTGGGCTTTCTGCCTTCGCTCTTAAGACGCGATGCCGCAATATTGTAAGTTTTTCTTTCTGCAAATTCCTGTGATTTACCGTCATTCCAAGCCTGAACGGGACGGTAGTATCCGGTTATGCGGCTGTAAACCTCGGTGGCTTCACCGCAGTGAGGACACTGATACTGTTCGCCTGAAATATAGCCGTGGTTTTTGCAGACGGAATACGTGGGAGACAGTGTGTAATACGGCAGCTTGTAGTTTTCTGCGATCTTGCGGACAAGAGCTGCGGCGGACTGCCAGTTGGGAAGCTTTTCGCCGAGGAACGCATGGAAAACGGTACCGGACGTATAAAGAGTTTGAAGTTCATCCTGAATATCAAGAGCTTCAAAGATATCTTCGGTGTAACCGACGGGAAGATGAGAAGAGTTTGTGTAATACGGTGTATTTCCCTTTTCGGTAGCGGTGATGATATCGGGATAGCGCGCAACGTCGTGCTTTGCAAGACGGTATGCAGTTGACTCTGCGGGAGTTGCTTCAAGGTTGTAAAGGTCGCCGTACTCTTCCTGATAGTCGGAAAGGCGTTCGCGCATATGGTTGAGCACGTCTTTTGTGAACTGAAGCGAATCGGGATGAGAAATATCATGTCCGAGCCATTTCGCATTGAGGCACGCCTCGTTCATGCCGACAAGACCGATCGTGGAGAAGTGGTTGTCGAATTTGCCGAGATAGCGTTTTGTATAAGGATAAAGTCCCTCTTCGAGAAGACGGGAAACGACCGTGCGCTTTACCTTGAGGGAACGCGCCGCAATATCCATAAGCTTATCAAGACGGCGGTAAAACTCGTTTTCGTTTTCTGAAAGATATGCAAGTCTGGGCATATTGAGGGTAACGACACCGATCGAACCAGTGCTCTCGCCGCTGCCGAAGAAGCCGCCGGTCTTTTTGCGAAGTTCGCGGAGGTCGAGACGCAGGCGGCAGCACATACTGCGTATATCGCTGGGCTGCATATCGCTGTTGATATAGTTGGAAAAATAAGGTGTGCCGTATTTTGCCGTCATTTCAAAGAGAAGGCGGTTGTTTTCGGTTTCGGACCAGTCGAAATCTCTTGTAATGGAATATGTGGGGATAGGATACTGGAATCCTCTGCCTTCCGCGTCGCCTTCGATCATTATTTCGAGGAACGCGCGGTTGACCATATCCATCTCTTTCTTGCAGTCTTTATATTTGAACGGCATTTCTTTACCGCCGACTATTGCGGGAAGCTCTGCAAGGTCATTGGGGACAGTCCAGTCAAGAGTTATATTTGAGAACGGAGCCTGTGTGCCCCAGCGTGACGGAGTGTTGACGCCGAAAATAAACGATTCGATCGCTTTCTTAACTTCGCGGTAAGAAAGGTTGTCTGCCTTTACGAACGGAGCAAGATATGTATCGAAAGACGAGAATGCCTGCGCGCCTGCCCACTCATTCTGCATGATGCCAAGGAAGTTTACCATCTGATTGCAGAGCGTTGCAAGATGGCTTGCGGGCGAAGAGGTTATTTTACCGGGAATGCCGCCGAGGCCTTCCTGAATCAGCTGCTTGAGAGACCAGCCTGCGCAGTAGCCTGTAAGCATGCCGAGGTCGTGAATATGAAGATCTGCAGAGCGGTGAGCATTTGCGATCTCATCATCATAGATTTCGGAAAGCCAGTAGTTTGCGGTGATGGCGGTGGAGTTTGAAAGAATGAGACCGCCGACGGAATATGTAACGGTGGAGTTTTCTTTTACGCGCCAGTCTGTATTCTTGACGTAGCTGTCGATAAGCTCTTTGTAGTCGAGCATCGTTGACTTCATGTTGCGGACTTTTTCGCGCTGACGTCTGTAAAGGATGTAACACTTTGCAACGTCGGCATAACCTGCCGCGATAAGAACACGCTCTACACTGTCCTGAATCTCTTCAACGCCTACTTTGCCTTCCTTGATCTTGGGTTCGTAGTCGGAAGTGACTTTCAAAGCGAGAAGATCGATGATATCGGGCGTATACTGCTTGTTCTGCGCTTCAAATGCTTTCGTGATAGCGGCACTTATCTTTGATATATTGAAATCTACTATCTTGCCGTCTCTTTTAACTACCTGGTACATATTTTACTCCTTTATATAGAATTTATTATTTAACAATAGCCTGTTGCCATGAACAGCGGATTGCATATATTATATCACAAACGGTTTTGTTTGTCAACATGCCAAACACTATATATCGTTGATTTTTTTGAAATAATCGCGATAACACCACAATATATTGATTTACCATTGTTGCAGAAAATATGTCCGGAAATAAAAAAACGGCATTTTTCAAGCATTTTCGACCAAATTCGACAAATTTGTGAACTACGAAAAATCAATATATTGCAAAAAAAAGCGGACACGGAAAAACCGTGTCCGCACAATTTGATTGTTCAGATCCCCCTGATTTCGACCTTACCGACTGTTCCGGCGACGATCTCGGCGAATTCATCCATTTCCTCGCGTGTAAACGCCGAAAGATCCGCTTCTTTATCAAGAATTCTGTATGACTTGACAAACGACTGAAGATAATATCTGTCTGCGCCCTGTATCCATGATGCGATATCGACGAAATCGAGTTTTTCGTGAATACCTCGGACCGCGGTCGTTCGAAATTCGAACGGGACGGTTTTTTCGAGGAGGAACGAAACGCTTTTTTCAACCGAGGCAGTATCATAATCGGCTATTCCGACGGCTTTTCCGTAATTCTTTCTGGAACTTTTGATATCCATTGCAACGTAATCAACAAGACCTTCACGAACAGCAGTTTCAAGACGTTCGGGGAAAGAGCCGTTTGTGTCGAGCTTTACGCTGAGCCCCTCGTCCTTGATCTGTTTAAGAAAATCAAGTGTTTCTTTTAAAAGCAGCGGCTCACCGCCGGTAATGCAGACCCCGTCGAGAATGCCCTTGCGCTTTCTTATATATCCGAAAAACTCATCCATATCAACAGGATCGGGAAATTCGGAAGAAAAAACTAGCGATGAGTTGTGGCAGAACGGGCATCTGAAATTGCACCCGCCGAGGAACACCGTGCAAGCGACTTTTCCCGGAAAATCAAGAAGAGTCGTTTTTTGAAAACCGTAAATATTCATTGTAACCTTCCTGTAAAAATCAGATTTTTTTTGCTGTCATCCTGCAAGACCTTCAATGACGGAAACAAGCTGTTCAGTTGCTTCTTTGGGCGTTTTTACCCCGTCGATAACCGCTGCGAAAATGTCGTTTTCGGAAAGATTCGTTTTCATTGTGAGCACGGAATCATCTGAAACGGCGTTTCTGATCATATTTTCGTAACGTTCGTAGTCTTCCGAAAAGAAGAAGAAATTCTTCTCGATATATTCTCTCCAGTCATTTTCATCCGCGCCGTCAAGCGGTTCGAAAAGGGCGTTGAGTATCTTGCCCGTAATACCGATATCAACGGTGTTGGAAATGGCGAGGAACTGATCGGAGGAAGAGTAATATGCCGTGGTATTGCCGGTATATGCGGGACCTGCGGGGAATTCGGTCCACCTGAAGCCTTCTCCGAAAGTATACATCGGAAACATCTCGTCCTCTGAAAAGCCCACGGACGAATCGGAGACAAGGAAAGCCGTATAGAAATTAACGAAGGCCTCTACATCGGGTCTGTCGGAAGCGCTGTTTTCGATATCGTAAGTGATCTTGTTGTTTCTTACAAGCTCGCCCAGCCATTGAAGAGCATCAATGGTATTCCAGTTCATATATTCGCATTTATATCCCGTCACAGGATCGTATGAAAGACGTCTGCCGCCGTTTGAGTTTATTGCGGCGTGGATCATTGCAGGGAAATCCGCCGTGGGGGTTATGAATGCATACGTTCCCTGCCTGTCCGCAACAAAATGAGTTACGGAAATGCAGATATCCTCAAAAGCCTTCCATGTCCAATCACCCTGCTCGTAAAGCTCTGCCGGAAGGGGCTGGACGTTGGAGTTAAGGATATCGGAATTATAGTAAAGCACGCCGGATACGCTCGGAAGCGGCGCCGCCCAGTAAAGATTTCTGAAGCCGTAGGTTTCGCCTTCGCGGAAAGTCATCATAGTCTTCTGTCCGTCAAAGCCCCATTTTTTGTCACTGATATCAAACTCGTCAAGATTCTGAGCGTATGTGAGATACCCGCCCTTATACATATCGAAAATACCTGCCGCGGAAAGCTGGAATATATCGGCATATGTTCTTGCAGCTGCGGTAGACGCCATCATAGTGGAAACGATATTGCCTGATTTTACCTGCCGCGCCTCCACGGTGCAGTTAAAAAGCTTTTCCACCTCTTCATAGCGATCCCTCATAGCGTCGCCGCGAAGGGAAGAAACGGATGAATCGGGATCGAGAGTGAGCGATTCCGAAGCCTCGGTTTTTATTCTGAATACGCCCGAAAAAGTTCCCGAGCGAGTAACTACTTTATCTGTGTAGCTGTCGTTGGCATGAAAGTCATCTGCAGAGCGAACGTTACATGCAGACAGAGAAAACACCAGAAGCAGCGCGCACGCAATTATTCGTATCAATGTTTTTTTCACGGAAGTCCTCCTTAAAGCGGGTAAATTACGGAAGAATGGAAACGGATTCGTCTTTTTTTGTAAGAAAACGCCGAAATCGTTTTATCGCTATTGAAATAAAGAAATAAATGTGATATAATTAAAAAAAATGTTCAAGGTCGGTTAGAGATGAAAAACACTCTGAAATGTTCGCTTTATCTGCTTGCAAGAATAATTCTTGTATGCATGCTTTCGTTTATGGCAATACCGCTGTCAAGCGTAGCCCCGGGCATTCTTAACCCGATACTCGCGGTGCTTTACACGGGTATGCTGATATACTTTTTCGTTCTTACCATGTGGCACGAGGGCGGAAAAGACGCAAACCGTGTTGAAACAGGCTCGATGAAAGAGATGCCTTATAAGGGATATCTTGCCGCGTTTATAGTTACGGTGCCGCTGATGGCAAACAGCTATGCGATGTATGCGGTAGGAGCAGATATAAGCAACCCCGTTATAATGGCGCTGAAAATCGTATGGACGGTAAGCGCATTTTCAACTTCGTATGCGATAAATCTTTTCACATCTACAAGCGAAGCAAATATTATGGAAGGCACTCCGACGCTGAGCTCTGACGCGCTGACTGCGGTAATAGTATTCTGCGTTATTTACTTCGTTGCCTCGATTTGCGCAGGCATAGGATATACATTCGGTTTCAAAAAAATAGAGGTATTTCCCAAAATCAAAAAGTTTTTTACCGATCTTTTCAAAAAATAGCTATTTGAAAGCTATCATTGTAATGACGTTTTTGCCGCCGACGCTCTCGGCGGCTTTTATATAGAAATCGGTAGGCGAAAACTCTTCGTATCTGCGCGCATCACGCCTGTCTATGTAACCTATATAGTCATCGCCGGACATTACCACGTGCATATCACGTTCGGGATGATATTCGACGTCAAGCCTGACACCTTCCGAAAGATAGCCGCGAACGCCGTCACCGGGTTCTCCTGCAAGCCTGAACTCCATCCGTTCTCTTTCGCTGTCAAGATCCTTTTCGTATTTGCCCGAATCGGCGGCAACGATGAGCTTCTTGAATGCCCATACAAGGAAATAACATATTCCGACCGGGAAAAAGATCACCAGAAGGATACGGAAAGTCAGATCCTTTTTGTTTATTTCCTTTTTCACCGATCTACCCTCCGATTTACTGACTGATTTTTTCGGAAATTCAGTAAAACGCCTTATAATCTCGTTCACGGCGTGCGAATTTCCGTATTTGAAAGAACAAAACCTGCAACGGATACATATATCCGCCTTATGAAACAATTATACATTAAATCTCTATGAAAATCAAGTCCTTTCACAGTAATTTAAGGTTTTTTTTGTAACAAAAATATCGAATTTGCCCTATTGCAAAAAAAATCGGTTTATGATATAATTATTTACGCACAAAACAACATGGTGGGTATAGTTCAGCTGGTTAGAATGCCAGATTGTGGCTCTGGAGGTCGTGGGTTCGAATCTCACTACCCACCCCAGAAAAAGCACGCTTCCGCGTGCTTTTTTATTCCCCGAAAAATAATTATATAAAAATACTATCGTATTATAATAAAGGAATTTCATTGACAACATGATATAATAATAGAGTAAAATTCAACAGATAAACAGTTCGGAGGAAAAAAATGTCTCTTGTAGAAGCGATAAAAATGCAAAGTCCCGAAACGATACCGGTAGCTGTAGGTATGCTGCCCGCCATGTGGGTAAAATACGGCGCGGAGCTTCAGCGTATAGTTGACGAATACCCGCAGTTTTTCAACGGAAGAAAAGTTGACTATGAACATCCTGAAACGTTTATAGGCGGAACCTACGCGGCAGGCACACACGTTGACGAATGGGGCTGCGTATGGACAAATATTGACAACGGAATGGAAGCATATGTTACCGGACATCCGATCAAAAGCGAAGAAGACGTTTTCAAGCTTAAAATACCCGAGAACAGGGACGGAAGACTCCCCCACGGATTTATGTATCTGCGTCTTCTCGACCTTTGCGGCTTCGATCTGGCGATGACGATGTTTGCAGAAGAAGACGAAGCGATCGAAACGCTTATAGCAAAAGTGCTTGAATACAACTGCTATCAGGTCGAAGCGATCCTTGACAAGATGGGAGAAATTGTATATTTCGGCGATGATCTCGGAATGCAGACAGGTCTTGCAATAGGCGCAGAACGCTGGAGAAAGTATCTTAAACCGTGTTTCAAAAAGATTTACGGAATAATAAGGGAGAAACGTCCCGACACGCTTATTTATATGCATACGGACGGATGCATTTACGAGATAATGCCCGATCTTATTGAGTGCGGCGTTGATATAATCAATCCTCAGTTCCGCGCAAACGGTCTTGACAATCTTGTAAGAGTATGCAGAAAAGAACAAATCATACCCATAAACCTCGACCTTGACCGTCAGCTTTTCCCGTTCGCCACGCGTTCGCAGCTTTTCGATCATATAGGCGAAGCTGTAGAAGCGCTTTATATGAAGGAAGGCGGACTCGGACTCAATATAGAGCTGAATTATGAAGTGCCGCTCGATAACGTAGTAGCTATTCTTGACGCGGCTGAAAAATACAGACACTATAAGGGCTGATACAGAATATAATACCGTATCAAGCACCGTTCGGACGATTCGTGATTTCCAAACCGCGACAAATCATCATCGGCATGAACCTCTGCGTCGAAAACAGGAAGGACACACAGAAAATAAAGGATTGTTTATCATGATTATAGAGTGATACTTGCTGTCTTGCTCATATACTGCGTTTTAAACTCACAGTCGGGAGAAAAAACGCCGCGGAGATTCAAGGTAGCGACCATGTGCGAGTAAAATGGAGAGGTCAGGAAGGATTTATCATCGCCGAAAACAACGGTTATTATATGGTATCAATATCCGGCGGCAGGACGGTTGAATCATACCAGGAATCACAACTTGAAAAAGCATGGTAGATTTAAGCCTTCATGTGTTTTGATCGGTTCGAACAGTTTTCTATAAGGCAGAGCTATCCGCTTTTCTTGCGAAAGAATCCGCTCACAGACCATTTACGGCGATCTTCTATGGCAGCGTTACCGAAAAACAATTATAAATAAAGAAGCTTTCGGCGGCACAAAACCGCTGAAAGCTTTATTTACGGGTAAATTCAGCCGGGGCAACGGCAGTCCTTCGCACTATGCTCAGACAATGCCGCCTTTCGGATTATTTACGGTTATTCCGACGCGCTGAAAAGCAGACGTTATTTTACCGCGCTTTTCATAAATTCGATCGCGCGCGGCGCCTCTGCAAAGAAATCGGAATATCCGCATTCAACCGAGACAGTTCCTTCATATCCCGCTTCGGAAAGCGCTTCAATAAACCTGCGTTCATATTCGCCCGAGCCCGGCATATATCTTTCGGCAGACGCGATATGACAGTGGCGAAGAATATCTCTGTTCTTTATGACAACCGAAGGGTCTTCGCTTTCTTTCGACATATGGTAGCCGTCTGCAAGAAGCATAAAAGACGGAAGTGCAAGCTCTCGAACGATTTTTGCCCCGTCCGAAACGGTATTGCACCAGTTCGTTTCAGACTTGTTGAGCGGTTCAAGAACGAGAGTTACGCCCGCGCCGCGGCAGCATTCTTCGGTATATCTTATAAAGCTGCGGATTTTTTCTTCTGCTGTGGCATTATCAAAATCCTCAGGGATTTTTCTGTTCCAGCCCGAGCCGAAAACAAGTATTTTCGAGCCAAGCTTTTCAAGGCGTGAAACGGTTTTATCAATATGACGTAAAAGCGTTTTTGTTTCCTCTTCGGTCGCAGTAACGATATTCGGCATATCGGGCAGCAATCCGTTGAAAGCGTAAAGCCCGAGAGCGCCGTCAGGATATTTCGCGGAAAGATAATCCACTTCGTCATCGCTGAGCCTGTTGAGTGTGCCTATGTTTGATTCAAAAACTTCAAGTCCGAGCTTTTTTGTAACTTCGCGGCATCTTTCATAATAAAACGCCATATTCTCTTCTTTTTGTTCTTTTTCGGTAAGCAGAACATTTGCTCCCGGC
Source organism: Clostridiales bacterium (assembly GCA_016281915.1). Classification (GTDB taxonomy): domain Bacteria; phylum Bacillota; class Clostridia; order Oscillospirales; family UBA644; genus HGM12619. The sequence continues at coordinate 29,040 of JAEEJO010000072.1, forward strand.
ATGCAGAATGAAAATCTCATTTTTATCTCCCGTTAATGTTTATGGTCTATAATCACAGCATGGTTTCAAGCGTACGGATATCCTCGTCAGTTGTTGCCCAGCTTGAAGCAAAGCGGTATACGGAGCTTGAATCGTCATATTTTTCCCAGAAGCCGAAGGAAACCTGCTTTTTCAGCTCTTCCGCCTTTTTGTTGTCAAGAATAATGAATATCTGATTTGTAGTTGTTTCGATAAAGAAACGGTATCCCTTTTTCCGGAAAACATCGCGCATTTTGTTCGCAGCAATTATTGCGTTGCGGCTTATTTTAAAATACAGTCCATCGGTAAAAAGAGTGTCAAACTGTATGCCTAAAAGCCTTCCCTTCGCAAGAAGAGCGCCGTGCTGTTTGATGCTTGTAAAGAAGCCACGGGGAGCGTTGGCATGTGTGAAAACAACAGCCTCGCCGCAAAGAGCTCCGACTTTTGTTCCGCCAATATAAATTATATCGCAAAGATCTGCAATGTCTTTAAGGGTAACGTCTGTGCCGTCGCTCATAAGTCCGTAACCGAGTCTTGCTCCGTCAAGATAAAGCGGTATGGAATAATTGCGGCATACACGCGACAGCGCGGAAAGCTCGTCAAGGGTGTAAAGAGTGCCGTATTCGGTAGGATGTGATATATACACCATTCCCGGCTGCGCCATATGCGGATTGTTTTCATCGGCAAAAAAGACTTTGAGATAGTTTTCGACTTCATGCGCATCGAGCTTGCCGTATTTTTGCGGAAGAGCGACAACCTTATGTCCGGTATACTCAACCGCGCCTGCTTCGTGTGCATTGATGTGTCCCGTATCCGCGCTTATAACGCCTTCGTAAGAAGCGAGAACAGAGCTGATAACGGTCTGGTTTGTCTGTGTTCCTCCTACGAGAAGGAACACCTGAGCGTCTTTACTGCCGCAAGCATCTTTTATTTTCGCTTTTGCAGACTCGCAGTATTTATCCGTTCCGTAACCGGGCAGCGGTTCGTAGTTGGTTTCGCAAAGTCTTTGAAGTATTTTTTCGTGTGCTCCTGTGTTGTAATCGCATTCAAAAGACAGCATATTGATACCTACCGTTTATTTTGATATATTAGAATAGCATAAAAACGCTTATTTGTCAACATTAAACAATACATAGGCGTCGTGAAGGGTGTTCATGCCGTGTTTTTGATACGGCACTTTTGAAATCTCAGAAAACAACAAACGAATACGTGTCTGGATTCTTACAAAAGAAATGAAACGCCGTAAGCGCATCAGTATCAGCTGTGACGTGACAGGATGTCCCTCTCCTATCGAATTTGCGTAACAGGAAATGGCATGACCCGAAGATCATGCCATTTTCGAAAAGCCATAAATTTTTCTTACAAATCCCGGATTGAGCGCCGAGGGAAAAATACTTCTGTTTATCAGCCGCAGAAGAGAATATTGTTTACAACGCTTTCGAGGTATTCCTGACGTCCCGAACCGGGAAGCGCGGGTGCGCCGAGTTTATCCGCATATGCGGCAAGCTCTTCGAGGGTCGTTTCGTCTGCGCGGATCTTTGCTCCGATACCGGTGCTGTAGCTTGCGTAACGCTCTTTGACAAATTCATCGATCCTTCCGTCTTCGATGATCTTCGCTGCCTTGATAAGACCGAGAGCGTAGGAATCCATACCGAGAATATATGCATGGAACATATCTTCTACGGTATAGGAAGGACGACGGTTCTTTGCGTCGAAGTTGAAGCCGCCGGTAAGTCCGCCCGCTTTAAGGACTTCATACATGCACATCGTTGTATCGTAGATATCGAACGGGAACTCGTCGGTATCCCAGCCGAGCAGATAGTCGCCCTGGTTTGCGTCTATGCTGCCGAGCATTCCGTTGATTGCGGAGATTCTGAGGTCATGCTGGAAAGTATGTCCGGCAAGTGTAGCGTGGTTTGCCTCGATATTCATCTTGAAATCTTTGTCAAGACCGTAATAACGGAGGAAGCCTATTGCTGTGGCAGCGTCAAAATCATACTGATGCTTCATCGGTTCCTTCGGTTTGGGTTCGATATAGAAATCGCCCTTGAAACCGATGCTGCGGCCGTAAGCGACAGCCATCTTCATAAGTTTCGCAATATTTTCCTGTTCAAATTTAACGTCTGTGTTGAGAAGGGTTTCATAGCCTTCGCGTCCGCCCCAGAATACGTATCCACGTCCGCCGAGTTTAACTGTGATATCGAGCGCTTTCTTGACCTGAGCGGCGGCAAAGCAGAAAACGTCTGCAGAGTTGGTAGAGCCTGCACCATTCATAAAGCGGGGGTTGCTGAACATATTTGCAGTGCCCCAGAGGCATTTGATGCCCGTCTGATTCATTTTTTCAAGGATATAATCGGAAATCTCGTCGAGACGACGGTTCGTTTCCTTTATATCGTCTGCTTCGGGAACGATATCGACATCATGGAAGCAGAAGTAACGAACGCCGAGTTTCTGCATAAACTCAAAGCCTGCGTCAACTTTTGCCTTTGCATGTTCCATGGTGCCTTTTACTGCGCCGAAGGATTTATCGGCAGTATCGCGGCCGAACATATCGGTTCCTGCTGCGCCGAGGTTGTGCCACCATGCCATTGCAAACGGAAGATGATCCTTCATTTTTTTGCCGAGAACAACTCTTTCGGGATCATAAAATTTGAATGCAAGAGGATTTTTTGAATCCGGTCCCTCAAACGGGATCACGGGGATATCGGGAAAAAACATATCAGGTTCTCCTTATCTGTATCCTGTACGGATTTTATTTTTTTCGGTTGATCCGAAGTTTTCTTTTTTAATTATAGCATATCCGAAAAACAATTTCAAGTGCTTTCGTTATTTTTTTGCGCAATCGTTTTTTGATCCATCAGTGAGCAAGAGACTCGGCAAGTCGGACAAGGTCTTCCGCTTCCTCTTTGTTTTTCAGTCCTCCCACGATCAGCTGAAGCCCTTTATGCGACAGATTTCGCATAAGAAATTCTATTTCGTCCCTGTCAGGTATAAGAACAAGGCCCTTTCCGGCTTTCTGGATCTTTTTCAGCGCCTCGATACTCGCGGAAGTTTTAGGCTGTCCCGCAACGCGCGTCCACTGTATATTGTCTATTGTTTTGACGGAAAGAATGATATCAAGGTGTCGCAGCTGCTCTACGCCGTCAAGGTGGTAGGTGCATCTGTCAAGGGCGGCGGACGTCATCTCAAGCTCGGGCAATACGAATTTTTCATACATCTGCGGAGAGATCATTACCGAATAGTCGCACTGTATCTGCGCATGTCTGCCCGGAGACCAGAGCTGCATCCATGAATGCGACGAACCGCCGAAATTGTTTTCTTTTATGACTTCAAAATACTCGTTCTGCGTCTCAATCCAGACGTCGATTATCTTTTTTTCCGCTTCGAGAACGAATTCGGGCTCATAAAGCATATCAACAAGAAGATTTTCCGTTCCTCTAAGATGAGCAAGTCCGTCGATAATGCCGCAATTATCGTTCATTGCAACGAAATAGTCGTTTTTAACGAGCGATACAAGGTCGGAAACGATTTTTTTATGTTCATCAAAGCGGCTTCTGTTGTAGTGCAACAGAGAGGCATCGGGTTCTTTCAAAACAGGATCAAACCAGATAGTCCCCGGCGTATAATTCGGTTTACATCCGAAATACTGGCATTCCCCTGCCGTGCCGAAATTGAGCATCTGCCCCGGAATGCATTCGCAAAGAAATTCCGTTCGCTCGCAGCCGCGTATCATGGAGTCGTAGAGGGCTCGCGGATCGGTATACAGCTGTTCCACGGTATATTGCGCATCGGAAACATAGTTCTTTTTCGGTTTTTCTCTCGGGACGGTTATTGCAAGACAGCAGCGTCTGTAATAGTCCTTTTCCCAATATGCCATATAATGTTTTTTTGCCTCTTCCCAGTCGTCCTTATACGTCAACACGGCTACTTACCTCTTTGCAATCCTTTTTCAGTTATTATACAATAACTGCCGCTGATTTTCAAGTGCCTTTTTCGATTTTCCATCGCAATCGGGTGAATTTATTCAGATTTTTCCGTCCTGACGAAGAAATAAAGCGTAAGTCACAAAAAATTCACTATTTTTTTGTCTGCCGCCTATTGACATTTAACGACGAGAAGGTTATAATAGCAATCGGTTAGCGGAGGGTAACCGTTAACCGTTTATTTAGGCATGATAGTTAGCTTTGACTAACCTTCAGAGGGAGGGACTGTTATGATGCCACTTGCTCTTGCGAACGCAGGAGAAGAAAACACTGTAAAAAAGATAAGCGGAAGCCCGGAAGTGCGACAGCATCTTGAAAATCTCGGTTTCGTGATCGGAGGCAGCGTTACTGTGGTAACCTCGCTTGGCGGAAACGTTATTGTAAACGTTAAAGAATCCCGTGTGGCTATCAGCGAGGAAATGGCAAGGAAAATAATGATATAGCGAGTAAGCATAATATTTTATTGTATTATTCGGGAAAGGAAGACAGAAGAATGACGACATTGAGAGAGGCAAAAATCGGCCAGACAGTCAAGGTTGTAAAACTTCATGGCGAAGGAGCCGTAAAACGTCGGATCATGGACATGGGGATCACAAAAGGCATAGAGATCTATGTCCGCAAGGTTGCGCCGCTCGGCGATCCGATAGAGCTTACGGTTCGCGGCTATGAGCTTTCGCTTCGTAAAGCTGACGCAGAAATGATAGAAGTTGAATAATTGATCCGCTCGAACAGCATTTTGTCAAAGAAAGGAAAATTTTTTATGGATTTAAAAATAGCCCTGGCGGGTAACCCTAACAGCGGTAAAACAACGCTGTTTAACGCGCTTACGGGTTCCAATCAGTTCGTAGGAAACTGGCCCGGTGTAACAGTTGAAAAGAAGGAAGGCAAGCTGAAAAAGCATAACGACGTTGTAATTACCGACCTTCCGGGTATTTATTCTCTTTCCCCCTACACTCTTGAAGAAGTGGTAGCGAGAAATTATCTTATAGAAGAACGTCCCGATGCGATACTGAACATCGTTGACGGCACGAACCTTGAAAGAAACCTTTATCTTACAACTCAGCTTACCGAACTCGGTATTCCGGTAGTAATCGCCATAAACATGATGGACGTTGTGAAGAAAAACGGTGACAAGATAGATACCGAAGAGCTTTCACGTCAGTTAGGCTGCAAAATCGTTGAGATATCGGCACTTAAGGAAACCGGAATCACCGAAGCCGCAGAGGCAGCAATAGACGCGGCAAAGAATACAAAAACAGTTCCGATGCATACCTTCTCAGGTTCCGTAGAACACGCTCTTGCGCATATCGAGGAAGCGGCTGTTCACGGTCTGCCCGAAGCACAGCAGAGATGGTATTCGATCAAAATATTCGAGCGCGACGACAAAGTTCTTGAAAAGCTCAACATTCCCGCAGACAAACTGCAGCATATCGAAGGCGACATAAAAGCTGTTGAAAAAGAAATGGACGACGACGCAGAGTCGATAATCACAAACGAGCGTTATCTCTATATCGCCTCGATAATCAAAGCCTCATATAAAAAGAAGAACGCAGGTCAGCTGACAACATCGGATAAAATTGATAAAATAGTCACAAACCGCTGGCTGGGACTCCCCATTTTTGCGATCATCATGTTCTTTGTTTACTGGATCGCGATGGTAGGAATCGGTTCCGCTGCTACCGACTGGGCAAACGACGGTCTGTTCGGAGACGGATGGCATCTTTTCGGCATCGGTTCCGGAGCATATGAAGAAGCTGCCGGAGAATTCGGCGACGCTTCACTTATTGTTGACGGTTATGATGCATACGTTGAAGAAAACGGTGCTGCGCCTACAGGTGAATTCGAATATGAAATAGAAGACGAAGAGACGCTCGCAGTAGAAACCGCAACAGCAACGATAGACGATTATAACGAAGCTCTCAAAGTTATCGACAAATATGAGGGCGAAGAACCTGACCCCGCAAATTACGGCGTTTGGGTGCCGGGTATTCCCGTTCTTATTGAAAACCTTCTGAACGCAATGGGCGTTCCCGAAGAAGGCGCGGGTGCGGTCATCCGCGGACTTATCCTTGACGGTATCGTAGCCGGCGTAGGGGCGGTCCTCGGTTTTGTTCCTCAGATGCTCGTTTTGTTCTTTATGCTCGCATTCCTCGAAGCGTGCGGATATATGGCTCGTATCGCGTTCGTTCTTGACAGGATCTTCCGCAGATTCGGTCTCTCGGGCAAATCGTTCATACCCATGCTGATAGGTACCGGATGCGGTATTCCCGGCATCATGGCATCGAGAACGATCGAAAACGAGCGCGACAGACGCATGACAATAATGACGACGACCTTCATCCCCTGCGGTGCGAAAGTTCCGTTTATTGCGATGATCGCAGGCGCGCTTTTCGGAGGCTCGGAGCTTTCAAAAACGCTTGTTTCGACATCGGCATACTTCATCGGTATGCTTGCGATAATAGTTTCGGGTATTATTCTTAAAAAGACGAAGCTTTTTGCTGGCGACCCCGCTCCGTTTGTTATGGAGCTTCCCGCATACCACTGGCCGACCCTCAAAAACGTTCTGCGTTCAATGTGGGAGCGCGGCTGGTCATTCATCAAGAAAGCGGGAACGATCATTCTTCTTTCCACGATCATCGTATGGTTCACAAGCTTTTTCGGATTTACACCGGAAGGCTTCAGAATGCTTGAAGAAGATGAGCTTCAGCTCTCTATCCTTGCTAAGATCGGAAACGCGATCGCATGGATATTCGCGCCTCTCGGCTGGGGAACATGGCAGGCAACAGTTGCTTCCATCACCGGACTTGTAGCGAAAGAAAACATCGTAGGAACGATGGGCATTCTTTACGGCGGCGAAGGAAATGTTTACGCAACTCTTGCGGAAGCATTCAACGGTATAACAGGCTATTCATTCCTCGTTTTCAACCTCCTTTGCGCTCCCTGTTTTGCGGCAATTGGCGCGATCAAGCGTGAAATGAACAATGCAAAATGGACATGGTTCGCAATAGGTTATCAGTGCATATTTGCATACTGCATAGCGCTTATGATAAATCAGTTTGGCGGACTTTTCACCGGAAACGTCAACGTTATCGGTCTCATATGCGCAGCAGCGATCCTCGCTTTTATGATATACATGCTCGTTCGTCCCTACAAAGAAGCGACAAAACTCACACAATCCGTAAAAATATCAAAATAAAGAAACGGAGTGAATCATTATGATCTCATGGCTTGCGGAAAACATAGGAACGATTGTTGCGGCGATTGCCGTTGTTGCTGTGATCGTCATCGCCGTGACCGTCATAGTGAAAGACAGAAAAAAAGGAAAATCCTCCTGCGGTAATAATTGCGCCCACTGCGCAATGGCAGGACAGTGCCATAAAACCAAATAGAAAAGACAAGAACAGAGGAGTCAAAAAGACTCCTCTATTCTTCGGAAAAGAGAGAGACCCCGCCGGGCTATATGATTATGCCCGGCGGGGATGCTTTTATTGATCAGATTTTCAGCAGGATGTTCTGAAGGGCAAAAATAGTATTAAGTGACAACCTCTTTGATCGTGATTTCTCAGACGCTGATTTGTTTTGTTATTTCCAGGATCAACATGAGTGTCACGCGACATAGTATCATTTGCCTTGCCCCGCAATAATACTATACTATTTTGAATTTTAGAGTATTTCTACAAGTATAAATCCGTCAAGGATCCTAATTTTCTGAGGACAATAGCGGTCTTATTATTCCAAAATACGTCCCTATTTCAGGATACTTTGAGAAAATGCGATTATCTCTGGGAGACGGTGAACAGCGAATAGAAATAGCCCTTTCGGTCCATGAGCTCTCCAAAGGTTCCCTGTTCCGAAACCTCGCCGTTTTTCAGTGCGAATAGACCGGTACAGCGGCGGAGAATATTTTCGTCCAGATCATGGGTAACGATGACTCGGGTGTAGCCATCCAGTTTCATAATGGCGTCCAGCACTTCGAAGGATGTTTCGGCATCCAGGGAGGCGGTTGCTTCATCCACAAAGAGGACCGGGGTCTTGCGCAGCAACGCACGGGCAATGGAGATACGCTGTCTCTCACCACCGGAGAGACCGGAACCGTTCTCTCCGCAGAGATAGTCCGAGCCCTTTTCGTCAATGAGCTTTTTCAGCCCCGAAAGGCGCACGGCGCGGTCGATCTCTTCCTCCGGGAACTCGGAAAACATGGTAATGTTGTCGCGAATCGTGCTGTTAAAGACGAATACGTTCTGCTGAATGATGGAAACGAGATCGTAAAGTGAGCCGGTTGATACGGTTTTGAGTTCTTTTCCGTCATATAGGATCTCGCCCTGATAATTTTTCGAGGACGCCATCAGCAGATTCAGGATCGTCGATTTACCGCTGCCTGAGCCGCCCACTAGCGCGTAGCAGCCTCCGGCACGCAGTTCCATATCCACGTCATGCAGAACGGTCTTTCCTTCCTCATAGGCAAACGAAAGATCCTTGACCGAGATCCCCTCGGTGAGCTGAGGCGGGATCTGCTCGCCATCGTCCGGAACGTTTTTGTTCAGCGCCTGCGCCAGCTTGTCGATCAGTCCATAGGATGACATCATTCCGGCGAAAAATGTCGGGAGCGCCTGGATGGGACCCAGGACGTAATTCAACAGCTGAACGAACACAATGGCGGTACCTGCGGTGATACCATTGCCGGAGAGCGCCAGCGCGGCTGCAACAAAGAACACACCGAATTGCAGGATCGCTCCCGAAATGCCTGAGGAATAGTTTACCAGTAAGTTCACCTTCGTACGTTTTTTCGAGGCTTCCGCTACGTCAGCGTTGCTGTGATCGTGCAAAGCGGCAATGTTTTTTTCCGCCTTAAAGCTTTTGATCACAGAAAAGCCCGTAAGCGCGTCCTTCAGCATGCCGGTATAGCTCTCTTTCTGATCGGAAACGTTCTTTTCCGCTATCGCCGCCTTGTTCCCCAAAACCACTGAAACAATGATGGGCAGCAGGGAAAAGCCAATGGCAATCAGCGTCAACAGCGGGCTGAACCAGAGCATGAGGCCCAGCGCGCCGACAAATGCGATGCAGATCTGTATCGTGCTCTGCAGTTTCCCGATGAAGTCCGTTTCGATCGTGTTCACATCGTTGGAAAGAGCGGAAATATAGAGAGAGCTATTCTCGCCTGAGAAGGCCTGAATGCCCTTTTCCATAAGACGGTCAAAAACGTATTCCCGATACTGCTTCATCGCCTTTGCCCTAAACTCCGAGAGGAATGTTCTGTCCAGGATCCATCCCATTCCGATCAGCACAAAGGCACCGCCCGCAACGATCAGGAGAGTGGTGAAACCGTAGGGGCATTCTCCGGAAATCAGGTCGGCGACCTCCTTGATGAGCCATGAGACCACCAGATCTGTCGCAGCGCCGAACAGGCCTGCGATAACAGTCATCGCCAAATTGAATTTGTTTTTCCGAAACAGTTCTTTGAGAAAAGGACGCCTCAGCGCCTTGATTTCCTTCTTATTCATGATGACTCTCCTTCTCGGTGACAGATCTCCAAAGAGCGGGCAACGCGCATTATTCCCACTCGATCGTGCCAGTGGGCTTGGGTGTGAGGTCGTAGAGGACGCGGTTGACGCCTTTTACTTCGGTGATTATTCTTCTTGTGATCCTGTCAAGGAGGTCATAGGGCAGATGTTCGATAGTTGCGGTCATTGCGTCAACGGTATTTACGGAGCGGATGATGACAGGCCATTCAAACGAGCGGGCGTTGTCGCGAACGCCTACTGACTTAAGGTCGGGAATAAGAGTGAAATACTGCCATACCTTGCCTTCGAGACCTGCTGAGGCGAATTCTTCGCGAAGGATCGCATCGGATTCTCTGACGGCTTCAAGTCTGTCTCTGGTAATTGCGCCGAGGCAGCGAACACCGAGTCCGGGGCCGGGGAACGGCTGACGGTAGACCATATTGTCCGGAAGACCGAGAGCTTTGCCGCATTTTCTTACTTCGTCCTTAAAAAGCATTTTAAGAGGTTCGACGAGTTCGAATTTAAGATCGTCAGGCAGTCCGCCGACGTTGTGATGTGCTTTTACGGCTTTTGCGGTTTTCGTGCCGCTTTCGATTATGTCAGGGTAGATCGTGCCCTGACCGAGGAATGCGATGCCGTCGAGTTTTCTTGCTTCTTCTTCGAATACGCGAATGAATTCCGCGCCGATGATCTTGCGTTTCTTTTCGGGATCGTTTACGCCTGCAAGTTTATCGAGGAAGCGGTCAACGGCGTCAACGTAAATGAGATTGGCGTCCATTTCGTCTCTGAATACCTTAACTACCTGCTCGGGTTCGCCTTTTCTGAGAAGACCGTGGTTAACGTGAACGCACGTGAGATTTTTGCCTATCGCCTTTATGAGAAGTGCGGCAACAACCGAGCTGTCTACACCGCCGGAAAGAGCGAGAAGGACTTTGCCGTTGCCGACCTGTTTTCTGATAAGTTCGATCTGGTCTGAAATAAAGTTATCCATATTCCAGTTTTTCTCGCATCCGCATTTTTCGAAAACGAATTCGGCAAGGGCATTCGCTCTGCAATGCGGGCAGTCGCCGAGAGAGGGAACAGACGGGCATCTGCCGTTTGTTTTATGGTCAACGGCTATCATGGGAATGCCGCATGAATAAATCTCGTCGCGAACGTCTATGGCTACGCCGTCAACGATCCTGTTTTTACCACCGTTGAGAATGATACCTTTTACGGACGGAAGCTTTTTCAGTTCTTCAAGAGTAATATCGTGGGGATGGATCTCGGTATAAACGCCGAGAGCGCGGATCTCGCGGGCAATTATAACGTTTTGCTCGCTGCCGAGGTCAAGGATAAGAATCATGTCCTGTTTCATATGCTGCTCCTTAATTTAAGTATTATCAGTTTATATATCTTCGGACAAAGTCCGAGAAAAAACATTTCATACGGAAATTTCCTTTCCGTTGAGGTATTCAAGAATACCCGAGTCTGTGCTGAAATCGAAAACTATTTTTTTTGCAGTCAGGTCCTGATGACGCATTTTTACGGGTCTGTCCCGGAAATATTCTTTATTTCGCGCGATGCTGCCGTATTTTGTGTCGCCAAGCAGAGGATGACCTATAAAAGCCATATGCGCGCGGATCTGATGAGTTCTTCCGGTATGAAGCTCGATGAGCAGTTTTGACACAACGCCGTCGGTTTCCGTTACTTCATAGCTTGTTTTTATGAATTTATACCCGTTTTTTTCGGCAAAGTCTTTATCGTCAGTGATTTTCACGAAGTTGTCCTCACCGCTGCCGTCACCTGTTTTTTTCAGATAGGCGCAAAGAGTCGCCCGCGGCGGAGACGGAGTTCCGAAAACAGTGCATTCATAATATTTATGAAGCTCGCGGTTTTTTATCTTTTCATTCATAATACGCATAGCTTCGGCGTTTTTGGCGGAAATGACAAGACCGGACGTGTTTTTATCAAGTCTGTGGCACAAAGCAGGCACAAACGCGCCCTGATCGGGAGAATATTCGCCCTTGTTTATGAGATATGCGATAATATGATTGACGAGCGTGTTTCTGTTTTCCTTTGCGTCGCTCTGACAAATGAGACCGGCAGGCTTGTTGACCACAAGGATATTTTCGTCCTCGTAAGCAACGGAAAACGACACTTTTATAGAAGAATAGTCTGTATCGCCGGTTCTTGCCCCGTCGAAAAACTCATCGCTGATATAAAGCGCTAAAACGTCGCCCGAAGAAAGCATTTCTTTGCCCGAAGCGTGTACGCCGTTCAGCTTAAAACATTTTTTCCGAAAATATTTGCGCATGAGCGATTCTGGAAGAGAGGGAAAGCGTTTCGGAAGATATCTGTCAAGCCGCTGACCGGCATCGTTTTTCGCTATAACGATTTCCCGCATAAATCACCTTTCAAGACAAAAGCAGAGCCAGCCGCGTTTTTCTTTTTCGCTTACGACGTGAAAGCCGTTCGCAGCAAACGCAGCCATAACGTCCTCACGCCGCTCGGTAATGATGCCTGAGGCTATGAACACGCCGTTTTCGGCAAGATTTTCGCCTATGAACGAGCAGAGACGAATGATTATATCCGCTACGATATTTGCAACGATCACGTTGTATTTTTTTCCTTCAACAGGCTTTCTGTTTTCGATTATATTCGCGGTCTCGGCATCAAGGACACCTGAAAAGACGTTAAGAGCGGCGTTTTCGCGCGTGACCTTTACGGCGTTAGGGTCGATATCGAAAGCCGTAACGCTGTCAGCGCCCAAAACGAGAGAGGTTATGGAAAGGATCCCGCTGCCGCAGCCTACGTCGAGCACTCTGTCGCCCTTTTTGACCGTTTCCTGAAGGGTTTCAACGCAAAGAGAGGTTGTTTCGTGAGAACCTGTGCCGAAGGCCATTCCGGGGTCAAGCGTGACAACAAGTTCGCCGTCTTTTTTATCGTAGTGTTCCCACTGAGGGACTATAACAACCTTTTTGCCGATGTGAAGCGGCTTGTAATACTGCTTCCACGATTCAGCGTAGTCTTTTTCATCCACAGAACCGATATCGCATCTGAATTCTATGCCCTCGGCGGAAAAACGTTCGCGGAGAAACTCCACTGCAGCGGGGATGGTGACATGTTCGGGAAGATAAATATGCAAAACGGCTGTCTGCGTATCTTTTTTAAGAAGCTCCTCGTCGATTATGCCAACGTTTTTCACGATCTCGCAGTCAAGCATATCCGAGTAATCTTCAAGGTAAAGCCCTCCGATATCAAGCATCGAGGCTATTGCGCAGGCGGTTTCCCCGAATGAGGAGGGAACAGTAAGTTTAATTTCCGTGTATATCATTTTTACTTCTTTCTGATCTTGATCGTTTTGACTTCAAAGGGTTTGAATGAAACCGTAAAGGAATCGTCGCTTACTGCAACAGGAGAGATTTCGTTTTCAAGAAGATCGCACTCGAATACGTTGCTTATGCCGAATAACGTTTTTGCCGTAAGAGCTGCACGTGCGCCGACCGGTTCGTATGCTCTGACAATGATATCGTCGGAATCTTCGGCTTTCTTGACCGTTTCCGCGACGACTCCTCCGCAGAACGTTGCGAATATCTTTTCCGCAATTTCGTTATTTTCCGTTTCATTTTCCGTTTCAAAAGCTGTAAGAGGTTCGTTGAGCCTGTATGCTTCTTTTACGACAGACATTTCATCCGTATGAGGCATAACGGAATACGTAAAGAACTGTTCGCCCCTGTCGGCGTTTTTGCCGGGATACGAAGTCGATCTGAGAAGATTGAGCTCTGCATTCGAATCTTCCGCATGAACGCCGTATTTGCAGTCGTTGAGAAGCGCTGCGCCGTAGCCTGTTTCTCTGAAATCGATATATTTCTGGGCGCATATCTCGAAGCGGGCGTTATCCCAGGACGTATTCTTTGTTGTTGAACGTTTTATCTCTCCGAACTGGATATTGCAGACAGCTTCGTTTGTATGTATATCGAACGGGAAATATACGCGAAGCATTTTAAAGCTTTCATGCCAGTCAACGTAAACTCTGAAATCAACACGGTCGGCGCCGTCTGAAAGGACCGCTGCGCAGACGATTTCGGAATTGCCGAATCTGTATGTGAATTTTGCGCATGCTTCTGCTCCGTCAACGTAAAATTCGCTGTCGCAGGCGTGGATTTCCATGCAAAGATCGTCTCTGTATGTAAATTTCATATCCCATGCGTCGCTCTCGTCATTGTAAAGGCGGAAGACATTACCGGGCGCGGAAAGAAGCTCTCTTGCATAGACTTTGTCGTAGATGGAAACAGCTTCGCCCCTGCTGTTGAATCTGACTTTCAGCTTTTCGTTTTCTATTCTGTTTTCCGAAGCTTTTACATGGAATTTTGCGTCATGGGCTTTCGCCATCGCAAAAGGCGCTGCCGTTACTTTCTTCCATTCTCCGTTTTCAATAACGTTTTCGGTGCGTTCAAAGCCTGTCGGGTTAGCATATACAGTTCCCGTAAAGCCGTATGCCTTTGCAGCTTTCGCATATGCGGCAGCTGTCATTTCCTTTGCTTTCAAGAGTATCTCACGGTAGCGGGGAACGCTTTCTTCATATACTCTTGCAATCGAAGAGCCGGGAAGGATATCGTGGAACTGATAGAGAAGAACTTCCTTCCACATCTTATCCGTTTCTTCCTTATTGTCTGTGCCGGCTAAAAGAGAAGCGAATTCAAGCTCTGCAAGTGCAAACTCACATCTTCTGTTATAATACTTGTTTCTTGCCTGCGTCGTATACGTTCCCTGATGCTTTTCAAGATACAGTTCGCCTTCCCAGACGGGATATCTGCTCTGTTTCTTTTCTATTCTTCTGAAGAAATTCTCGGAAAGCTCCTGCTTTACGGGAGGAAGTCCGGCAAGGTTTCTTTCGCGCGAAAGTCTTTCAAGGTGATCTTCTCCGGGACCACCGCCTCCGTCACCGATGCCGAAAAGAAGAAGCGCTTCGGTACAGACGCCTTTTTCGCTGTAATTCCGTTCCGCATTCCTGATGCTTTTGGGCGAAGCAGCGCTGTTATAGGTTCCTTCGGGAGGCATATGAGCAAGGACGGAGGAACCGTCTATACCTTTCCATGTGAAAGTATGATGCGGAAAACGGTTATGCTCGCTCCATGAGAGCTTGATCGTCATAAAGTAGTCTACGCCCGCCTTTTTGAGAAGCTGGGGAAGAGCTGCGCTGTAACCGAAAACGTCCGGAAGCCACAGAGTTCTGATGTCCTTGCCAAACTCTTTCATAAAGAAGCGTTTGCCGTAAAGCAGCTGTCTGACAAGCGCTTCGCCGGAGGAGATATTGGTATCAGCCTCTACCCACATAGCGCCCTGAGCTTCCCATCTGCCCTCGGCGATACGTTTTTTGATCTTTCTATAAAGATCGGGGTAAAGCTCTTTCATCCATTCGTAAAGCTGCGGCTGCGATGCGCCGAAAACATAGTCGGGATAAAGATCCATATTGGCAAGAGCGGTTGAGAACGTTCTTGCGCCTTTTCTTTTTGTTTCGCGTATCGGCCAGAGCCACGCAAGGTCTATATGCGCATGACCTATTGCGGAAATCGAGAGAGACGGATCGCCGCCCTTTTTTCTGAGTTCCGGCGCAAGGATCAAAGCCGCTTTTTTAACGGAAGAAGCGTTGATGCCGTTGCCCAGTACGGATGCGGCGTCGTAAAGAGCATATACTATCGAGATTTTACGGGGATCTGAATCGTCAAGCTCTTTTTCAAGCGTTGAAAGTACCGCAAAATCGTAAAGAAGGCTTTTCACTTCTTTATTAACGGAAACGATGCGCATCATTTTTATTTTGCCGTCGCCGCAATATCCGCCGAAAAGGTCGTTCATTGCGCAGTCAAGCCACAAAGAGACCTTGAGGTTTTTAACGGATGCCTTATCAAGCTCGACTTCGATCTTTACGGGTTTGCCGAGAGACATATCGAACCCGGAATCAACGTTGGTAATGCCTCTTACGGGACAGCCTCTTGAATCAAACACACAGCCTTCGCCTGAAACGTCGATAAGCAGCGCGGTGTTTTCGATATCTGCGTCACGGGGTATCTGACCTTCGATATAAAACCAGGCGCAGTCCCACAGTTCGCCCCATTTTACACCTTCGGCAACGTCTATTTTTGTGCCTGCGGTCCTTTCGGAAAACGGAACTGGTTCTTTTGTTACGTATCCTGTTCCCGAAAGCTTCGAAAGCTCGGTATAGATGTTTTTTGAGAGTCTTTCGGTAGCTCTGCGGATAATATCATTCATTTTATCGTAGTTGTAGTGCATACGGCGGCTCCTATCATAAATATTGTTTACAGATTTTGTTAAGCACGCATGTTTCGCACGCGGGGTTCCTTGCCTTGCAAACCTCTCTGCCGTGAAGCACGACGGCGTGGCAGAAATCAAGGCTTTGTTCGGGAGGGATCACTTTTCTGAGATCGTCTTCTATCTTTTTCGGATCCTTTGAATCGGTAAAGCCCATTCTGTTAGAAAGACGGATACAGTGAGTATCAACTATTATTACGCCTGGAACCGAATATATCTCACCCAGAAGAAGATTTGCTATTTTTCTGCCTACTCCGGGAAGAGCGAGCATACCCTCCATAGTATCGGGGATCGTGCCGAGTTTTGCGATTATTTCTGATGCGGCGATGATATCTCTTGCTTTTGTTTTACCTAGTCCGCACGAACGGATAAGAGGTTCAAGCTCATCCTGCGAGAGGGCTGCGAACTGCTCGGGTGTATTGTATTTTTCGAACAGCTCACGCGTAACGATATTGACCCTTACGTCTGTGCATTGAGCGGAAAGACGTGATGCCACAAAAAGCTCAAACGGCGATGAATAGTCGAGCGCACACCGTCTGTGCGGGTAAATATCGAGAAGAATGGCGTGTATTTCGAGCTTTTCTTTTTTTGAAAGAAGCTTCATCGTTCCCTCCGTCAGGATTAAAATAAAGAAAGATAATCGTATTACCTTTTGATTATATATCATGCAATGGCGTTTGTCAATGAACAGAAAAAAAATTTAAAAAAAAATTGCCGTATAAGCAATACGGCAATTGTGTCAGTCGCAAACGCGGCTTCTTATTTTTATTTCTTCAAGCTCGTCAATAAGCGCTGAAAGAAACGTTTCGTCATCGGCAAGAAGATCAAAATGATCGCTTGAACTTGCTGAATTGAACTCAGCGGCGAGCTGTCTGAGCTCTGAAGCATGATCGTAAAGCGTGCCTTTTTTTTCGTATATGACCGCGGGACAGATTTTTTTGAAAATCTTCCAGCATTCCGCACGCTTTGCGCCGGAAAGTCCGGACCAGATATCCGCCATGGTTTTCATGATCTTACCTCAGCGTGAAACGGACGGGAGAGAGTTATAGATCGATTCCGCGATCTGCTGCGGAGATCCTTCTGCGCTGATACGGACTATATATTCTCCGTCAAGTTTTCCGAAAACCTCGGAATACTTATCCCTTATTCTGTCAAGAGTGTTTTCTTCGCGCTCGAATATCTCCTTAAAGCCGCCGCGTTTATCCACCCTTTCCCGGCAAACATGCGCGGGAACGTCTATAAAGAAGCAGACATCCGGTTTTGTAACCGACGGGCAGTTTTTATTCATCGCGATGACCCAGTCAAGATCGCAGTCCATACCCTGATATGCAAATGACGAATAGTAATAGCGGTCGCAAACGACGTCTGTCCCCTCGGAAAGAAGTTTTATTATCCCGTTTTTCGGGTTGACGTTATGCGCTATCCTGTCCGCGAGAAAAAGTGCGGAAAGCTCCTCGGGCGTTCTGGGATAATTGCCTGCAAGAGCATCCCGAATAATGCCGCCTGTGATAAGCGAGGTGGGTTCGGCTGTTTTTACAACGTTTCTCCCATCTTTTTTAAGACGGGAGCAAAGAAGGTCAATCTGCGTGGACTTGCCTGAGCCGTCAAGGCCTTCAAACACGATAAAACGGCCTTTCGGGGTGTTTTTACTGTCTGTCATATCATCTTGAAGCAGTCCTTGAGGGACGTGTAAAGCTGTTTGTAAAGAACGTGGTTTTTATTATATACCGCCGTGTTGTCGGGAATCGGCGCGTATGTTTTCTTAACGCTGATCGTAGCGTCGCATGCCTCGGGTACGGAAGACCATACGCCGGTGCCTACGCCCGCAAGAAGCGCAACTCCGAGCGCTCCGCCTTCGGAAGAAGAGAGGACCTGAACGGAGCAGTCAAACATATCTGCCTGCATCTGTCTCCATATCGGAGATTTTCCGCCTCCGCCGGATACTCTTACTGCTGAAGCGTCTACGCCCATACCGCGAATGATATCCATACAGTCGGTAAGAGAGTAGCAGACGCCTTCAAGTATCGCCCTTATCATATCGGCTTTTGTGTGTATTGCCGAAAGGCCGAAAAATACGCCTCTGCAATCAGCGTCAAGATGAGGTGTTCTTTCGCCCATAAGATAGGGAAGATAGATGAGTTTATGTGCGGTGATTCCGGTCTGTTCAGCCATCTTATCCATAATGACGTAAGGATCAACGCCCTGTTTTTCAGCCTCTGCGATCTCTTCGGCGCAGAAATTATCACGGAACCATTTCAGCGAAAGACCTGCCGCCTGTGTAACACCCATCATATGCCATGCGCCGGGAACTGCGTGACAGAACGTGTGAACTCTACCGAGAGGATCGATGGCGGGTTTTTCCGAATGTGCGAAAACAACGCCGGAAGTGCCGATCGTTGAAGAAACTACGCCGCTTTTTACTATACCGTTGCCGACTGCGCACGCCGCCTGGTCGCCTGCGCCACCCGCTACGGGAGTTCCTACGCAAAGTCCTGTGAGTTCGGATGCGTATTTGTTTACTTTTCCGCTGATCTCATAGCTTTCATACATTTTAGGAAGCAGAGAGATATCTATACCTAAAATCGAAAGCAGCTCTTTTGACCAGCAGCGGTTCTTTATATCCATAAACTGCATGCCGGAAGCATCAGAAACTTCAGTTGCGAATTCGCCTGTGAGCATATAGCGGATATAGTCTTTCGGAAGCATTATTTTAGCGCATTTTTCAAATACTTCCGGTTCGTTGTTCATTACCCAGCGAAGTTTTGAAGCGGTAAAGCCGGTAAGCGCGGGGTTTGCGGTTATTTCTATAAGCTTTTCTTTGCCGACGATGTCGGTTATTTCATCGCATTCCTTCTGTGTGCGCTGATCGCACCAGATTATGGAACGGCGAAGGATATTATCGTTTTTATCAAGCATGACAAGACCGTGCATCTGTCCGGAAAGACCGATGCCCTTTATCTCTCTGGGGTCTGCTCCGCTTTTTGCTATTACGTTTTTGATCGATTTGCATACTGCGTTCCACCAGTCGAGAGGATCCTGCTCCGCCCAGCCGTTCTGCGGCTGATAAAGAGGATATTCCTGCGTATCGGAGGCGAGGGTGTTGCCGCAAAGATCGAAAAGAACCGTTTTGGTACCGGAAGTACCGATGTCTGTACCTATAAGCATGATTATTCTCCTTTAATATTTCCCCAATTTATGAATGCATTCAGATATTGCTTTGAAATTGTCGAAACTTACCGAATTCGGTATTGAATGGTCTGAAGAAAAGATATAGCCGCTGTTTTCCTTGAGAACGGGGATAACACGTTCAAGCTCGGCAATGATAGCTTCCTTGTCCGACCAGAGCACTGCGTTTATGCCTCCGCGCATTGCAAGCTTGTCTCCGTAATTCTTCTTTATGCGAATCGGGTCCATACCCGCCTTAACCTCTATGGGGTTTAGACAGTCTATGCCGATCTCTATCATGTCGGGAATGAAGGGTTCAACGTATCCGCATGAGTGAAGCTCTACGAACATTCCTCTGTCATGAGCCCAGTCGCACGCTTTTTTATGGAACGGCTTAACAATATCCCTGTACATATCAAGAGAAAAGAACGTTGAGTTTTTATATCCCATATCATCGGGCCAGTGGATAGCGTCAAATTTATATCCGCGATCGAGTATCTTATCAAAAAGCGCGATCTGAAGATCAAGATAATGACCGAACATATCTCTTATCCAGTCCGGATCCTCATACATTCCGACAAGAACGTTTTCCGTTCCTGTTGCCCAAGAGTGCGTAACGTCGAAACCGAACCAGAAACCGAGAGACATAAACTCCTGCGCCTCTCTGTATTTCGGATATTCATTTTCGAGCCAGTTCCAGTTTATTCTGTCGTCTGTAGGCGTCATTCTTGCCTTGGCGATCTCCCAATGTTCCGGATCTGAAATGAAAAAATCAAGGAATTCGGGCGTGGAATCGAGCTCCTTAAAAGATTTGAGCGTAGCGCCCCATGACGTTGTGTGGATTATATATCTTTCTGTTTCTTCAATGACCTTGCTTTCAAAACGCGGCGAATTATCCACGCCGAAATCAATGCGTCTGTCAAAGCCGAAATAACGGTCCCACGGAATATTTTCAGGCAAACCTTCTCTGTGCCAGCGGGCAAGTGTGCCGCCCCAGGGTCCGTCCATCATGATTATACGGTCTATATCCTCATGCTTGAGCGTTCGGATAAATCTTTCTCTGCTTGTAAGCTCCATATAAAATCCCTTTCGCATTGCTTCGTCATCCGATTTATGATGTTATATGATAGCACAAAAATGCGGCTTTGTCAACAATCCAAATCAATTTCCGCTATTGACAAATCTGTTCTCCTGTGATAAACTTGATGTAGAAAAGGGGGCTGTATTTTATGGAAAAAGTCAGAATAGGCGTTGTGGGATTAGGCGGAAGAGGCGCATATCATGCGGAACTGCTCTCGACCTTCGACGACGTTGACGTAACCGCAGTATGCGATCTTTATAATGACCGTATTGAAAATGCGGCAGACCGTGTTGAAAAAACTTCCGGCAAACGTCCTGCAGGTTACACCGATTACCGTGAAATGTTTGAAAAAGAGGATATGGACGGAGTGCTGATCGCATCGTCGTGGACGACGCACTCACGGATAGCCGTGGCTGCCATGAAGGCAGGCATTACCCCTGCGACGGAAGTAGGCGGAGCGGCATCGATAGAGGAATGTTATTCAGTTGTGAAAACGGCTGAAGAAACAGGAATAGAGCCGATGTTTCTTGAAAACTGCAATTTCGGCAGAGAAGAGCTCGCTCTTCTGAATATGACAAGAATGGGTCTTTTCGGAGAGATCGTGCACTGTCAGTGCGGGTATGAGCACTGTCTTCGCGATGAGATAACGAGAGGAAACGAAAACAGGCATTACAGATTCAACAACTACGCTCACAGAAACGGAGATATCTACCCTACCCACGGTCTGGGCCCGATGTCGAAGATACTTAAAATAAACAGGGGAAACAGATTTGTTTCAATCGTATCCGTAGCATCGAAGCAGACGGGACTGAACACTCACGCAAAGAAGCATTTCGATAAAGACCACCCCGCAAACAACCTGATATTCACTCAGGGTGACGTTGTAAACTCAATAATAAAATGCGCGGGAGGAGAAACTATACTCCTTACCCACGACACGTCGAATTTCCGCCCCTATTCAAGAGCAGGCAGGCTTCAGGGCACAAACGGGATATGGCTTGAAGACAAAAACGCGATATGTCTTGAAAGCGAAAACGCGGGAGAGGTCTGGAAGCCTTTCGGCGAATATATGGATAAATACGACCATCCCATATGGAAAAAATTCAGCAGAATAGGTCTCGATAAATACGGTCACGGCGGCATGGATTTTATAGTTGACGCTGCGTTTGTTGACAGTATAAAAAACCGTAATCATCCTGCAATAGACGTTTACGACTGGGCTTCATGGATAGCCGTAACGGTCCTGTCGGAACAGTCCGTTGCTCTCGGAGGCGCTCCGCAGCTGTTTCCGGATTTCACGAACGGCAGCTGGCTTGACGGAACAACGCCCAAAGGCGAAGGCGAATTCTGCCTTGACTGACAAATAAACAACAGAAAAAAACAGACCTTCGTATCAGGAAGGTCTGTTTCTGTTTGCGGCGATTTAATCGAATGTTGCAAGATAATTGACCGCCTGTATCGATACTATTACGATTGAAAGGGGCTGCATCGCGGCGGCGATTATTCCGAAAACGAGTCCGGTTTTGCGCAGAGGCTGAAACGATGGTTCGGCGTCCCTGCTTTTTTTCCATAAAACAATGGCGACAACAGAAAAAACGATTATCGCTGCGGCGTAAAGATAGCCCGAAACAATACGGTAAATATTGAGACCGTAAAAAAATCCTTCAAGACCAGGCATGAAATCTCCCCTGACTATGGGCCGGACAAAATTCCAGACCATTCCGATTATTGCCGCCAGAAGTGAAAGTCCGCCGTATACAAAAGACATTTTTGCGGGAGAATCGTAAATGTTTACGGTTATACGGTTTTTTTGTTTTTCATACTCTTCTATTTCAAGAATAGTCGCGTCCGGACCCGGTTTTTCAAGCCCTTTATTTCTTTTTTTCAAGTGAATTTCTCCATTCCGTGTCTTTCAGGCAGCGATCTGCGCTGCTGTTCATACAATTTCTTAACAAAAAAATCAAATTTTTTAAATTTTCTTTAAAAATAGTATAGACAAATAAAAAAAAGTGTGCTATAATATCGAATATAAAGAAATTTTGTAAAAAAAATCTGTTATATCATCGTCGACCATTATATCACACATATCGCACGAATTCAAACGATTTTTCGATATTTCGGGAAATTTTCGTATATTTTTCCAAAATTCTTAATAAGAGCACAATTTTTATTATTCATAAATTTTTCAGGAGGTAACAATCATGGCATTCTGTCCCAAATGCGGTGCTCAGATCGAAGACGGCGTAAAGGTTTGTCCGACCTGCGGCGAAAATCTTGAAGTAAAGGATGATGTTGCCGCAAAAGTAACCGAGCTTACAAATACGGCTGACATCACGGACACACTCGATCCGAACGACATTCAGAACAACAAGGTAATGGCGATCCTTGCTTACTTATCATGGCTCGTTCTCATTCCTTTGTTTGCAGCAAAAGATTCTGCATTCGCACGTTTCCATGTTAAGCAGGGTCTTCTTCTTGCGATCTGCGAAGTTATCGTTGCGGTAGTTTTCGCAATTCTCAATGCGATTCTCGGTTCGATCCTTCCGGTCCTTCTTTTAGTAACCGGCATCATCAACTGGATAATCAACATCATCTTCTTTGTTCTCTCCATTATCGGCATTATAAATGCCGCTCAGGGAAAAGCAAAAGAGCTGCCCATAATAGGCAAGATCAAAATTCTTGACAACGTAATCAAATAATCTTAAAAAACAGAAAAACCGACGCATGAGCGTCGGTTTTTTCAATTAAAACAAAAAGGGACGCTTGTGCGTCCCTTTGTTTGTTTTATTATCAGTCGATATCGGGAAGGTTGATTTCAACTTCTCTTCCGAGTTCTGCGGATCTGACGATACCGTCGAGGATAGCCTGGTTCTTGATGATCTGGCTTGAAGGAACGGGAGATGCGCCGTTTGTCTTGACAGCGTCGAGGAACGAACGGACTTTCTTGTCAAACAGATTTCCTCCGCCTCCGAGAATGGGAACTTCAAACTGTGTGCAAACGCCCGCAACGTCACGATAGATCTTCATCGGGCCGCCGACAGAACCGTTCCAGCAGTCTGTGGAAGGAATTCTGAGTCCGGCTTTCTTACCGAGGATAAGAGTATCACCCGGAGTATCCATATGCATAGCCCAGGAGATTCTGAAGTCAAGGATTATGCCGCCTTCAAGACGGATGAAAGCTGCTGCAAAGTCGTCAACGTTGAAACGTGCCGCGTCTTTCGGATAAAGTTCGGGATTTGTGCCGAAGAAGTCAGATTTATAAGCGGAAACGGTAAGGGGTTTCGGATATCCGATAGCGTTAAGGACCATATCGAGAGAATAGCATCCGATATCGCCGAGAGCGCCGATACCGGCAGTTTTCTTTTCGATGAATGTCGATCCGGGGATACCGCGTCTGCGTCCGCCGCCTGTCTGGATATAGTAAACTTCGCCGAGTTCTCCGGATTCAACGATCTTTTTGATCATCTGCATATTCGGGTCGAAACGGGGCTGGAAACCGATAGAAAGAACTTTACCGCTCTTGAGCTCTGCTTTTCTGATTTCGATGGCTTCTTCAAGAGTAACGCACATGGGTTTTTCAAGAAGTACGGGAATGCCTTTGTTAAGGCAATCGATGGTGCATTCCGCATGAGTCATATTGTAGGTACATACAGAAACGGCGTCGAGCTCTTCAGCTGCGAGCATTTCGGTGTGATGTCCGTAAATATGAGCATGGGGAACGCCGTATTTTTCCGCAAAAGCAGCTGCTTTGCCGGGAATGATATCCGCAAGGGCAACTACTTCAACGTCGGGCATGCGCTTGTAGCTGTCGATATGCGCTTCAGCTATCCATCCGGTACCGATGATACCTACGCGAAGTTTTTTGGAAGAGTCTACAGCTTTCGCTTCTTCCGCTTTTTTGAACATTGAAAGAATTGAATCTCCTGCCATAGTTGAAATCTCCTTTGGTTTGAATTTGTTACGTTAATTATATTTTATTACCTCAGCGCCGTTTTTGTCAACGCCGAGCGGCAATACGAACCAGAAATGATTGAACGTAGAAACGAGTTCTTCAAGCTTTGGCTTGATTTCCGATCCTCTCGGGGCAACGACCATTATTGTCGGTCCCGCACCGGAAAGATATGCGCCGTAGGCGCCGAACTCAACGGAGTTGCGGATTATGCTTTCCATGCCGGGGATAAGGATCTTTCTGTAGGGCTGATGTATCTCGTCCTGCATGGCAACGGAAAGAGCGCCGAAGTTGCCGCTCATCATCGACGAAACAAGAAGGGCAACACGCGAGCAGTTGAATACCGCCTGTTCTTTTGTATATGCCCTGGGAAGTACCGCTCTTGCATCCTCGGTAGAAAGAGGGAAGTCGGGTATGACCGCAAAAAACTCAAGATCATCGCTTACGTCTATGCGAACGTGCTCGAATCTGCGCCCGTCAGAAGCACCGACCACCATACCGCCGAGAAAAGCCGGCGCAACGTTGTCGGGGTGTCCCTCAAGCTCGACTGACATATTGATAAGCTCATCCTTGGAAATACCGCTTTTTGTCAGCTCGTTGGCTATCATCAGTCCCGCCACAACGCATGCCGCAGAACTGCCCAGTCCTCGGGTAAGAGGGATGGAGTCCGTCTGGCGGATGGCGAAAAACGGAACGGGAACGCCTATCTTTTCGCAGAAAAGGTTCACCGTTTGCCATACAAGGTTCGTTTCGTCGTCGGGGATGATCTGATTTGCGCGTATGCTTTTTTCGATGACGCAGTTTACCTCTATAAGCGGACGGGGATTTGCTTCGATATCGTTTTTATCGAATACTTCGGTTTCATTGTAAAGCGTAAGGGCAAGGCCTGCAGTATCAAAGCATGGACCTATGTTTGCGCTTGTTGCCGGAACTCTGACTTTAAACATAAAATAACCTTTACTGTCTTATTATCTGCGCAAGAACGTCGAAATCGGGTTTTGCATGAATGATCCTGTCTTCCGCAGAACCGTTGCCGATAACGACCGACGTATCTTTCAGGCCGTTGCCTGTAAGCACGCAGACTATATCGATGTGTTTGTCTTTTTCAAAACGGTTTTCGACTGCAAACTTTATTACTCCCGCTATCGACGCGCAGGAAGCGGGTTCGGCAAATATGCCTTCCTGAGAAGCGAGAAGCTTCTGCGCCTGAAGGATCTCATCGTCCGTAACAGCGCTTATCGAACCGTTGCTTTCATCTCTCGCCCTTACCGCCTTATCCCAGCTTGCGGGATTGCCTATACGGATCGCGGTCGCTACCGTTTCGGGGTTTTCTATGACACGGTTCTCAACGATGGGAGCAGCTCCCGCCGCCTGAAATCCTGTCATTCTGGGAAGAGAAGAAATGATTTTATTATCATAATATTCTTTGAAGCCCATCCAGTAAGCGGAAATGTTGCCTGCGTTGCCTACGGGAAGGACAAGATAATCGGGCGCATGGCCCAGATCGTCGCAGATCTCAAAAGCGGCAGTCTTCTGGCCCTGAAGTCTGTTGGGATTTACGGAGTTGACGAGTGTGACGGGTTCTGTTTTTGCGAGTTTTATTACCATATTCAGAGCGTCGTCGAAATTACCGTCTATCGCTATTACTTTTGCGCCGTAAATGATCGCCTGTGCAAGCTTGCCGAGTGCGATTTTTCTGTCCGGGATGAGGACGAACGCTTTCATGCCCGCAACTGCTGCGTATGCAGCGGCAGAAGCCGAAGTGTTGCCCGTAGACGCGCAGATGACCGCGCCTGAACCCTGCTCGTTGGCTTTGGTGACAGCCATTGTCATGCCGCGGTCCTTGAATGAACCGGTCGGGTTGAGTCCTTCAAATTTTATATAAACGTCGGCATTTTTAAGACCGAGCGCCGAAGGCAGATTGACGAGTTTATGAAAAAGCGTTCTTCCTTCGTTCATGGTGACGATTTTTGATTCGTCTTCTATATTAAGATATTGTCTGTACTGTTTTATTACACCGTTATACATTATGCTCTTTCCTTTGCTGACAAATAATCTCCGCTGACGGGAAGATGGTTTATTATATCATCAAAATAAAGTGTTGTCAAGCAGTTTAACCGGAATTATTGTGTTATCTGATTGTGATTTCTGCGGCAAAGATCATATTCGGGTCACAGCGTTCCTCAACGGTTTTTCTGATATATTCGATAGACGGAGTTACGTTGTATTCCTTTGTCTGACCGTTTACAACTACCTTGACGGGTTTGAAAAGGTCTACCATCTCGTCGTTGAGCATTATTTTTATTTCGCCGTTAACGGTATTCTGCTCGATCGTTACGGTATTTGTTTCTTTATCGTAATTAGCTACAATAACGCCTTCTCTGATATCGGTCGAGGCTCTGAGCCAGTAAAACGACTCTGTGGATACCTCGTCTGCCCTGACGGAAAGATCCCATACGACACGTTCGGGGACAGGGTCACGCCTGAACTGTTCAACAAAGTAGATGGAGTTTGAGTTTACCGACGTGGGAACGGGCATTTCGCCGTAATACCACTGAATGGGATTGGATATAACACCCTGCTCGCTCATTGCGGGGTCGTTGTCGATAATGCCGTGTTCGCGAAGAAGGTGGATGTTTACGTTATGCGTATATCCGCCGTTGTATGTATCGTGCAGCTTGTCAAGAACTTCGCAGTAATATGCGTCCATCTTGTTTCTGTCATATGCGCTGTCGTTCTGACCGCACTGAATCTGAAACGGGACGTTGTAAAGGTTGGTAAGGTTTACGCCGTTGGGATGACCCGCCGACATGTTTGCCGCCGCGAATCTGTCTGCAAGACGCGGGGTGATCTGATATACGCCGTCGCCTCCTGCGGAATAGCCTACGAGGTAAACGCGGTTCGTATCGATTCCGTAATAGATCGAAAGGTCGTCTATAAGACGTTCGTAAAGAGGATAGCTTTCGGGATTGAAGTGCGTATCCCACGTATCGCGGACGCCTCTTGTTGCAACGTAAAGGCCGTTTGTGACACTGTCAAGATAATATATCTTCATATGGTCCCACTGCTGATCGTTTACCTCTTTCGATCCGCCTCCGCCGCCGTGAAGAGCAATGATGAGCGGATAACCGTCAGCGCCGGCTTTTCCGACGATCTTAAGATCGAAATGCATCGTTGCTTCGCCGTACGTTATCGCCTTCTGTGTTATTTCAGTTACTCTTTCTGGGTCTTTGCGTTCAGTTTCCTGGTACTCTTTCCAGACAAGGTTGCGGACCGCCTTGACGGCAATATTGGAATCAAGTTTTATCTCCTCGGGCGTTTTCTTCATAAGCTCGGCATAAAGCGCGTCGAGCTCCTTCTGATTGTTTCCCGAACATGCGGAAAAGAGAACGAGAAGCATAAGTGCGCAAAGCACAAGACTGATGATTTTTTTCATGATTATCCTTCTTTCAGATATTACAAGTATTTACTGTTTTATTACGGGTCTGCCGTTTTCATCCGGAGCAGGCCGGTGTTCGCCGTTTTCTCCGTCCTGAACGTCCGGACCGATACCGCTTTCGCCGATATTGTCTATATAACGTTTCGCCTGAGTATTGAAAAGCTCGGCATACTTTCCGTTAAGACGGATAAGGTCTTTATGCGAACCTTCTTCAACTATTCTGCCGTCTTCAAGCACAACTATCTTATCCGCTATTGTTGCCGAAGAAAGGCGGTGAGAAACAAAGATCGTCGTTTTCGGCTCTCCTCCGTTTGAAGGATGCGCAAGCTCGTCAAACTGATTGAAGATTTCCTGTTCCGCCATCGGGTCAAGAGAAGCGGTAGGTTCATCAAGGATCATAATGGAGCTGTCTCTGAAAAACGCTCTCGCAACGGCGATCTTCTGCCACTGACCTATCGAAAGCTCTCTGCCGCTTTCCTCGAATACTCGAGTGAGCGCGGTATCGTATCCGTCCGAAAGTCCGTTTATGAATTCCGTGGCTGCGCTCTTTTTAGATGATTCTTCGACACGTTCGCGGTCATTCATGTTTTCGATCTGTCCGAAACCGATGTTTTCAGAAACCGTGAACGCATATTTGCCGAAGTCCTGGAAAATGATACCGAAAACGGAATAGAGATCCTTTACGTCGTATTCGCGGATATCGTGCCCGTCAAAATAAATAGTTCCCTCAGTAGGATCATAAAGACGGGTAAGCAGCTTGAGAAGAGTAGTTTTTCCCGCGCCGTTAAGTCCGACAAGAACTATCGTCTGCCCCTGCTCTATTTTGAGATTGATATCTTTAAGCACTTTTTTCTGCGTTCCCGGATACGAGAACGAGCAGTTGCGAAATTCGATAATGTGCGAAGCCTTTTTATCTATCTTTCTGGGTTCGGGAAGGGAGGATACGATGGTCGTAGGCTCATCCATAAAGGTTATCATGTTGTCGATATAAAGCGTACCTTCGTAAATATTGGCTGCCGTATGAACGATCTGAGCCACACTGCCTGATATGGAGAAAAGTGCGTTTGTATAAAGCGACCAGTCACCTACGGTAAGGATCCTGTTGAATACCTGTCTGGCGATCCTCAGGAAGATGAAAGCGGAAAGGGCGGAGTTAAGGACCGAAAGACCGATGCCGATAAAGCTTTCCGTCATTATAAGATTTCTGACGCCGCGGTAATAGTTCAGAAAGACGGTTTTGTATTTTTCGATGAAGAAATCCGCAAGATTGAAAAGCTTGACCTCTTTTACGAGATCTTTATTTACAAGAAGCCCGCTGTAATATTCCATCTGACGTCTGTCTTTGGAGCGGTGACGGATGTAGCGGAACATTTTTCCGCGGTATTTGAAGCTTACTATAGCGGACGGAAGAGAAACAAGTATGATAAGAATCGGCGCATACCACATAAGAGAACCGAGTATCGCTATAAAGCCAACGAGGCTTATCACAGTGCTTATCACACTGAAAGACGCAGTCATGATCGAAAGAGGTCTGTTGCCCGCCTCTCGATTGGCGTTTTCAAGCTTTGAATAAAACTCAGGAAGGTCGAAATTTGCAAGGTCAATCGTCTTTGCTTTATTCATGATCTTAAGCTTGATGCTGTAAACGATTATTTCGTTTGAAAGACGGTTGACCATATTGTTGACGGAATTGACGAGCGAAACGAAGAACTGATATGCGATCTGCAGTATGAGCAATCCGCCAAGAGCCCAGAAATCTTCTCCGAGCTGTCCTGTCGCGGCTTTTGCAAGTGCGTCGAGAAGGAGTTTTGCGATATATGCGCTTATAACGGGTGAAACGCCGTTGAACACCGTCATAAAGATCATCGTTATGAATATCCACGGGCGGGCATCCCATACAAGCCTGTAAATATATAACAGACGGCGGAACAGTTTTTTCGTGTTGCGCCATAAATATGAGGGCCAGTCTTTAAGGTGAGCGGGCTTTGGTTCTTTGAGCTTATCGTGTTCGCTCCTTCCGGGAGGCATCATGGGTCCGAACATAATGCGGTGTCCTTTCTTATATTATTTAATCAACTGAAATAATATCAATTTGATTTTACATCTTTTCTTTCTAACAGTCAACAAAGAAGACGATATTGTCGATTTAATTTCGTTTTTTGCTGCGTCGCGCTGAAATCGGCGGCAAATCTCTCCCTGTTACCTTGACAAACCGATGATTTTATGTTAATATTTCTGCACACGATAATTTTGCGGGAGGGAACCAGTATGACACCCAAAGAACGAGCCATAGCCGCGCTTACGCTCAAACAGCCCGACGAAGTGCCGACTTTTGAGCTGGAATTTCAGCTTGAAGAGGAAATGTTCGGCAAATCGCCCATAGTTTACGAAGAATACAGCCGCAAAGAACTTGACAAGCTTTCGCCCCTGGAAGCAGAAAAGAAACTGAGAGTATGGGCGAAGCATCATGCGGATATGTATAAAAAACTCGAATACGCGATCTGGCCTATGATATATCTGCCGGATATGTGGAACGAGGACGGCACACTCGGCAAATACCAGAAAACCGTGCTCAAAGCGCTTCGAGAATATGCAGAGGATAAATATATGATCCACTGTCACGGTGACGGGACATTCGCTCTTCCCGATGGAAACCAAATGTATGAATTCGCTTACAGTCTTGCGGACGATTTCGACAGTGTTCTTGAAGTGGCGGAAAAAAACTGCGTCGGTGCGATAGAGCGAAACAAACAGATGGTTGACGCGGGCGTTGAAGTGCTTATATTATGCGCGGACTACTGCTATAATATGGGTCCGTTCGTTTCTCCCTCAACTTTTGCGGATATAATCACGCCTTATCTTGCTCGCATATGCGCAAGCGGACGTGAAAGCGGAGCTTATGTTATCAAACATACCGACGGGAATATAATGCCGATAATAGATCAGCTTATATCATGTCATCCGCATGCACTTCATTCTCTTGACCCGATGGCGAGGGTTGACATAAAATACGTAAAAGAAAAATACGGCGACAAAGTTGCTTTGTGCGGAAACGTAAACTGCGCGCTCATGCAGACCGGCACAGAGCAGGAAGTGATAGAAAGCGCCGAATACTGTCTGAAAAACGCCAAGCCGGGCGGAGGATATATTTACTGCACTTCAAACGTTCCTTTCAAAGGACTTCCTGCGGA
The DNA here is from genome assembly GCA_016281915.1 of Clostridiales bacterium. Taxonomy (GTDB): domain Bacteria; phylum Bacillota; class Clostridia; order Oscillospirales; family UBA644; genus HGM12619. The sequence goes on from JAEEJO010000072.1 coordinate 59,679, forward strand.
AAGATATCAGCTCGTTCTAGACGTCTGGAAAAAATACAGAAAGTATTGAACATAAAAAACGGAACGCCGGATATAACGGCGTTCCGCGCAGTTAAACTTCTATATTGTCGCTTCTGAATTTCGGCATATGTCCCGTAAGAGTGTATACCGTCCGTTCAATGGCGTCCTTACTGTTTTTCCAGTCCTCTTTCGCAAATCGGTAATCGAACTTACGGCAAAACCAGTCGATATCTCCGTGAAGAGTTTCGAGGTATTTCATTTCTATCGAATCTGCGATCTCGAAAAAGGCTGCATATTCTTTTTTGGGAAGATTCTTTGCACCGTATTCAATCAGCTCCCTGTAGTGCGGAAGGCAGAAAAACTTCTGTTTTGCAAAAAGATCCCTGAAATTTGAGTCGTTTCTGTAAAGGTAAAAAAGATTTGAAAAAACGCTGTCCATATTGCTGTTTATTCTGCGGCAGACATAGCAGTCGTTTTCAAGCGTCTTAAGCTTTTTTGCCTGAGCCTCCCCTTTTTTACGGTTGATCTCAGAATATATCTCATTAATGTGACTTTCAAGTATAAGTGCGACCGGGAGTTTTTTCCCCACAAGAAGCATCTGTGCAAAATGACGTTCGCAAAAGCCGTGCTCGTTCGTTTTAACTCGGACATCGGGTTCCATCATGGAAGCCCCGGTTATCGTTTCTATCTCGTTTCTTTCCATCATATCGAAAAGACCGCAGAGCGGGCAGCCCTCGAGCTTTGAAAAATGTTCGTTGAGCGGAATGGTGTAGATATGTTCTTTCATGATACATCCCCCTATACGTCTATAAATTCTCTGTATCTGGGCATTATTCCTATTCCGTCACTGTAAAATGCCGAAAACTGCGGCACGGCGTGAGACGGGAACGAATTGCCCTCGATAAACACGGGACCTTCCGGCGTAATAGCCACGTCCCAGGCAATATACCTCATCTGCGGAACTTTCTTTGCGGCTTCAAGACAGATTCTTTTCGCTTCATCAAAATACGGTATTGTAAAGCCTTTAAGCTTTACTCCGCTTTCGGGATGGCACTCGTATACGTTGCCCTGTTTATCTGCTCCGGGAGTAAATATCACACCGCTTTCAAGATCGATCCTGCAAGCCATGCCGCCACAGTCAACGTTGTCCATATCCGTGCCGTTCTGCCCGATCCTTATGCATGCGTAAACGATACCGTTTTTCTTCGGGCCGTTGAGCGTAACTATCCTTACGGTATTTACCGACGACGGATTTATCCGGTTTATGTCCTCGTGCTGTATCACGCATTCTTCCACTATGCCGGTGCCTTCCGCTTTGAGTTTATCGTAAATATCAGGATCCTGGCGGTAAACCTCCGGACGAATCTTTTTTACTCCCCTGCCGGAAGAACCGTCAAGCGGTTTTGCAACGATAACGTCTTTATCTTCAAGCCACTTCTGGAATTCTTCCTTCGTCCCGTTTTTCAGGTCGAACCAGCTGCGCTTCACATATTCCGCGAAAAGCTCGTTGAACTCGGTTTTGTTATCGAAAAAATGCCAGTATTCTTTCGGATTCATCTCTGCAACTATTCTGTTTGAGATGCCTCGTGTGATTACGGTCTTTCTCTGTGAAGCTGTCAGCCTGTACATCTCAGCTATGCGGTAGTCGACATAACCAGCCCCGTATCTGACTGCGCAGCCTGCCATGTCGAAAAGCACGGCTATCCTGGGCTTCCCCGTTTTTTCGCTTATCTGCTTTGCGATAGCGAAAAATTTATCGTAATGCATATATCTTATGCGGCGAAAAAGAAATGATAGTTTTCCCATAAAAACTGTCCTTAAAATTGTTGATAACTATATTATATACTATTTTTGTTCAAAAAGAAAGGGGGTTTTTGAAATTTTTCCCGACATTACCGAAATTTCGGAAAATTATTTCAGGATCTCGCCCACAGACATATCGCTTAAAGACACTTTCGAGTGCGGACAGTGCTTTCGCTTCAACGATGACGGCGAAGGCTATGTCGGCGTTGCAGGAAAAAAAGCGGCAAGATTTATTCAGGGCGACGGATGCATTTATATACAAGGGGCAACAAGAGAAGATACCGAGAAATTCTGGCTTCCTTATCTTGCGCTCGACAAAGACTATTCCGACGTTCTCACGCGTTTTGAAGACGACGAATATATAAAAAAGGCGGCTCTCTTCGGCAAGGGCATCAGAATACTCAGGCAGGACCCGTGTGAAACGACCGTCTCGTTTATTATTTCATCAAACAACAATATAAAACGAATAAAAAAAATAATAGAGCATTTTTGCAGTCTTTTCGGCAAAGAAATCATATTTGAAGGCAGGACGTTTTACACGTTCCCGACAGGCGGCGAGCTTTCCGCCGTTACAAAAGAGGCTCTTGCTCCCGTTAAGGCGGGATTCAGAGATAAATATATTGCTGACGCGGCAGAAAAGATCGTTTCGGGAGATATTGATTTTGGAAAGATCTCGACGCTTGACACAGACGCGGCAAGAAAAGAGCTTATGCGTATAAAGGGCGTTGGAGAAAAAGTAGCCGACTGCATACTTCTTTTCGGTTTTGACAGAGGCGAGGCTTTTCCGAAGGACGTGTGGATAAAGCGCGTGATGAACGATATTTACGGTGACGGATTTGACGAAAAACGGTTCGGGAAAGATGCGGGGATAATCCAGCAATGGATGTTCCACTACGCAAGAATGAATCAGGACAGGACCGAAACGGAAAGAAACAACTGAAACGGAGACAGACTATGGAACTGTTTATTATTATAATCTCGGTTGCCGCAGGGATGTTTGTTTTATACACGATTCTCGGTACGTATATCGGTTTTAAAATGGCGATAGTCCGCCGATCCGAGAAAAAGAAAAGAGAAAAGGAAGAAAACCGGGAGCTTTTATACGACCCTGACTATGATAACAAGCTTGCCGAAATGAAAGCCGAAGGGCTTGAATGGCTGTCCGAGCGCCAGTATGAAAAGCATACGCTTAAAACGTTTGACGGACTGACGCTGAGAGGAAAGTTTTACAGAGCCGAAAACGCGCGCGCAACGGTTATTCTCGTTCACGGATACCGTTCATGGTCCGAACGCGATTTCGGCACCGTTATGAAGTATTTCGGAGACAACGGCTTCAATATTTTCATGTACGGCAACAGAGCGCACGGAGAAAGCGACGGGAAATATATAACGTTCGGTGTTCTTGACCGTTACGACCTGCGTGACTGGACTTATTATGTCGATGATCTTTGCGGAAACAGTCTGCCCATACTGTGGGACGGCATTTCAATGGGCGGCGCGACCGTCTGCATGGCGTCTGCGCTTGAACTTCCGAAAAATCTCAGAGCAATCATATCCGACTGTCCTTTCACAACGCCTAAAGAAGAGATATGTCATACGATGAAGCATTATTATCACATCCCTGCGTTTCCTCTCATTTATACTCTGGACATCGCAGCACGGGCTGCGGCAAAATTCGGCTTAAGCGAGTGTGACTCAAGAAAAGAAGTATCAAAAACAAAACTGCCGCTTTTTATTGCGCACGGTCAGGCGGACGACTTTGTTCCTCACTATATGGGCGAAGAAATATTCAACGCATGCAGCTCCGCAAAAGAGTTTTTATCCGTTCCGGGGGCGATACACGGTTTTTCATATATAGTTGCAACGGAGGAATATCAGAAAAAGCTTATGGCTTTTCTTGAAAGGAACGGATTTTTTAATTAACAGAAAAAACTTTATCCCACAGAACAATTATAACGGCAGTTTAAACGATAAAATCCGGCATATCAACCATGCGGACCGCTTTAAGACGGTCCGCATTTACGTCTGCAGATAAATCATATATAAATATCGATCATAACGCAAGTGTATCTGCCCGGGTTGTGTCACAATTATGAAGAAAAAAAATTATTTATAAAAAAGCGAAATACCGTCTTGACAAAACAGAAAAAAAGTGTTACATTATCCATGTTGTTAGCACTCAGACCACAAGAGTGCCAACAACGGTCTGACCTTATGAAAGGAGCGGCGATTTGATGGAACTTGACGAAAGGAAAAATCAGATACTCGATATCGTAATTTCCGAATACATATCGACCGGCGAACCGGTAGGGTCGAAGGCGCTGATAGAAAAGTCCAAGCTCAACGTATCGTCCGCCACAATCCGAAGCGAAATGCTTGAGCTCGAAAAGATGGGTCTGCTCTGCAAGCCGCACACATCCGCGGGACGGATACCGTCGCAGAAGGGGCTGAAACAGTTCGCCGAAAAATCAATTAACAGATATTCGCTCACAGAAGACGACCTCCACATTCTCGTGCCTGCGGTAAGGGCGAGCGTAGGGCTTATAGAAGCGATAAAAGATGCTTCGGTAAGGCTTGCGGAGTTTTCCGGATGCGCGGTGTTCACCGCCTCCCCTCTTTCGGAAGACGGCAGGTTTACGTTTGAAGTAATGCCGGCAGGAAGAAAAGCGATAGCGATAATGGCGGTAAGCTCCTCGGGTGCGGTAAAATCCGTTTTCACGAAAGTTGAGAAAGAGATAAGCCCTGAAGACGCTCATAAGCTTACAAACATACTGAATTCCGTATTCGCGAACTTTCCGGTAAACGAGATAAACGGCGTACGGGTAATGCTTTTCAAAGATGAAGTATCGAAAAACTTCCCTGAATACAGCTGTGTTATCGTTCCGGTAGCAAATCTCGTCAACAGCATAAAATCGTATGAACTGTGTATTTCGGGAAGCTCAAATCTGCTTTCATATCCCGAGTTTTCCAATATCGAAACAGCGCGTGAATATATGCAGCTGCTTGACAGGCGGGAAGATATAATAGACGAGCTTCTGCAGACTTCCGACAGCGGAATAGACATAAAGATCGGCGAAGATTCGCACCTTCTGAAGACTACGCCCGCCGGAATAGTATCCGCAAAGGTCCACAACCGCATACCGATAGTTATCGGCGTTCTCGGTCCGGCAAGAATGAATTATTCAAAAATCATAGCAGGCTGCAAGCACGTTATACTTCAGCTGCAGGAACGCACAGACAGTGAAACGGAATAAAAAACATATGGAGAGAGAATAATGTCAAAGGAAAAAAACAAAAAAAAAGAAACTGAAAAACAAGCCGAGGTCAACGAACCGGAAACTGACGTGACCGAAAACACCGAGGAAGAAAAAAAAGAGGAAACTCCTGCTGCCGAGAAAGACGATTTCAAGGATAAGTTTATAAGACTTGCGGCAGACTTTGATAATTTCAAAAAACGTTCCAAGGCTGAAAAGGAAGGTATTTACAATCTTGCGGTTGCCGATACGGTAGAAAAATTCCTGCCTGTTATCGACGATATCGAACGTGCATGCGCAGCCGCCCCCGAAGACTCTCCGCTGAAAAAAGGCGTTGAGCAGGTTGCATTGAAATTTGCGTCAACGCTCGAACAGCTCGGCGTTAAACCGATCGGAGAAAAAGGCGAAAAATTTGACGTTTCGCTTCATGAAGCCGTTATGAGATGCGACAGCGACGAGTTTGAAGAAGGCTCTGTAGTCGAGGTTTTCCAGAAGGGCTATAAGCTCGGAGACAAGGTTGTAAGATACGCAAAAGTAAAGGTCAACTAAGACCGCAATAATCAAGCATTTATTAAATATCACATACGGAGGCAATGAATATGTCTAAAATCATCGGTATCGACTTAGGTACCACCAACTCATGCGTCGCCATAATGGAAGGCGGCGAACCTGTAGTTATCGCAAATGCCGAGGGCGCGAGAACAACTCCGTCCGTAGTTGCTTTTTCCAAGACCGGCGAAAGAATGGTAGGACAGGTTGCAAAACGTCAGGCCATAACCAACCCTGACAGAACAATAGTTTCCATAAAAAGAGACATGGGAACGAACAGAAAGATAAAAATCGACGGAACAGATTATACGCCCGAAATGATTTCTTCTATGATACTTCAGAAACTCAAAGCCGATGCTGAAGCTTATCTCGGAGAAAAAGTTACCGAAGCCGTTATAACGGTTCCCGCTTATTTCAGCGATGCTCAACGTCAGGCAACCAAAAATGCCGGAATAATCGCTGGTCTCGACGTTAAAAGAATCATAAACGAACCTACCGCAGCCGCACTTGCATACGGTGTAGACAAAGAATCTGAGCAGAAGATCATGGTCTATGACCTTGGCGGCGGAACATTCGACGTGTCCATACTTGATATCGGAGACGGCGTTTTCGAAGTTCTTGCAACAAACGGCAACAACCGTCTGGGCGGCGACGACTTTGACGAAAGGATCATCAGATACCTCATCGCAGAATTCAAGAAAGACAGCGGTATAGATCTCAGCAGCGATAAAATGGCAATGCAGAGACTTAAAGAGGCTGCAGAAAAGGCTAAGATCGAGCTCTCCGGCATGGCATCTTCAAATATCAATCTGCCCTTCATCACCGCAGACGCAACAGGTCCGAAACACCTTGACATCACGCTCACAAGAGCTAAATTCAACGAACTGACCGAAGATCTTGTAGAAGCTACGATGACTCCCGTCCGCAAAGCTCTTTCCGATGCGGGACTTACTCCCGACAAGATAGACAAAGTTCTTCTCGTAGGCGGATCTTCAAGAATTCCCGCAGTTCAGGAAGCTCTGAAGAAATTCATCAATAAAGAACCTCACAAGGGCATAAACCCTGATGAATGCGTTGCGATCGGCGCAGCTATCCAGGCAGGTATTCTCGGCGGAGACGTTACAGGTCTTGTTCTTCTTGACGTTACACCTCTTTCTCTGGGCGTTGAAACATACGGCGGAGTATTTACCAGAGTAATAGACAGAAATACGACCATCCCCGTAAAGAAGAGTCAGATCTTCACCACCGCGGCAGACGGACAGACTTCTGTTGAGATCCACGTTCTTCAGGGCGAACGTGAAATGGCGGCAGACAACAAAACGCTCGGACACTTCTCTCTTGACGGTATACCCCCGGCACCGAAGCAGGTCCCCCAGATCGAAGTTACTTTCGATATCGACGCAAACGGTATAGTAAACGTATACGCAAAAGACAAGGGCACGAACAAAGAGCAGCACATCACTATCACGGCATCCTCCAATATGTCTAAGGAAGACGTTGAAAAGGCTGTTGCAGACGCTGAAAAATATGCAGCGGAAGACAAAAAGCGCAGAGAAGAAGTCGAAGTTAAAAACAACGCTGAACAGATGATCTATCAGTGCGAAAAGAGTCTCGGCGAACTCGGCGACAAGGTTTCGGCAGAAGAAAAATCCGAAATGGAAGCCGGCATTAACAAACTCAAATCCACGCTTTCAGGCGGTGATACCGCAGCGATCAAGGCTGACACAGAAGCTCTTCAGCAGTCCTTCTATAAGATAGCTGAAAAACTTTACGCTCAGCAGCAGTCGGCAGGTCAGGCACCCCAGGACGGAACGGTTCCTCCCAACAACGGCGGCAACAATGACGGTCAGGACTACACCGTAATCGACAACGACGACAACAAATAACCGTCTTACGGTAACTTCAGTTGCCGCGTAAGATGATTTGCGAGGGCTATAATGGCAGACTACTACGACGTGCTCGGTGTTGACAGAAATGCGAGCGAAGAAGACATAAAAAAAGCGTACAGAAAGCTCGCAAAGCAATACCACCCCGACCTGAATCCGGGAAACAAGGAAGCCGAGCAGAAATTCAAAGAGATCGGAGAGGCGTACAGCGTGCTCTCTGACCCCGATAAAAAAGCCCGCTACGACCAGTTCGGTCAGGCAGGCGTAGACCCGAGCTATGGCGCGGGAACGGGCGGAGTATCGTATTCCAACATAGATTTCGGCGACCTCGGCGACCTGTTCGGTAGCTTTTTCGGCGGCGGAATGTCCGGAACGAGAAGAAGATCAAACGTTATTCCGGGAGAAGACGTTAACGTAAGCGTATCGATCGACTTTCTTGAAGCAGTATTCGGCTGCACGAAAAGCGTTACGGTAAGAAGGCTTATCAACTGCCCCGACTGTAACGGTACCGGCGCGGCGGCAGGCTCTTCGCCGGAATCATGTCCGACGTGTAAGGGCACGGGACGCATCCGTCAGGTAACACAAACGATGTTCGGAAGCATGCAGACAGAAAGAGTATGTTCGGCATGCGGCGGAAGCGGTAAGATAATCAAGAACCCGTGCAGAACATGCAACGGAAACGGACAGACAAGAAGATCGTTTACCGAGGACATAAAGATACCCGCAGGCATCAACGACGGTCAGACCGTTCAGATCCACGGAAAAGGCGGGATGGGCAAAAACGGCGGTGCGCAGGGCAATCTGAACGTCCGCGTAACGGTCAATCCTCACCCCGTATTTGAAAGACGCGAGTTTGATATTTACCTCGATCTTCCCATAACCTTTGTTCAGGCATGTCTCGGCTGCACAGTGGAGATACCCACGGTTGACGGGCAGACTTTGAAGCACAAGATCCCTGAAGGCATACAGTCGGGCACTGTATACAATTTCAAAGGCAAAGGCGTTCCGTATATCAACTCAAAAGGCAGAGGCGATATGTACGTAAGAATCGTTGTTGAAACGCCGAAGGGGCTTTCTTCAAAGCAGAAAGATCTTCTTGCGGAATTTGACAAGCTCAACAAGAAAAATTACGAAAAGACAGACAGCTTCTGGAACAAGGTCAAAGGAATGTTCAACCCGAAATAACTTTAAGCAAATTTACAGACAGCCGCAAAACGGGAATGTTTTGCGGCTGTTTTTTATAAAGAAAAGCGGGAAGTTACGCCATGTATCGGTTCGTATTTCCGAGGCAAAGGTTTTGGTAACGGCAACCAGAGAAAAGAATACCGTAAGAAGGATCTGCACTGCGAGAAAAAGAAAGATAACGACAGGGTCGAGTATTTATGGAAAACAGCTCTACTTTGCTGAATACCGTTTCTTTAAGCAAGCAACTATGGCGTTGCCTGCAACGAATGCGCCCATGGAAAGCAAAAGAAAATACGAAATAGTATCTGAAAACTATATTTAATATTTCCCGCTGCTTTACCGCGGGATTATGTACGCGAAAATAAAGTGCGGTATACAGAATATGAGGCATCGAGGATCGGCTGTTTTTCCACAAATACTTGACAAGCGATAAAAAAAACTGTATAATGGGGCGTAATCAGCGTGTCGAGGCTACGATATGGAAACCACTCTTTATCTCGCCCCTCTTGCGGGGATAACAGACTCTCCGTTTCGCAGGCTGTGCAAAAAATACGGCGCAGACGTTTTATGCACCGAAATGATAAGCTCGAGGGGCATTTACTATAAAGACAGAAAAACATCAGAACTGCTCGCATTCAAAGATGAGGAGCAGCCGATCGGCATTCAGCTTTTCGGAAACGATCCCGATATAATGGCGTATGGTGCAAAAACAGTTGAAGAAAGAAATCCTGCGTTTATAGATATAAATATGGGCTGTCCGATGCCGAAGATAGTAAACAACGGCGACGGATGCGCGCTGATGAACGATCCTATTCTTGCGGGAAAAGTTATCGAGGCGACGGTAAAAGCGGTAAAATGTCCCGTTACGGTTAAATTCCGGGCAGGATGGTCTCAAGACAAGATAAACGCCGTTGAATTTGCGAAAATGGCTGAAAAAAGCGGCGCGGCGAGAATAACTGTTCACCCGAGAACGAAAGACCAGCTATATTCGGGAGTTGCAAACAGAGAAATCATTGCCGAAGTTAAAAACGCGGTAAAAATCCCCGTGACAGGTAACGGTGATATTTTTACGCCAGAATCGGCTCTTGAAATGATAAAAGAAACGGGATGCGACGGAATAATGATAGCCAGAGGCGCGCTGGGAAATCCGTTTATATTCCGTTATATAAATGACTATTTTGCTTCAGGGTCATATACTCCGTTCACACCGCAGCATTGTCTTTCGGAAGCGCTTTGGCAGACGCGGGAAATGTGTCGTGAAAAGCCTGAAAAAGTGGCGATCGCGGAAGCGAGGAAACATCTTGCGTGGTATATTAAAGGTCTTCGCGGCTCAGCGAAGGTAAGAAACGAGATTATGACTGCCCGGACATATGAACAGACCGAACAGATCATAACCGATTATTTACAGGAAGGCGGGTGCATGAATGACGGACTATCTTGACAGACTGAAAAGCGGCGATGAGGCTGCTTTCGAAGAATTCATACGGGATAACCAGGCAAAAGTTTACAGAGTAGCGCTGTCAATGGTCAGAAACCCGCAGGATGCAGAGGATATCGCGCAGGAAACATTCGTTAAAGTATACATGTCCCTGTCATCTTTCAACGGCCGCTCGGAAATAACAACGTGGGTATACAGAATAGTATACAACCTTTCGATCGATTTTCTCAAAAAGCACGGAAAGCGCGCAAAGGTGACGAAAACGCTCGATGATCCCGAAGACACGGAGCTGCTCGAATTATCGGACGATTCGTTTTTACCGGAAGACGCATTCGACAAAAAAGAGACGAAAAAAGATATTTACGAAGCTTTACAGTCACTGCCCGACGAACAGAGGGAACTGATTGAGCTGAAAGATATTCACGGGTTTTCCTATGAGGAGATATGTGAAATGCTTTCAATAAAAGAAGGAACGCTGAAATCAAGGCTCAACAGAGGCAGACTTGCTCTGAAAAAAATTCTCCTGAAAAAATGGAACATTGACGAATAAAAAAAGTCTAATGTTTCAGAAGGCTAAAAGAAGGGGTTTGCAGTGGAAAACAGTAAAGACATTTTCTTCGATATAAACTTAATAAACGATGTTATCGACGATCGTGTCGACGATGTGACCGCCGCGGATTTCTTTGAGCATATAAAAGAATGCGAAAACTGTCGAAAGACATATGAAGAAGCTCTGAAAATAAGAAATATAATAAAACAGGACGGTTTTTTACCGGGCACGGAGAATATGCCATCCGATAATTTCGTTGAGAAAACGATGAAAAAGATCCGTGCGGCGAAAAAACCGCTGATAATCAGAATAATCAATCATCCTGCCGCAAAAGCGTCTTTTGCAGCTGCGGCATGTCTGCTGATAGCGGTATTTGTGTTCAGATCTGATCTTTTCGGAAGGATCGAGGGTTCAAACGGACTGTCTGCGGATATGATAATTCCCGAATCCGCCGAGGAAACAGTTACGGAAGATGGGCTCAGAATAGAGGAAAACCAGGCGCTTTACTCGGCATCCGGCGCGTCTGCCGACAATCTGAACAACGCCTTTGACGATATGGAAGAACCCGAAGCATATGAGATGCCGGCAGCTCCCGACGCCGAAGAATATTTTGACGACGGTATGACCGAAATGCCACAGGAAACTTCATCTACGAACAGTGCTGAGGAAAACGGTCTGGCAAATTCATCTCTGAAAAGCGCTGCAACCCAGGCAGAAGCGCCCGAAGATGAGATCATATTTACAGAGCCTGAATACCCTGCCGAAAGCGCAGAGGAGCCTTATGCCGAAATGCCTGCGGCAGAAGAGTCGGCAGCAGTAGTTACAGAAGAATCGGAGATAGCCGAAGACCAAACAGGAACGTTCGACTCGTATATCGTTGAAGCTCCTCAGGAATTACCCGCGATGGAAGAGCCATCCGAACCGGAACCGGCTCCCGCCGCTGCTTCGCAAGCACGGGCGAAATACGGCCTTGCCGCTACTGATGACGATATTAATACGGCTCTGGCTGTGGCAGAGATCATCGCAAAAGAAAAACTTGACCGCGGCGCTTATACGAAAATAGTGCTTGTTATAAACATTTCCGAAGATAAGACTGCCATCGACCCGAACGTTTCATTTATCGGAGATTGCGAGTATAACGGATACCTTTACAAGGCATATGAAGCCGAGATATACGGCAACACGGATACGATAGCCGAAAATTACGGAAGCAACGCAATGGTGATCTACCCCGATATCGTCACGGAATACTATAATAAAGAGAATATACTCGTAATATTCAGAATAGACAAATAAAGTAAAAAACACCCCGTTCTCGGACCTGCGCCGGCGGAGTGTTTTTGCAATTATACGACAACGGAAATTAAAATGGAAAACAACAGCTTTCTTATAGAACCTGTCGCACATATTTATACGGGATTCAGCGAAAAATTCGGTATCCCGAGGCAGAGCGGACTTGTAAAAGAACTGCCGGGCAGAATTGTTTTTGAAAAAAAATACAGACGTCCTGAGGCAGTCAGAGGTCTTGAAAAGTTTTCGCATATCTGGATCATCTGGCGTTTTGACAACGAAATACCGTCGGATTTCCGTCCCACCGTGCGTCCTCCGCGCCTCGGGGGCAATGAGCGGATGGGAGTTTTTGCAACGCGGTCTCCTTTCAGACCGAACGGACTCGGACTCTCATGCGTTAAGCTTGATGCGATAGATATTACCGAAAAAGAAGCGCCCGTTATTTACGTTTCCGGTGTGGATATGCTTGATGGAACACCGATAATAGACATCAAGCCGTATATCCCTGTAGCCGACCTTCATCCGGAAGCCACGGAAGGATATACTGAGCAGACAAAAGAGCATTTGCTTGACGTTGTTTTTGAAAACGGAACGGAAAGATCGATACCCAGAGAGATCATTCCTGCGGTTGAAGGAATTCTTCGCAACGATCCGCGACCGGGATATGCAGAAGACCCCGCAAAGATTTACGGTATTTTATATTCGGGGTTCAACATTTCGTTTACCTCGGACGGAAAGACCGTTTTTGTTAAAAAAGCAGAAAAGGTATAATAACACCGCGCCGTATTGACGCGGTATATTTTATTAATAATATTGACATTAAAAAATAAACGTGGTATACTGTCAACCGTCAATGAGATTTTCTTCGGTAACGTATTTTCTCAGAACACTGCCGACAGCCTGCATAAGTTCTTTGCCGTTATCGGGCATATGATCGGATGTTACGCGGGTATACGTGACGCCGTCCTTAAAATTTAAAACGTAATATGCGCCCGTGATGCCGTAATAATCGGGATTTGAATTCCATTCGCGGAAATTGCATTTTTCTATCGCTTCGTAGCACTCATCCACTACTTCGGCGGGAACGGCGTATTTTTTGTGAGTCTCGCCTTCCTCGTCACCCCAATATGCGTCAACGATCACCACAGACCTGTCGTTGTTTGCCAATAAAACAAGCTCGTAATATTCGTCGCCGCCAACGGTGGCTACCGTTGCCTCATAGTAGTCTATCAGCATTTCGGTTGCGTTGGAAGGTATATATTCCATACTGTTAACCGAGTCAAACCAGACCTTGACGTCGTTTTCGGGCATAACAAACGAAATGATATAGCCCTTTGCATCGTCATAATCCGTATTGAAATCAGCGCCTTCAACATAAAAATGATAATCCGTATCGGTAGCGATGAAAGGGAAATAGAGAGTTACTTTTTCTCCTGCCGCATAAGCGTCCTTCGCATTTTCAAACGAATTTTTCGTTCCGCAATAGTCAACGGAATATTTTGTATTGTCACATCCGCTCATAAAAATCAATACAGCCCCCATAAACAAAATCAATATCAAACTCAAAACTTTTTTCATTTTAACATCACTCCCCGTTTTTTCTGCCTATATTGTATCATACGAATCAAAAAAAATCAACCTTTTTTTATCAATTTCAATTATTTCAGAAAGAAAAGACCGAAAAAATGAAACATACTGTAATTACCGGACATTACGGTTCCGGAAAAACCAATATCGCCGTAAATCTTGCGCTTGAAGCGGCAAAAAAAGCCGATAAAAAAGTTATACTTATCGATGCGGATATAGTAAATCCGTATTTTCGCTCGGCAGACAACGAAGATATCCTTGCAGATGCAGGCATAGAGCTTATTGCCCCCATGAGCGCAAACACCAATCTCGATATTCCCGCAATGCCCGCAACCGTAATGAAAGTATTCAATCAGGACTGCGAAGTTATCTGGGATGTCGGAGGCGACGATTCGGGCGCCGTAGTTTTGGGAAGATACGCCGACGATATAATAAAACAGGGTTACGAGATGCTTTACGTCGTCAACTTTTACAGACCGATGACGTCAAGCGAGGATGAAATGATTTCACTTCTTTACGATATCGAAACAGCTTCTCACCTTAAAGCGACGGCTCTTGTAAACAACTCCAATATCGGTGATGAAACAGTTAAAAACACAATTCTTGAAACTGAAGAAAAGATGCAAAGGCTTTCGGAACTCACCGCTCTTCCCATTAAATTCACATCTGCAAACGAAAAAACGGCAAGCGCTCTTCCGGAATGCAAACCGATAAAAATGATAACGAAAAAACTTTGGTAAATACATAATTACGAACAGAAAGAGGCAAGCAATGAGAGGAACTTTCAGTTTAATTCTGGCATTTTGCATGGTTTTTATAATGTGCTCTTGCGACATTCAGCCTGAAGCGGAAGTAATTCCGCAATATGATTCGGCAGATAGTGATTCAGACGCAGACCTTCTGGGATATGAATACAAGATCGCAGCAATAACACACGGCAGCGTATATCCTCTGAACCCTGTGTCGGGCGATACCGCGAGAGGTGACAAGCTGTTGCAGCGCTATAAGGAAACCGAGGAAAAATTCAACTGCAAAATCAATATTCTGGACGGCAGTGATATCGCAACTTTTCTTGCTTATTATGCGGCGAATATGAAGTATGCGGATCTGATGTTTAACGCAATTCATCAGGTGATTACAGGGAAATATCTGCAAAACGGTTATTTCGCTCCGTTTTCAGATATGGATTTAGACCTTCAGTCGGGACTGTTCGGTCCTCCCGCTGTTCTGGAAGCTGGAAATTTCAATGGTGACTATTATTCCATCATCGCATATTACTGGGGTTTTCCCGCAGCAGATACCGTGCCTGCAATGTGGTTCAACCCGAGAGTAATATCAAATTATCAGCAGGCATCTCCCCACGAGCTTGACGAACAGGGAGAGTGGATATGGGCAACGTTTGAAAAAATGTGTGAAGCGATACATGATGTATCAAGCCCTGACGAAAACATGAGAACATATGCTATGGCATACACCAACCTGCCGTATCTTGAACTCGGAGCGCTTTATTCAAACGGTGCAAGAGCAGTAACAAAAGATGAAAGCGGCAGACTTGTATATTCATTTAACGATCAGAAAACA
>JAEEJO010000073.1 GCA_016281915.1 Clostridiales bacterium
AATCTGAGGGTCGTTGGCTATCTCGGCTTCGATCCCGACTATAACACAAACGAATCCGTTTATGTTTCGCTTGAAGACTTCAAGTATCTGCAGGCGGAAGCGGCGGCTTATCAGAAGCAAAACGGCGGAGGATACTATGAGCCTTCGTCACCGTCCAAAAACGGTGAAACAGAGTATTCGCAGGTATTCGTCAAAGCGAATACGATGAACGACGTATCGGCGATTCAGAGAGAGATCGAAGATATGGGATATTCGACCTCAAGCTACATGTCATACGTTGAACCGCTGCAGAAAAAGATCGAAAACGACCAGTTCCTGTTTCTTGCAATAGGATGTATCGCTTTTCTTGTTGCGGCGCTGAACATAATCAACACGATGCTGATGTCCACGTATGAAAGAACAAGGGAAATAGGCATTATGAAGGTTTTAGGCTGCAAAATAAGCGATATAAGGAATCTGTTTCTTCTTGAAGCGGGTCTTATGGGCTTTTGCGGAGGCGTTCTGGGCGTGCCGATAAGCTTTCTTGTTTCGTTTATCATAAACTATATGCAGGCGGCACAGTCTACGGGCGACACAGGTATGTATTACGACCCGACGCTCGTATCGCAGGGTTCTTCGATCATTCCGATCTGGCTCTGTCTTGCAGCAGTGATCTTTTCTTCACTGATAGGCTTTATTTCAGGTCTTTACCCTTCGATACGCGCAATGAAGCTCTCGGCTCTTGAAGCGATCAAGAACGAATAACGACCTCGTGGTATACGCCATAAAAAATTCAAACTTTGCGTACTTGAAAAATCATTTTGAGTATGCTATAATATCTATAATTGTAATCATAGTCGAAAGGGAGGTTTGAGTCATGAAAGAAGGAATCCATCCCAAATATCAGGATACCGTTATTAAATGCGTATGCGGAAACGAAATCCCCACACGTTCAACCAAAACAGATATCCACGTTGAAATTTGTTCCAAATGCCATCCGTTCTTTACCGGCAAACAGAAGCTGGTCGATACAGGCGGACGCGTAGACAGATTCAAGAAGAAATTCAATCTTCAGTAATCTATAACAATTCAGAAGAAAATATATCGCCGACGTAAAACGTCGGCGATTTTTCCGCATATGGAAATAACTGCGGGAATCTGCATGAATAAGGCGAATATTCACATAATTGTCAAACACAAATCTTGACAAAACGGATAAAAAATAGTATCATATAAGTTAATATACGCCGTGTTTCAAACGCACATTTGCAGCGCGGAAAAGGAGACGGAATTTATGAAAAACCTGCTTGCCAACTTTCAGAAAAGCAACTTCAAATATCTTAACGTTGACGAAGAAGACGACAGCTCGGTCCTTTTTACGAAAGAGGACGGAGTATCTCTTGTTCCGGATGAAAAATCGAGCTTTTACAGAGATCCGAGCGGAAAGAGAAATCTTTCCAACGCTGTTTTTATGTATACCGAGCTTGAAGGCGACTTTATCGTCCGTTCGCACGTCGATCACGACTTTATTTACACTGGTGACGCTGCAAGCATTATGATGCGTGTTGACGATGATCACTGGGCAAAAATAGGATTTGAAAAATCGGAGACAGGTACGAACTCGCTGATCAGCTCAATAACGTATGGCGGATGGTCCGACAGAGCGATCGGTGAAACATATTCATGGGACAACGTGCGCCTTTATCTTGTAAGAAAGGGAAACACATTCGGAATGTATTATTCGGCAGACGACAAGCACAAGAGACTGATACGCTATTTTCATTTTGACGCACCCGAAAAGATACAGGTCGGCATGATGGCGCAGTCACCCAACGGCGAGGGCGATGCGGTAATGAATTTTTACACCTTTGAAGTTGAGCATATTTCGGTAGAGAGTATCGAAGAAGGCGCTCTTGACGATTACAGATAAGCAGTGGCAATATTATATTTTTAAATAAGGATAACGACATGGACTATTTAAAGCTTGCGGAGCTTCTTTTCCCGCACATAGATAAAACCGCAGATTATTACGAAGAAAAATATCCTCCGAGAAATCTTCCTGAAGGAGCGAGAGTAACGCGAATTGCGCCGAGTCCGACAGGCTATCTGCACATAGGCGCGCTTTACGGTGCGGTAACGGACGAGAGAACAGCGCATCTTTCAAACGGAGTTTTTTATCTCAGAATAGAAGACACGGACTCAAAACGTGAGGTATCCGGCGCGGCAGATCTTTTCATCACGATGTTTGAAAAATACGGTCTTGAGTTTGACGAGGGCGCAGTAAGAAACGGAGACAGCGGCGATTATGGCCCCTACCGTCAGAGCGAAAGGACCGAGATATATCAGACTTTTGCAAAAAAACTCGTTTCAGAAGGCAAAGCGTATCCCTGCTTCTGCACAGACGAAGAAATCGAGCAGATAAGAAAAGAGCAGGAAGCTGCGGGAGAAAACCCGGGATATTACGGCAAATGGGCCGTATGGAGAGATGCGAAGCTTGAAAAGATCGAACAGGCGCTCGCAGAAAACAAACCGTTTGTAATAAGACTGCGTTCGCAGGGAGACGCGACGAAGAGAATAAAAATAACAGACGCAATAAAGGGTGACCTGGAGTTTCCGAAAAACAATCAGGACTTTATAATCCTTAAATCCGACGGCACCCCGCCCTATCACTTTGCTCACGCTATTGACGACCACCTTATGAGAACTACGCATGTCGTCCGCGGTGAAGAATGGCTTGCAACGCTTCCGTGGCACATAGAGCTTTTCTCCGCGCTCGGCTTCAAACGCCCCGTATACTGTCATACGGCAAACATTATGAAGCTTGACAACGGATCAAAGAGAAAGATATCAAAGAGAAAAGACCCTGAAGCTGACGTTGCAATGTTTCTGAGTGAAGGATATCCTCAGGACGGGCTTATAGAATATGTGCTTACTCTTCTTAATTCCAATTTTGAGGAATGGCGCAGAATGAATCCTACGGCAGATAAAAACGAATTTCCGTTCTCTTTCAAAAAAATGGGCGTTTCCGGTCCTCTTTTCGATTTTGAAAAGCTTTACGACATCTGCAAGGACGTTGTATCGCGCATGGATGCCGAAACCGTATACGAAAACGCCTCAGAGTGGATGAAAGAGTATGATCCTGAGTTCTATGCAATTTTCACGAAGGATCCCGAATATGCAAAGAGCATCCTTTCGATCGGCAGAGGCGGAAACAAGCCAAGAAAAGATTTCGGACTGTGGAAAGAGATCAAGGACTATATGGGCTTTTTCTACGGCGAGCTGTTTGCTCCGCAATACGTATTCCCCGACAACTTTGATAAAAACGACATCATATCAGTACTCGAAAAATATCCGTCCGTGTACGACGAAAACGATGATCAGCAGCAGTGGTTTAAGAAGCTGAAAACAATTGCTTCGTCCGTTGGCTTTGCGGCGGATACTAAGGAATATAAAAAGAACCCCGGCGCATATAAAGGCCACGTTGGCGATATAGCCATGATGATAAGAGTGGCTATCACCGGAAAGCAGGTATCGCCGGATACTTATGCTGTCATACGTATTCTGGGCTCCGATGAGATGAAGCGCAGAATAGAAAAATGCAGGGCGGAGATCGCAAAATAAAAAATCTGCCTGATGTTTGCTGAATAACGAGGAAAGATTTATGGAAGAAACAACGAATTTTATTCATGAAATAATCGATTCGGACCTTGCGGAAGGAAGGACAGACCACGTTCATACGCGTTTTCCGCCTGAGCCGAACGGATATCTTCATATCGGAAGTGCAAAAGCGATATACATAAACTGGTCGACCGCGAAAAAATACGGCGGAAAGTTCAATCTTCGCTTTGACGACACAAACCCCGTCAAGGAGGATACTGAATACGTTGACGCGATAGAAAACGATCTGAAGTGGCTTGGCGCTATACCGGACGGCGGTATTTATTACGGCTCGGATTATTTTGACAAGTGCTATGAGTTTGCCGTCAAGCTGATAAAAGACGGAAAAGCCTACGTCTGCGATCTTTCGAAAGAGGATATGGAAAAATACCGCGGAACTTTAACCGAACCGGGCAAAAACAGTCCGTACAGAGACCGCACGGTAGAAGAAAACCTTGATCTTTTTGAAAGAATGAAAAACGGCGAGTTCCCGGACGGAGCAAAAACCCTTCGCGCAAAAATAGATATGGCATCCCCGAATATGAATATGAGAGACCCGGCGATATACAGGATAGTTCACACTTCTCACCACCGTCAGGGCAACAAATGGTGCATATATCCCCTGTATGACTATGCCCACCCTATTCAGGATGCGCTGGAAGGAATAACGCATTCGCTTTGCTCTATAGAATTTGAGAATCACAGACCGCTTTATAACTGGGTAATAGATAACATCGGTTTCGAAGAAAAACCGCATCAGTGGGAATTTGCAAGACTTAACATGACGTATACCGTAATGAGCAAGCGGTATCTGCGTCAGCTGGTCGAAGAAAAGTATGTTGACGGCTGGGATGATCCGAGAATGCCTACGCTTTGCGCTCTCAGAAGAAGAGGATATACACCGTCTGCGATTTTTGACTTCGTAAAACGTGCGGGAATCGCAAAAGCTTACAGCATAGTTGATATTCAGCTTCTTGAACATTGCATAAGGGAAGAGCTGAACGCGACCTCCATGAGACGTATAGCAGTGCTCGATCCAATAAAAGTTACCGTTACAAATTATCCCGAAGGCGAAACGGAATACTTCGAGCTGCCGAACAACCCACAGGCGCCCGAAGAGGGAACGAGAAAAGTTCCGTTTACAAAGCACCTTTATATAGACAGAAGCGATTTTGCCGAAGTACCGCCGCCGAAATTCTTCAGGCTCAAGCCCGGAGGAGAGGTTAGGCTTATGGGCGCGTATATCGTTAAATGCGAAGACGTTATAAAGGATGAAAACGGCAATATAACTGAAATTCTTTGTTCATGCGACCGTGAAACAGGTGCGGGAAACCCTGCAGACGGAAGGAAAATAAAGGGTACGATACACTGGCTTTCAAGAGAAACCGCAATAGACGCCAGAGTTCATCTTTACGACAGACTCTTTACTCTTGAAAACGTTTTTGATATTCCCGAAAACGCGTCGATAATGGATTATGTAAACAAAGATTCACACACTGTTCTTGAAAATGCGAAGCTTGAGCCTTCAATGAAAGACGCAAAGCCGGAAGATCACTTCCAGTTTGTAAGAACAGGATATTTTGTTAAAGATACAAAAGAAGAAAACAGCTACAATCTCACGGTAGGGCTTAAAGACAGCTATAAACCGCAGTAATCAAAAAGGAGAATAATTATGGCAAACGTTCGTTTGGGTATTATCGGACTCGGCAACATGGGTTCGGGACACATCGACAACTATCTGCACGGTCGTCTCAAAAATATCACGATCACGGCGATTTGCGATATCGACCCGCAGAAGCTTAAAATCGCGGGCGAGAAGCTTGGTGACGGGGTAAAACAGTATGCAACATCCGAAGCGCTCATTCGCTCCGGAGAAGTTGACGCGATACTTATCGCAACGCCCCACTATTTCCATCCCACTATAGCAATAGACGGCTTCAGAAACGGACTTCACGTAATGTCGGAGAAACCGGCAGGCGTATATACAAAAGCCGTAAGGGAAATGAATGAGGTTGCAAAAGCTTCCGGCAAGGTATTCGGCGTTATGTTCAATCAGAGAACGAATCCTGCATATCAGAAGCTTAAGCACATGATAGACAGCGGAATTCTCGGACCCATGACGAGAGCTACGTGGATCATAACGGACTGGTACAGAACGCAGTCATATTATAATTCCGGCGGATGGAGAGCAACGTGGGCAGGAGAAGGCGGCGGCGTGCTTCTCAACCAGTGTCCTCATCAGATAGACCTTATGCAGTGGATATGCGGCGTACCGAAGAGAGTTTTTGCAAAGGCTTATTTCGGCAAGTATCACGATATCGAAGTTGAAGACGATGTTACCGCTTTTTACGAATATGAAAACGGTGCAACAGGTCTTTTTGTAACCACTACAGGCGAATATCCCGGAACGAACAGATTTGAAGTATCGGGCGACCTCGGAAAAGTTGTTATTGAAGGCGGAAAATTCCTCTACTATAAAAACAATCGGTCCATAAAAGAAAACACGATGAACAACAACGGCGGATTTTCCGGTCCGGGCTGCACGGTAGAAGAGATCAAATTTGATAACGGCGGAGAACAGCACGTAGGTATACTCAATAATTTTGCAGACTGCATTCTCAACGGCACTCCCCTGCTGGCTCCGGGCGAAGAAGGAATAAGAGGTCTTTCGGTATCAAACGCAATGCACCTTTCCGCATGGACCAACAGCTGGGTAGAAATGCCTCTTGACGAGGATAAATACTACGCGCTTCTGAAAGAAAAAATCGCAGCTTCAAGATATGTTAAACCCGAAGTTGCATCGGGAGAAGTTGCAGACCTTTCAGGGACATACGGCGGAGCGAAATAAGCGTACTCATTTTCATAAAACTATAACGTAACGGCTGCATTTTTAATGAATTCAGCATTATTATTAAAAAATAGCAATATTTTTTATTGACACGTTTTTTTTCATATGCTAAAATTCCGTTATCGGTCAATTTTCGATATATGGATACAGCCGAAAAAAAACAAACCAAGGAGCATAAAATTATGAAAAAAATTGCGGCAATCATAATGGCGATCGCAATGATATCCGGCATTTGCGCAGTTTCTGCAAGTGCGGCAACGACAGCTGACGTTTATGTAACGATAGCAAACGGCGACATAGTTGTTTCAATGGAAAAAATCGCCGTTTCAGATACTGACGGCGACGGCATCATTTCCGTAAACGATGCGCTTTACGCTACACATGAAAAATTCTTTGACGGTGGAGCGGCGGCAGGCTACTCTGCAGTAACCAGCGACTGGGGTCTTTCCCTTGCAAAGCTCTGGGGCGTTGAAAACGGCGGAAGCTACGGATATATGGTAAACGACGCTATGGCAATGTCTCTTACCGATGAGCTCAAAGACGGGGACCGTCTCTATGCTTACGTTTTCACGGACACCGCAGGATGGTCTGACACATACTCGTTCTTTGACGTTAAGGAAGAGGATATCCTTGCAGGAAAAACGGTTTCATTCACCCTTTACTATTCCGGATACGATGAAAACTGGGCGCCTATGGTTCTTCCCCTTGAAGGCGCAGTTATCACGGTAAACGGCGAAAAAACTTCTTTCGTTACAGATGCGAACGGAAAAGCCGAAGTGAAAATCGAACAGAGCGGTGAATATACGGTCAGCGCGATTTCCGACTCAATGACTCTTGTGCCGGCTATCGCAAAAGTAACCGTAAAGCCTTCGCTTATTTCTTCAAACCCCTCGACCGCTGACGGCAGCATCTTTATCTTTGCGGCAGCAGCCCTTATCGCTCTTGCCGGTGCTGCAATGCTTATAAACAAATCAAGAAGGTATGAAAAATAAGATAATCGCTTCATTGCTTATAATCATAACGGTTTTAAGCAATATGCAAATCGCATTTTTTTCCGAATCAAATAACGTCGGGGAGTATAAAAAACTCCTCGACGATATTGTTCTTTTTAACGTTAATAATTCCGATACCGAAAGCATAGGCGACTGGCTCGCCAACGGTGCAGGAGGCGGGACTGATTTTTATATGATCTCGCTGAGAATGCTCGGAGACGACACAGATCTTTCCGGATACGTATCTGCTCTTGAAGGATATATTGCATCAGAAAGCGTAAAAAGCGCTGTAACGAAGCAAAAGAACGGACTTGCGCTTATCGCCGCCGGGAAGCGTGATTCGGATTTTCTGCAAAACCTTGCAGATTCCACTATAGGACAGCTCGGAATAATGAGTTATATCTACGGGCTTTTCCTTTTGAACAACGGAGCGCCTTCTATGCTTTATACTTCCGAGGGAATAGCCGAAAAAATCGTATCGATGCAGTTTGATGACGGCGGATGGGCTATTTCGGGACAGTATTCTGACGTTGACGTAACGGCGATAACCGTTCAGGCGCTTGCACCGCACACAGAAAAAAATGAAAATATCCGTTCGGCAACGGAACGGGCGATTGCTTTTCTTTCGTCAAAACAGCTTGAAAGCGGCGGTTTTCTCAGCTACGGAAATGAAAATCCCGAAAGTTCGGCTCAGGTAATAATTGCGCTGACGTCCATGGGAATTGATCCTGCAACAGACGATAGATTTATAAAAAACGGTAAAACAGCTTTTGACGGAATGATGCTTTTTCACCTTGATGACGGTAGTTTCTGTCATGAACTGGGAAAAAATACAAACGGAATGGCAACTTACCAAGCGTTTATGGCGATAACTGCGCTGATACGGTTTGATTACGGACTCGGACCGCTGTTTCTTTTCGGTAAAGCGGATGATGTTCCAGAAGAAAAGATCGTTTCGGATGTCGTCATAACGGATCCTGAGCAGGAAGAAGAGAGCCTGAACAACGGAAAGAACATTACAGACGAAGAGGAAAACGTTCACGACATAACTCCAACCGAACAGGAAACCGTTCCGGAAAATTCCGAAGAAAACGGGACAAACGGAAGGATATGGATAGCAGTTGCTATTTTGCTTGCAGGGGCGGCGCTGATCGTTATCTGCGTAATAAAGAAGCAGAAACCGGCAACTTTTATTGCCGTGATTCTGATTACCGGAGCAGCGGTGGCAGCGGTATTTCTGACGGATATCCAGACGCCGGAAAACTATTACGGCAAAACTGCGGACAAGGAGAACATAATCGGAACAGTCTCAATACAGATACGCTGCGATATTATCTCGCAATTTGAATCGGAGTATATTCCGAAAGACGGGATCATTCTGCCTGAGACGTATTTTGAGATAGAAGATGGCGATACCGTATATGATATTCTCGTTGAAGCAGTAAAGAAATACTCTATACACATAGAAACGACCGGTCCGAAAAACATGGTATACGTAAACGGGATTAATCACCTTTATGAATTTGACTACGGTGATCTTTCGGGCTGGATATATAGAGTAAACGGTGAGGTCGTTTCGGTTGGCTGCGGTCAGTGCACACTTAAAGACGGAGACAAAATAACCTGGGACTATACCCGAGAACTAGGACTGGATCTTGATTAAAGAACGGAGGGCGGAGCATGAAAGCGTTTGATAACTATAACCCTATTACCGTGTTTATATATTTCGCCTCCGTTATCACAATAGGCATGTTTTGCCTTAACCCGGTAACGATGAACCCGCTTATTCTGTTTTTATCGCTTGCAGGAGCAGTTACGACTTACCTTATACGAAACAGGACGGAAGGCGCCCAATCGCATCTTTTCTTTTTCGTTATGTTTATTCTTCTGACAGTTATAAACCCGCTGTTCAATCACAACGGAGTAACTGTGCTTTTAATAATCAACAATAATCCCGTTACGCTTGAAGCCCTGCTTTACGGCGCAGCGTCAGCGGCGGCGATAATCGGCGTTATTTACTGGTTCCGTTCGTTTTCACAGATAATGACGAGCGACAAGCTGCTTTATATCCTCGGGAATATTTCGCCTAAATTCGCTCTGATTCTTTCGATGACGCTCAGATATGTTCCGATGTTTGAAAAGCAAACACAGAAGGTAATACAGGCGCAGAGAGGTTTAGGCCTTTACAGCGATACCGATTTTATGAGCAGAGTACGCGGCGGGACAAGAGTTTTTTCGGTAATGGTCACATGGGCGCTTGAAAACGGCGTTATCACTTCCGACAGTATGACTGCACGCGGATACGGGATAACAAAAAGGACTTTTTTTTCGATTTTCAAGTTCCGAAGGCAGGATATCATTCTTTCGGCTGCTTCCGTGATCCTTTTTTTAATAATTCTTGCCGGAGTAATTTCAGGCTCCGTCAACTTCAAATTTTACCCTGAAATATCTTATGCGGGAACAACGGTGATTTCCGTAATTACATATATCGCTTACGGTCTGCTGGCGTTTTTGCCGGCCTTTACAGAGTCTGGAGAGGAATTGAGATGGAAATACTTAAAGTCGAGAATCTGAGCTTTACATATCCGCTCTGTAACGAAAAAGCTATTGACGGAATTTCTTTTTCTGTCGATCGCGGAGATTTTATCACAGTATGCGGCGCTACCGGGTGCGGAAAATCAACACTTATGCGAATGATAAAAAAGGAACTTACGCCTCTTGGCGATATGACAGGCAGAGTGTTTTATAAGGGCAGAGATATCAACACGCTTTCGGAAGCGGAAACCGCATGTTCCATAGGTTTTGTCGCACAGAGACCGGAGGAACAGATAGTTACCGACAAGGTATGGCATGAGCTTGCTTTCGGGCTTGAAAATATGGGTATCGCCCGCGATATAATCAGAAGACGTGTGAGCGAGATGACCTGTTATTTCGGTATTGAAGACTGGTTCGAAAAAAGCGTTTCCGAACTTTCGGGCGGGCAGAAACAGCTTCTCAACCTCGCGTCTGTAATGGTAATGCAGCCCGACGTTCTTATTCTGGACGAACCGACGGCGCAGCTTGATCCGATCGCGGCATCTGACTTTATTGCTACCCTCTCAAAGCTTAACAGGGATCTTTCTCTCACCGTTATCATAACCGAACACAGACTTGAAGAAGTTATCCCTGTCAGCAACAGGCTGCTGGCAATGGAATGCGGAAAGATACTGAAATACGGAGAAACGAGGCAGGTCGTTGCATCGCTGCGCGAAAACGACGTTTTTACTCGCGGAATGCCTGCTGCGGTCAGAATATTCAACAGCTTCGATCTGAATGGCCCCTGCCCTCTCACGGCAAGAGAAGGCCGCGACTATATAGAAAGCAATTTTCCCAATACGGTGATCTCTCTGGAAGAAACGGACGAAAGAAACGATAAAAAAGAAACCGTCCTTGAGTTTTCCGACGTTTATTTCAAATATGCCAAAGAACTGCCGGACGTGCTGAGAGGACTGGACTTTAAAGTTTATAAAGGCGAGATTTTCTGTATCATGGGCGGCAACGGATCAGGAAAATCAACGTGTCTTTCGGTTGCTGCGGGTCTTCACAGACCGTACTCGGGAAACGTAAGGGTGCTTGGAAAGAAGATAAAAGATTATAAGAAAAACGAGCTTTACAGAGAATGCCTTTCACTTCTGCCTCAGGACGTTCAGACGGTTTTTCTGAAAAACACCGTAAAAGAAGAGCTTGAAGACGTAAAAAGCAATGAAGACTTCCTACCATACGATCTTTCCGGATTATACGAAAGACATCCGTATGATATTTCAGGCGGACAGCAACAACTTCTTGCGCTGGCAAAAGTCCTTTCAACGTCGCCTAAAATACTGCTTCTTGACGAGCCAACAAAAGGGCTTGACGCTTACGCAAAAAAGGAGATAGGCGATATTCTGAAAAGGCTCCGCAACGGCGGAATGACCGTAATATGCGTAACTCATGACGTTGAGTTTGCTGCGGAATACGCAGACAGATGCGCAATGTTTTTCAGAGGAGAAATAACTTCGTGCGGCGTTCCTTCCGAATTTTTCTCAGGCAATAATTTTTATACGACAGCCGCAAACAGGATGACTTCGGGATATTATAAAAATATCACCACCGTTTCGGATGCGGTGAAGATCATGAGGATGAACAGAACGGAGGGCGCGTTATGATCACAATAAAAAACGCCTCTCTGAGAAAAGTGCTGCGCATAGCTATTCCGTTTGCTCTTGTGCCAGCGGTAATAGTTGCAGGAGTATACCTTTTTAAAGAAAACAGCTATATGCTGATAAGCGTTGCCGTTATCATTCTTTCGCTTCTGCTTTTTATAAGCGGTTTCGAAAAGAAAAAAACCGGAACGCGGCGTCTGATAATTGTTGCGATAATGACTGCTCTTTCCGTAGTAGGCCGTTTTATTCCGGTATTCAAGCCCGTAACAGCCATGACTGTAATAACGGCTGTATATATCGGAGGCGAGGCGGGATTTCTTGTAGGCGCAATGTCTGCTCTTATATCGAATTTCTGGTTCGGACAAGGACCGTGGACACCATTTCAGATGTTTGCATGGGGCATGATAGGTCTTGTAGGAGGCTTGCTTTCGAAATACCTGAAAAAAAGCCGCGTCGCACTGGTAATCTACGGTGTTGTTGCCGGACTCGCATATTCGCTTATAATGGACTTCTGGGCGCTCATATGGAATAACGAGATAATATCGATGGAAGCGTATCTCGCATCGCTTGTTACGGCTATACCCTACACGATCGTTTACTCTGCGTCAAATCTGATGTTTTTTGCGCTTCTTGCAAAACCGTTCGGAGAAAAACTTGAACGTGTAAAGCTTAAATACGGAGTATAAAAAGACCGCCGCGTCTTTCCGTGCGGATCAGGGATCATTACAATCCTTAAAATATGAATGCGGCATAGATGCAAAAATGATTGCTGAAGTTTCGAAGAAATGAAACGAAAACCGATATAAAGGAAGAAGTCGAAAAAAATGTCTGGCTGACGGAAGCCCTGAAAAATATCAGAACTGATTTTCTGCTAAACACGAGCGCTGCATTTGCAAAAGCGAATTCGCATATTTTTGTTCACTGCAAACGATAATAACGACCACGTAAGAGTTCAGAGCTCCTGCGCGGTCGTTTTTTGCTTTCAGACAGACATTTTTCCGCAAATATCGCTTGATATTTTCCCCGTTAAGAGCGATATATTGAGTAATCAAATAAAAGAATAATCACATAACAGAAATCATATCTCCGTTATGTGATTATTTATCTTGAAACTATTTACTTAATCAGTTCATCGATCGTCCATGTTACATTTTTGTTTATAGCTTCCTGGATTGCCGTATTCGCAGAGTCAAACACTTCCGAAGCTGTTTTTCTTCCGGTAACGGCTGCAACCACATTTCCCGCCCAGGTAGTGTAGCCCTTTTCGAGGAACAAACTGCCATAGCTGAAATTAATGTTTTCAAGCATATATGAATATTCGTCAAGATCTTCCTGGAAATAGAAAATCTGATTTTTAAGCAAACCCTCCCAGCCGGTAGAACCGTCAAGAGGAGCAAAAACATAATTCAGAACAAGGCCTATATCGGCAACATCTTTATCGGTGCAGTTAAGTATCCAGTTAAGCCGTCTACCGTGATGAACATAACCGGAAACACAGTTTGCATCACCGTTGGGGCCATAAGGGAATCTTATCATACCGTATGCGTAATCCTGTGCCGGAAGATAGTTGCTTGAAGAGGATTTTTCGTTATAGTGCGTTGAAAAATTCGATTCATGGCTCATCAGCGCTGATTTTTTGTTTTTGACGAATTCGGCGTGTCCCCTGGCGATATAAAGTCCTTCATTATATAAATCCGCAAGAAATTCAATCGCTGCTATACCTGCGGGATTGTTAAAGCCGAAAACATAGTTGCCGTTTGTGCCGTCAATCATCTTAAGGCCGTTTGCAAACATAAAGCCTACCGCATCCGCGTCATATGACGAGCCGCAGATAAAAGGAATAAAATCAGAGTCATAGCTGGCATATGAAGCTGCAGACTGAACAGACATAAGAAACTCTTTAAAATGAGCCCAGTCCCACTCCCCGTTTTCATGAAGTTCGTGAGGCGTGTTAAGTCCAAGTTTGCGAAGCATATCGGCATTGAAATGTATAACGCCGTGGAATTCGGGAGGAAACTCCCATGCATACTGATAAAATCCGTAATAACGTCCGTCAAAAATGCCGTATTGCAAAAAACGCGGTGTGCCGAACCTGTTATCCGAAAGATCGATATTCGGAATCTCGTCGAGTGAATACAGCAGACCGGATCTGTAAAGATTTATGCCTCCGTTGGTAGCGTGACTGTCAAGGAAATCTATCGAACTGTAGCCTGCGGCGGCTTCTATGATTATCCTGCTGGCGCTGTCTTCCCACGAAATGACATCAAACGTGCAACCGTATTTTTCAGTAAGGTCGTTAAGACGCTTATGGGTCATATCGCCTGTCTGATTGAAATACTCGGAAGGCAAGAGCTGTTCGTACCAGGTGCTGCCCCAGACATAATGCTGTCCCGTAAGATCGACCGGAAGATCCGTTTCAAGGTCCAGATCGAATTCTTCTGCGGTCTGTGAGCTGCATGATACGGTGACAATAAGAGATAAAAGCATAAAAACGGACAAAGTCAGAGAAATTATCCTTTTCATAATTCGTTCCCCAATACATTTTCTTTAATTATATCAGTTTGTACGTAATTTGTCAAGATTTATCCTTGAATTCATCAAAAAGGAAGTAACATCCGGGATATTTGCTGCCTGAAGCGCACTTTCAACGGTTTGTAAAATCACTACTCCGCCAAAGGCAGCCGAACATCATGCCGGATACGGAAAGAAGGACGATTGATAAAAGACACAAAAAGGCCACTTCAAAGGAGATCTGTCCTGAGAAGTGGTCTTTCTGTTTTAGCCGTCTGAAGACAAATGGACAATGGATTTTAAAGTATCTTTTATCCGTTCTGATATCAGCGTCAGTCTTGATTTTCAGTTAGTCAGGATTTAATTTTAACTTCGGTCGTTATGCAGAACTCTTCTTTTACTGGCGAGCATGTTCCGACGTAAATGACCGCTTCGCTGTCCTCAAGAACGAGATCGCCGTCCGAATTATAAAGCATGAATCTGTCAACGGGGATGTCAAATTCCACAGTTTGCTTCTCCCCTGCTTTGAGATGCACCTTTTTGAACGCTATAAGCTGATATATCGGGGCGTCGGGTTTGTTTTTATGGCTTATATAGACCTGCAAAACGTCTGCTCCGTCCCTTGAACCGAGGTTTTCGATGCTGCATGATACTGTCGCGCCGCTTGAGGTGATCTCGCTGTCGCACTTCAGGTCGGAAACAGCATATTTATTGTATCCGATTCCGTAACCGAAAGGATAAAGAGGTTTTTCGGTCATATAGCGGTAGGTTCTGCCCTTCATTGAATAGTCGCTGTAATCGGGCAGCTGGTCATCGCAGGCATAAAACGTTACGGGGAGCTTTGCGCTGGGCTCTGTTTCGCCGAAAAGTATTTCAGCAAGCGCTTTTCCGCCATCCTGGCCGGGATAGAAGCTCTGAATAACCGCCGCTGCGTTTTCTTCCGCAAAACGGAGATCAATCGCGCTGCCTGAAATGTTTACAACAATTATCGGCTTGCCAACCGACTTCATCATTTCAAAAAGATCGAGCTGGGCTTTCGGAAGAGTAAGTCCCGGTTTATCGCCGCCGAGGTCGCTGTTGTAAGCGTCGCCCTCTTCGCCTTCAAGCTGAGGAGTAAGACCGAGGCACAAAACTACCGCATCCGCATATTTTGCTGCAATTACCGCCTCTTCGATATTACCGTCGTTTCCCGCATCGGAGGTGTGATGACAGCCTATGGCGTAACGGACTTCCTTGCCGTATTTTCTCGCTGTGTTTCGTATACCGAAGAGCGGAGTAGTATATTCTGAGAGCGTGCCGTTATAGTTGCCTACAAGCACCGTTGTAGCGTCGGCATTCGGACCGATAACGGCGATATTTTTTATCCCGTCGTCTTTTGTCAAAGGAAGGATGCCGTTATTCTTCAGAAGAACGGTTGCGCATCTTGACATTTCAAGAGCAATGGCGCGATGCTCGTCACAGTTGACTTTTGAATAAGGAATGGAGTCATATTCCGTTTCATCGAAAAGACCGAGATCGAAACGCGCTTCAAAAAGCTTTTCGCATGCCTTTGTTACGGTTTCTTCGCTGACCATTCCCTCTGCGACCGCAACTTTCAGGAATTTGAATGCGCTGCCGCAGTTCATATAGCATCCGTTGTTTACCGCAAGAGCCGCGCTTTCAGCCCTGTTGGCGGTAACTTTATGGAAGGAATCTATATCGCATATTGCGCCGCAGTCAGATACAACATATCCGTCGAAAGCCCATTCGCCGTAAAGGATATCCTGCAGAAGCTTTTTAGATCCGCACGCGGGTTCACCGTTTACACGGTTATAAGCGCCCATCACAGCTGCGGGACGCGCCTTTTCGATAATATACTTGAATGCGGCAAGATAAGTTTCGTGAAGATCTTTTTCGCTGACTACAGAGTCAAAAGAATGTCTTCCTTTTTCAGGACCGCTGTGTGCTGCAAAATGTTTAAGCGTAGCGTCAACTTTTCTGTATTTCGGGTTTTCTTCAAAACCGTACTGCATACCCTTTACAAAAGCTACGCCCATTTCCGAGGTAAGATACGGGTCTTCGCCGTATGTTTCGTGTCCTCTGCCCCAGCGCGGATCACGGAAAATGTTTATATTGGGAGACCAGCAGGTAAGGCCCTGATAGATCTTTGTTTTGCCGAATTTTTTATATTCATTGTATTTTGCGCGGGCTTCCGTGGAAATGGCATCTGCGACCTTGCGCATCAGAACTGTATCAAAAGATGCCGCCATACCTATCGCCTGAGGGAATACTGTGGCGACACCGCTTCTTGCATAGCCGTGCAGAGCTTCGTTCCACCAGTTATATTCGGGAATGCCGAGTCTTTCGACAGCTTCTGCGTCGTTGGTAAGCTGAGACAGCTTTTCAGGAAGCGTCATTTGCGAAACAAGAGCCTTCGCTCTCTCTTTGCTTGTCATAATTATATATCCTCCGGTTGTTTTTCTACCGTAAGTATATCATATTTGAACAGATATGTCAACAAAAACACGATAAATACTTTGGTACGCGATACGTGCTTTTTATGCTTCAAAACCGTATTGACAATACGGGATAAAAATGTTATAATCTATATGTAATAATGCGCCTGTTCGGCTGTTATAAAAAGAGGTAAGCAATGCTTTTCAGTTCTCTGTTATTTCTTTTCTGTTTTCTGCCCATAACCCTGCTTGTTTATTATATATGTCCGAGGGGAAAGAAAAACGCTTTAAAAAACACGGTAATTTTTCTTGCCTCAATAATCTTTTATGCATGGGGAGAACCGATGTTCATCCTCCTTATGCTGTTTACGATACTGCACAATTATATTTTCGCGCTGCTTATAGATAAATACAGACAGTCCCGCCCTGCCGCTGCAAAAGCGCTGATCATTATCTCCGTTATCCTCAATTTAGGCTGTCTTGGCTTTTTCAAATACTGCAATTTCTTTATTGCGAATATAAACAACATCTTCGGGCTCGGTGTGGAATTTCTTGAAGTTTCGCTTCCGATCGGCATATCGTTTTATACGTTCCAGACAATGTCGTATACAATAGACGTATACAGGGGCGCGACGGAAGTTCAGAAAAACCCGATAAGTTTCGGTGCATACGTCACATTTTTCCCGCAGCTCATCGCCGGACCGATAGTTCAGTATAAAACCATAGCAGAGCAGCTCGACAACAGAAAAGACGAATATAAAACTTTCGGCGACGGAGTTAAAAAGTTCACGGTCGGGCTGGCAAAGAAAGTGCTTCTTGCTAACAATATCGGGGCTCTGTGGGATGCTGTATCAACGCTTCCTCAATCTGAAATGACAGTAGTTACTGCATGGCTCGGAATAATTGCATTCTCATTTCAGATATACTTTGACTTCTCGGGATACTCCGATATGGCAATAGGTCTCGGAAGGATGTTCGGATTTGAGTTTTGCATCAACTTCAATTATCCGTATATTTCACAGACGGTTACGGAATTCTGGAGAAGATGGCACATTTCACTCGGTTCATGGTTCAGAGAATACCTTTATATTCCTCTGGGCGGCAACAGAGTCAAAGAGTGGCGGCATTTTATCAACATATTTATCGTGTGGTTCTGCACCGGATTCTGGCATGGCGCAGGCTGGAACTTCATCATATGGGGTCTTTATTTCGGACTGCTTCTGTTTATCGAAAAGAAGGTTCTTTTCAAATGGTTATGGTCGATACCCCGAATATTCAGGCACATATATCTTTTGCTTGCGGTAGCTATTGGATGGGTATTTTTTGCCATCGAAGATATTTCCGTGTGCGGACGGTATCTTGCTACGATGTTCGGTTTCGGAGGAGTTCCTTTTGCGGATGAAAGAACGCTGTATTATCTTTACACAAATGCAGTCATATTCGTTATACTCATACTCGCGTCAATGCCGACGATACCGTTTATAAAAGAAAAGCTTTCGCCTAAATTCGGAAAAATCGTCCCTGCAATTACTGTTGCCGCCTGCATTGCGGTATGGTTTTTATCTACGGCAAGTCTTGTTTCGGGCAGTTACAATCCGTTCTTATATTTCAGATTTTAGAGGAGACAGACATGAAAAGCAAAACTGTATATGTTTGCTCGGAATGCGGCGCGGAAAGCCCCAAGTGGGCGGGTAAGTGCCCTGAATGCGGAGCCTGGAACACACTTGAAGAAGAGACGGTTGCTCAGACGCCTGATAAGCCGGCGAAAAAAGCGCTGAGCTCCGATGCCGCCGCACCTGTAAAGCTTAAAGAAATAACAGGCAAAGAAGAGGTGCGGATCTCTAGCGGGATCAATGAACTTGACAGGGTCCTGGGCGGAGGAATAGTTAAAGGGGCGCTTTATCTTGTTTCGGGCGAGCCGGGAATAGGCAAATCGACAATTCTCTTACAGCTTTGCGAGAAACTCGGAGCTTCCATGCCGATACTGTATGTATCCGGGGAAGAATCGCCCAAACAGCTCCGCCTTCGCGCAGACAGGCTCGGAGTAAAAAAAGATGATCTTTATATTCTTTCGCAAACGGATATAGAAACGGTTTGCGAGCAGGCCGCAAGACAGAATCCCGGACTTATGATCGTAGACTCGATTCAGACTATGGACCATGCGTCCGTTTCATCCACACCGGGAAGCGTGTCTCAGGTCCGTGAATGTACTGCAGAGCTGATGAGGCTTGCAAAGACAAAAGATATACCGGTTTTCATAGTCGGACATGTTAATAAAGAAGGCTCGATTGCAGGTCCGAAGGTAATGGAGCATATGGTCGATGCGGTTTTATATTTTGAGGGCGAAAGAAATTCGGAATACCGGGTACTTCGCGCAGTAAAGAACCGTTTCGGTTCAACAAACGAGATAGGCGTTTTCGAAATGACGGGAGAAGGGCTGAAAGAAATAGGGAATCCGTCAGCGGTGTTTTTACAGGGCAAACCTTCCGATATATCCGGTATAGCAACCGTCTGCGTGCTTGAAGGCTCGCGTCCCATTATCGCGGAAATACAGTCGCTTGTCGCCCCTACTCCTTTTCCTGCGCCAAGGCGTGTTTCTGTAGGATTTGACTACGGCAGAACGAATCTTCTTATCGCCGTTCTCGAAAAACGCTGTAAACTGTTTTTCGGAACCTCTGACGTTTATATAAACGTTATAGGCGGTCTTCGTATAGACGAGCCGGCTGCAGACCTTGCGGTTGCGACTGCTCTTGCCTCGGGGTTAAAGGATTTTATTATTCCGGACGATACGATACTTATCGGCGAAGTCGGACTTGCAGGCGAAGTGCGAGCGGTAACGTCACTTGAAAAACGTATTGCCGAAGCTAAGGTTCTCGGTTTTAAGCGCGCGATAATTCCGCAGAGAAATAAAACGGATTTCAGAACGGACATTGAACTTGTAAAGGTGGACAATATAAAAGACGTCTTTAACAGGTTGTAAAAAACGGGATATCCCCTGAACTCGTACGGGATCAGATTGTGTTTTTCAAGGAATACGGTTGACAAATCAGAAAGTTCATGATATACTTATTTCCATAAAAATTTTTACTTATCGGGAGGATAAAAATGGCTCACATAGTTATTACTGCTGACAATTTCGAAGAAGAAGTTCTCAAATCGGAACAGACTGTTCTTGTAGATTTCTGGGCAACATGGTGCGGACCGTGCAGAATGCTCGCGCCCGTTATTGAGGAAATATCCGAAGAAAACAAGGATATCAAGGTATGCAAGATCGACGTTGACGAAGAGCCGGAGCTTGCAGCACATTTCGGTATCCAGAGCATACCCACGCTTATAGTATTCAAAAACGGTAAACCGGTAAATAAATCCGTCGGCGTTCGCCCGAAAGATGACATTATTGCGATGCTGTAAGAGTAAGCTGATCACACTATACATACATATATACCTGAAAGGCAACAGATGGAATTCAGAATTTCACTCACGGGCGATCTTGGCAGCGGTAAAAGCACCGTTTGCAGGATATTATCAGAGAGATATGATGCCAAAATATATTCAACAGGTCCGATCGTCCGACGCATAGCGATGGAACGAGGGATTTCCGTAGTAGACATAAACAAATTCATGGAATCGGATCCGACTATTGATTTTGAAATGGATAACCGTCTCAAACTTCTTTCGGATGAACCCGGGAATCTTATTATCGACTCCAGAATGGCATGGTTCTTCACAAAAGGCACGTTCAAGGTCTTTCTTTCAACGTCTCCCGAAGAATCCGCCAAACGCATTTATAACGATAAGCAGCGTTCTTCAGAGAGCTTTGAATCGCTTGAAGAGACCGCGCGTCAGATTCGTATGCGCAAACAGAGTGAAAACATGAGATATAAGTCTCTTTACGGCGCCGATTGCGGTTTTCTCGGAAACTACGATCTTGTTGTAGATACGACCGCCTCTCCTGCTACGGCAGTTGCGGATATTATAAGCGAAATTTACGAAAAAAACCAGTGCGGCGAAGATCATGCCAAAATGTTTTTCTACGGCGGAAGGCTGATCCCGTGCTTTGACGTTTTTTCGGAATGCTGCGATACAGAAGACGAGAAAAATGAAGGTCCGGTAAAAATTCTGGTAGCTGACGGTGAAATGTATATAAAAGAAAAAGCAGATCACAAGAGAGTGCTTGATTACATTGCCTCAGGAAACAATCTTATTCCGTGCGAAGCGGAATACATCCTGGAACATCCGCAAACGGACGAACAAATAAAGAGGTCCTGGCAGGAAGCCATTGATAAGATAAGAAATAGATAATCAAAAAACCGACTGAGTTTTTCAGTCGGTTTTTATTGAAATCAGCTTGATTTTATAGCCTTTGTTTTCCATTTGCCCCGGGCATAGAATATTGTGGTAAAAACAGCGCCGGCCACCCATGAAACAAGAAGCGATATCTGTATGCATTGAGGGATGCCGTGCGGAAGATCCTCTGTAACGGTAAGGAATGAGATCAGGTATGCTAACGGCACGCGTATAACAACGGATGTGGCGAGAGATATCCACATCGGCGTAACGGTGTCTCCCGCGCCCCTCATAATACCGGAAAGGCTTTGTGTAACAGCCATGGCTATATACCCGAAAGCAAGAATAAGCATCAGGCTGTAGCTCATATCTACAAGAGACTGAGTATCCGTAAAAACGCCCATCAGCGGTTTGCCGAAAAACAGAATTGCAAGGGTAAGGACGACCGAAAAACCGACCGCCATCAACGTTCCCTGTTTTGCGCCTTTTATTACCCTGTCGTACCTGCCTGCGCCGACATTTTGTCCCGCAAAAGTTGTGAGCGCGGTGCCGAACGAGAAATTCGGCATCATAGCAAAACCGTCGACACGCATTATAACAACGTTTGCCGCAACAAATTGCGCTCCGAACTGGTTTGTGAGAGACTGAACGATTATCATTGCAGACGAGAATATCGCCTGTGTAAGACCGGAAGGAAGACCGAGTTTAATTATTGTTTTTACGTAATGTCCGACAGGTCTGAGGTATTTGACGCCGAAATCGAAATGTTCACGCATTCTGATTATTTTTACAAGGCACAGAAACGATGCCATAAACTGCGCAATTATCGTAGCCCACGCAACGCCGGCAACCCCGAGCGAAAACACGGCGACAAAAACGATATCAAGGACTATATTCACAACTGTGGCGACAAGAAGATAAACAAGTGCGGAAACTGAATCGCCCAGTCCTCTTATAATACCGCTCAGGATATTATAAAAAGCCATCCCCGCAATACCGACAAGGCATATCGTGAGATAGTCTGCGCAAGCGTCAAGAACTGTGTATCCGTCAACGCCTGCGACGACCGGATCTGTCGGAGTATTAAGAACGGTCAGAAGCGGCCTTATAAACGGCGCTGCGATCGCAATAAGGGCAACGCATGAAATAAGCGTGACCGTGATGCTGTTGCCGATGGTGAACGACAGATCTTTTCTGCTTTTTGAGCCGAAAAACTGCGACGCCATGATAGTGGCTCCGGTGGAAATACCGATGAAAAGCACAAGCAGCATATTAAGTATGGGCATTGAGCTGCCAACTGCCGAAAGAGCGTTGTCGCCGATATATTTTCCGACGACGATACTGTCTACGGTGCTGTAAAGCTGCTGCGCGATATTGCCTATAAGCATCGGAACAGTGAAAAGCAGTATGCTTTTCCACGGCGCACCCTGCGTCATATCGGCAGGAGCAAAGAGTGTTTTTATATTCACTGATAATACCTCAAAAACAATGATTTAACCTGAGAATTATAGCATAAACGGCGTTTTTTTTCAAGTCATTTACGAAAAATGTCTTATTTGACAGTTTTACGGATATTTTCACCTTTTATCCTAATTCGAACGGTGAAAAACTGCGAAAAGCCTGAACGGTCAACGGAGAGGTCTTGACATTTTTCGTAAGCTGATATATAATATAATCGGTAACTAATAAAGAAAGGGATGTTTGATTGTGAAAAGGATACTGTCTTTCATTTTTGTGATATCAGTAGTATTTTCCTTGTGTTCATGTGCCGAAGGCACGGAAAACGAGATCGTTCCGGAGTTTTCCACTGTCGTAGATGGGATAGAATACGGGGGCGCGGAATTCGTTTTTGCTCAAAGAAACGAAGAACATTCTACCGGGGATGAATATCTTGGCTATGTTGTAAACACCGCGTTTGCAGATCTGGCGATAAGCAGAATAAAAGAAGTGGAAAAAAAGTATAATGTTTCCGTGGTAATAGATATGTCAGGATCAGACGTCGGTTATCTCATACCTGCAGAAACGATAAGCGGACTTGTTCATTATGACGCATATCAGACGGCGTCAAATCCGCTGTCAAGTCTTGTAAGAGGCGGATATCTCTGCGATTTGACCTCGTTTTCGGATATTATAGATTATCTGAACGCTGATAAGTGGGGCACGAAAGAAGACCTGAAACCTGCATGCTGGAATGGAGGACTTTATGCGGTAATTCCCGCAGCATGGCCGATACTGAAATACCGTTCAATAGACGGTGCAATGGTAGTAAACGAAAATATAATCAACTATCTGCAGGAAACGGACCCGAGAGAGCTTGTTGAGCGTGATGAGTGGACGTGGCGCAAATTTGAAGAGCTTATGCCAATATACAATCACATCAACGACTCGGGCGACGAGGTAAAGGCGCTTGAAACAACGGTTCACTGGCTTTTCAGAACGATCCATACAACGAACGGCGAAAAGGTCGTTATCAAAGACGAAAAGGGCGACTATCAGCTCAGCCTGCATTCACCGATAACCTTTGAAGCCATGCAGACCGCATGGAACTGGACATTTGGAGAATACAGCACATACGTAAACGTCAACACCGGCGACTGGAAAGTATTGCTGCAAAACTTTATCGACGGGAAATCGGTAGTAACGCTGATGAACGGCACAGACCTTTGCGGTTCCGAAAACTCGATAGCGTTCAATATGGATAATTTCGGCATCGTTCCGTTTCCGCACGGTCCAAACGGTTCCGTCTCGACCACTGGATCAACGATAACGGAAACCAGATTTATAACAGGAATTCCTCTTCTTTGTAAAGAGCCTGAAATGTCCGCAGTTTTGCTTGACGCAATATACGAACCCCTGCCCGGATACGAAACGGAAGAGAGCATTATAGAATATCTGAGAAAGCAGTATTTCTTTGATGACAGAGACGTGCTCAACTTTGTGGAAATGTACAAGACAACGTTGTATAATTACAGATGTGAAAACGTAACGGATGCATATATAAGCATTGACAGAAATAAAACCATGCAGGAAACGCTTGAAAAATATGAAAACGCCGACGAAGAAAACAGAGTAAAATACGTTGTAAACATAGAGTCTTCCGCAGACGAAGTTTTCGGATGATGTTCCGATACATATTAAGATAGAGAAAAGGTCTCACGGTAAAAACCGTGAGACCGTCTTTTTTTCAGTCTTACAACGTCAGAAAAGAATATATGACCGTGAGCGTTCGGTTATTTCTATCATATATCCTTCGCCCGCCACCGGCTGCCATTCATAACGGTTTTTTTCTTCCTCAGGGAAAAGTTCAGCCATTATAACCGCAATAACTCCGCCGTGGGTAACGAGAAGAAAGTCTTTGCAATCGGCGATCGTTTCATTCAGTCCGTCAATAACGCGCTTTTGCATAATTTCGCCGCTTTCACCGCCCGGACACACGTTTTTCTCGTTGTCTCCGCTTATCCAGGCTATATATGAAGGATCGTTTTTCATTTCTTCATATGAGCGCATTTCGAATGCGCCGAAGTCCATTTCACAGAACGCTTCGTTTTGCGTATGGGGAATATTGCCGTAAATAATATTCAGCGTTTCTTCACAGCGTTTTTTTCCGCTTGTGATCACGGAAAAACCTGAAGCGGATGGATAAACGCGGTTATGTTTTTTGCGAATAAGTTCTTCTCTTCCGTTTTCAGACAAGGAAAGATCGGTTTTGCCGCAATAGAGATGTTTTTCGTTAGCCTCTGTTTTTCCATGACGGATAAGTATTATTCTCATTTCAGCTTTTGCTCCAGTCCGCAGAATAACCTCTCAACGCTTCCCGCCTTTTCCGACAGATACGCGCAAAGACGTCCCGTCATTTCACGCCATGCTCGCATATCAGCCCCGAGAGGGACGACTCCGCAGAAAATATCTTCGCAGATAAGCACGCTGTTTTGCCATTTTTCTTTATTGGCTTTAAAAACTGAAACAGCATCGAGAGAGTTATGAACGCAATAAAGTGTGAACTCCTGGATAGCATTTATACATCTTTTGCCGAAAACAACATGTTCGTTTTCATTACACGTGTAAATATCCTGAGATGAAAGCGCGTGTTTTTTTACTGCGTAATCAAGTTTTCCCTGATACGCTCCACCGATAATAAAATCCATATTAATCCTCCTCAGATCAAAGCATAAACGGCAATTCCACACAGCTCTCCGAAAACGAGAGAATAGCCTGAGATATCCCCGGACATACCGTCAAGAGATCGGAATGCTTTGAAAAGATATAAGATATATCCCGCGGCAACCGCAAGAGAAACAAAGCCGTATTGACCGAGGAATACGAATCCTGCCGTAACTGTGAGAAAAAGGAGTATTACCAGATATACCGTGTGACCTTTTTTCACGCCTTTTCTGTAAGCGCCTGAATACTCGCTCACCGAAAGAGGTCTCAGAACGGTAACGAAAATCGCTGCCATACAGCGGGATACGGCGGGTATTAAAATAAGAGTATATGGAACGGCATTTTCCGAAACGGAGGAAAACAACGCGAACTGAGCAATAACTATTAGCACTGCCGCAATGACCGCGAATGAACCGACGTGAGGATCTTTGAGTATCCTTCTTTTTTCTTCAATATCACGCCATGACTTTATCGCGTCCAAAACGTCGAGATAACCGTCCATATGCATACCACCCGTAATAAAAAACGGGAATGCGGTAAGAATAACAGCGCCGACAGCGGTCGGAAGCTGAAGATACGATATTGCAAGAGACGTCAGTGTCCACAAAATCCCGATCCATACGCCTACGAACGGCAGAAACAGCGTCATCAGAGGTCTTGACTCTTCGTCCCACTTATGAAACGGACTGGGAATGGCGCAAAACATGGTCATACACATAAGAAATGCATTGAAATACTTTTTCACAGATCTATACCCCCTTTATGGAAAATCACTCTTCCCGCGCAAAGTTCTATAACGGTATCGCATGCCGCCGCAAGATTTCTGTCGATATAGGCAAGCGATTTTCTGTAGTTTTCCGTAAAGCTGTCATACCTTACAGCGTCGGAATAAATATAATCGGTGACAAATACGGCATTTTCAGCTTCCCTCGTTATCTTCAAAAGTCCGTCAACACATCGCTGAGCCGCATTTTCATCAGCCTCTCCCGAATGTGTTTCGGGAAACATTTCGTTTAATAGCAGCGCAGTGACACTGTCGACAAGAAACGTATTGTTTTTTCCTGCATTTAGACACGAAGAGATATTTCTGCCTGTTTCAAGCGTAGAAAAGCCAAGATCCGCTCTGTCTGCGATATGAAGGTCTATACGTTTTCTGTCCTCTTCATCGTATGGGATCATCGTTGCGACGTATATTCGGTTTCCGTCGGGTGAAAGTTTAACTGCGACAGACTGTGCAAATCCGGTTTTGCCGTTTTTGCAGCCCCCTGAGATCAATATATTCATTTTATTTTCCTTTCACGGAAAAAGCATCGGTTTTTCTGATAGGTTCAAGGTATGAGTCGTTTATATCCGCTTCTTCAAACGTTGCCATATCATTCATTACAGCGCATGCGGCATCCACCATCATCATGGCGATCGGACATCCGCTCCCTTCTCCGAGCCTCATGGAAAGGTCAAAAAGCGGAACAAGACCGAGCTCTCCCATAGCAATTCGGTAACCTATTTCGAAAGAAGCATGAGAAGGGATCATAAAATCCCTCGCAAACGGACATAATCTGTAAGCGCATAAGGCGGCTACGGCAGATATAAAACCGTCTATCACCACAGGAATTCGCTTTGCCGCGCAGCCGAGAAACGCGCCTGTCATAGCAGCGATATCAAATCCGCCGACCTTTGAAATGACGTCTGTAATATCGTTTTTATCGGGACTGTTGACGGAAATCGCCGTTTCGATGACAGACAGCTTCTTTTTATATGCATCGTCTGTTATTCCTGCGCCGCGACCTGTAATCTCCGTAACTTTTCTTTGCGTAAGGACCGCGAGGACGGCTGAAGAGGTTGTTGTATTGCCTATTCCCATTTCGCCTGTTCCGATAATCTCGGCGCCGATATCCGCCGATTCCTTTGCGAGAGATGCACCGGTAAGGATCGCTTTGACGGCATCTTCTCTTGACATTGCTGCAGTTCGGGAAATATTGCGTGTGCCGTAAGCGATCTTTCTCGGGATCACCTCAGGCACATCGATATCTGCGTTTATACCTACGTCGCAGACACGTAAAACACATCCGAACCGTTTTGCCAGCACGGCAACGCCTGTTTTGCCCTTTGTCATGTTTATTGCCTGAGATGCGGTTACCGACTGAGGCGCGCTTGCTATCCCCTCTTCCGCAACGCCGTTATCGGCGCAAAAAACAAGAATGTATTTACTATCGAATTTGTTGTTTACTTTTCCTGTCATTCCGGCAAGACGAACCGACAGCTCTTCAAGACGTCCGAGGCTTCTTGGAGGTTTTGCAAGGCTTTCCTGTCTTGCCTCGGCACGTTTCATTGCCTCGCAGTCGGCGCCCCTGATACTCAGAATAAGATCGCGAAGCGCTTTTTCAGAATACTCGTTTTTCATATATCAGAATTCTATTCCTTTTCTCGCCCTTATCCCCTTATCAAAAGGATGCTT
Source organism: Clostridiales bacterium (assembly GCA_016281915.1). Taxonomy (GTDB): domain Bacteria; phylum Bacillota; class Clostridia; order Oscillospirales; family UBA644; genus HGM12619. Next base: position 27,507 of record JAEEJO010000073.1, read on the forward strand.
TTCTTTGCGCATTTCGGTAGCGTAATCGGCAATTTCAAGAAGCCTTGCGGAAGGGTTGCGGCCGGTGAGTATTATTTCACGGTTTTTTCCCTCTTTTAAAAGAAATTCCATAAGCGCATCTTCAGGAAGAAATCCGTAATTGAGTGCGGAAACAGATTCGTCAAGAACTATCATATCATAATCGCATGCTGAACCGATTATTTCGGCAAAAAGTTTGCCGTACACGTTTTTTTCTTCGTTTTTCTGTTCTTCCGTCATATTTTTATATCTGCCGTAATTCACCGAAGGAAAACGGCAGTCTATATTTTCAACTTTGGAAAGGACAGCAACTTCTGACGATTTACCGTTTTTGAAAAACTGAGTAAAGAGAATTTTCATACCGCTTCCTGCAGCACGAATAGCAAGTCCGCATGCGGCGGTAGTTTTTCCTTTACCCTCTCCGAAGTAAAGATGTATCATATGCCCTCCTCTATTATTCTGTAAACAAGATCCATATCCATAGCCTCTCGGACCTTCTGCGCAAGAAGATCATACTGTGACTCGCGGTATGCGTGGAAATCAAACACCGCGTTTTCGTCATATTCGATGCCTCTGCTTTCATACAAAGACCTTACGATCGCTTCGGCTATGCCGTTTTCATCAAAAAGACCGTGGATATAACTGCCGTATACATTGTTTTTCTGAATGATCGGTGATGAATCGGTGCTCTGTCCCATATGAATTTCGTATCCGCGGTAGCGGATGCCGTTAAGAGACGAAAACATTCCGTTGATTCCTTCAAAAACGCCCTCCGTCTGCAAACGTGTCTTTTGCGCCGAAAAAACGGTTTTGAGATCAAGCAGTCCCATACCGCTTATCTCCCCGCCGCCTTCGGAATTATGCGGGTCGGAAATTTTGCTGCCGAGCATCTGAAGTCCGCCGCAAATACCGAAAACAGGAGTTCCGCGAGACGCTTTTTTGAGTATTTCCGCTTCAAGTCCGTTTTGTCTCATCCATTTAAGATCAGACATTGTTGACTTCGTTCCGGGAATGATTATCATATCCGATGAACCGAGTTCAAACAGGTTTCTGACATACCTCAAAGAAACGCCGGAAAAGCGCGAAAACGGAGAAAAATCGGTAAAATTTGATATTCTGGGCAGAAGGATGACAGCTATATCTATTTCTTTGCGCATACCGGAAGATAGTCTTTCGCTGAGGCTGTCCTCGTCGTCTATATCGACGTGTATGTAAGGAACAACGCCTGCACACGGCTTTTTAACAAGGTCATAAAGCATATCAAGGCCGGGAGCAAGAATAGATTTGTCTCCCCTGAATTTATTAATGACCGTTGCCTTTATGATATCGCGTTCATCGGGATCAAGCAAAGCTACCGTTCCGTAAAGCTGCGCGAATACGCCTCCCCTGTCGATATCGCCTGCAAGAAGAACGGGAGATCTTGCCATTTTTGCCATTCCCATATTTACTATATCGTCGCTTTTAAGGTTTATCTCGGCAGGGCTGCCTGCGCCTTCGATAACGATTATATCGTTTTCTTCTTCAAGCGTCGAATATGCTCGCATAATATCGGGAATAAGCTCTTTTTTATACTTGAAATAATCCGACGCCTTCATATTTCCTCGGACTTCTCCGTTAACGATTACCTGAGAACCGACGTCCGTTGTAGGTTTTAGAAGGATCGGGTTCATAAGAACGGACGGTTTAACTCCCGCAGCTTCAGCCTGAACGACCTGCGCGCGCCCCATTTCAAGACCTTCATCCGTAATGAACGAATTGAGTGCCATATTCTGTGATTTAAACGGAACGACATTATAGCCATCCTGCCTGAATATGCGGCAGAGAGCTGCGCAGATGAGGCTTTTGCCTGCGTTGGACATTGTGCCCTGTATCATTATCGGTTTTGCTTTTTTCATGAAATTACCTCTTTCAGAGCCGAAAGAAGGACGTCGTTTTCGGCTTTTTTCTTGATCGCTATGCGGAAATAGCCTTTTTTCAGTCCGGTATAATTCGAACAATCGCGAATCAGTATCCCTTTTTTCAGCAAAAGATCCTTCAGGTTTATTTCGGAATACAAAAGCAGATAATTTGCCTCTCCTTTGAATACTCTGACGCCATATGAAGTCAAAGTCTGAAAAACACGGTTTCTTTCTTCTTTTAGCGTTTTTACAGAATCATCAAGCCATTTTTGGCAGTCCAGAGCAGCTATACCCGCAAGCTGAGCAACGGCTGAAACATTCCAGCACTGTGTTTTTTGCGACATCGTTTCAAGAAAGCGCGTATCGGAACACATTGCATAACCAAGCCTGATGCCTGCCATTGCATAGTTTTTTGTAAACGCTTTAAGAACCGTAAGATTGGGATATTTTTTCGTAAGATATGGCAGAGAGTATTTTTGGGGTGAGTCTGACAGATCAAGAAAGCAAAAATCCGCAAAGACCCTGATGCCCGTATCGCAGATCATATTAATTATATCAGGTTCTACTGTTATTCCCGTTGGATTGTTGGGAGAACAGATAAAAACTGCTGAGAAAGATGAAAGATCTTCAGGTATATCCTCCGCCGTGAGGCGAAAACCGTTCTTTTCACTCAGAATAAGATGTTTTGCCTCGATTCCCGCCGCGTGAAGGGCATTTTCATATTCGCAAAAGGTCGGGGACACTATAAGCGCGGGTTTATCGCGATCTAGCGAATAGGCATATGAAAATATCAGCTCCGCCGCGCCGTTGCCGCAGATTATGTTTGCACTCGGAATCATTTCAAGGTCCGAAATATTTTTTCTGAGCTGTGAGCAGTATGCGTCGGGATATCTGCAATATTCATCGACCGACGTTGTGATCGCTTTTTTCACCTGTGGGGGCATTCCCTCGGGATTGAGATTGGAAGAAAAGTCGTATTCGACCTTATTGGTATATATATCCCCCCCGTGAGGATTTTTTTGATTTATAAGCATATCAATATCACCGCCGTTCGGATAAGAATGCCCGCAATAAGAGCTAATAAGGATGCGGTATACATAAGATTGCCCGCCTTTTTAATGTCATTGGGTTCCGTTTCGCGAAAAGGATCGCCGATATAGTCCTTTTTGTGTATTATTCCGCCGTAGACCGCGTCGCCTGCGAGGCGGATATTCAGAGCTCCTGCGCATACCGATTCTGTCTGCGCGGAATTCGGGCTTGCATGCTTCATTCTGTCGCGCCGAAAGATTCTGTATGCGTTTTTCATATCAAGTCTGCATAACGGGCACGATATTATCATCAGCAGCGCAGAGATCCTTGCGGGAATAAAGTTGACAAAATCATCGGTTTTTGCCGCGGCTCTGCCGAAATAAAGATATTTGTCGTTTTTATATCCGATCATGGAATCCATGGTATTGACGGATTTATAAAAAAACCCTCCGACCGCTCCAAAAAGGAATATCCATATGAGCGGAGCGATCACTCCGTCGGACGTGTTTTCGGCTACGGTTTCGATGGCGGCTCTGCAAATGCCTTTTTCGTCAAGCACATCGGTATCTCTGCCGACAATATATGAAACTGCTTTTCTCGCCGCTTCCACGTCGCCTTTTTTCAGTTCTCGGCAGACCTTCATGCTTTCTTTTACAAGCTGCCGCGCCGCTAGAAGCTGCCAGCACATGATGCTGTTGATAATTAAATATACAAAGGGGTGGATAATCCACGCAATGGCAAGAACGAGCGCAGGGACACAGGTAGAAATAACGGTTACGAGAATGACCGTTATTATGCCGCGAACGAAATCCTTGTGAGGGTCGCCTTTGCGGAATTTGCCGTCAAAAAAAGATATCCATTTGCCTATATAAACAACGGGATGAGGTATTGAGTATGGGTCACCGACAAAAAAATCGATGATGAATCCCAAAAGCACGGAGGCGGTCTGAAATTCAAGGAGTTTAATCAATTGCGTGTCCTCCCTGCAAAACAAATATATTTACGGGATTTTGTGCACGCATCATATTGTAGTGTCCAAGTCTCTGACTGCGGGAAACATTTACCGCAATGCACCTGAAATCTCTGAACCCGAACTCCTTTGCGGAAGCGCAGACTTCATTATATGATTCTAACGTAACCGTATTAACAACTATCTTTGCCTCGCTGTTCTTTTTAAGCGCAATATTCAGGATTTCACGCAGCGCTCCCGAAGTGCCGCCGATAAATACGTGTGTCGGCGCTGGAAGCTCGCCAAGAGCCTCGGGGGCAGATCCTTTGACGATCTCGATATTATCTGCAAAAAACTTCAGCTTGTTTTTTTCGATAAGTTCTACCGCATCCTGTTCTTTTTCAACGGCAAAAACAGAACCCTCAGACGCAAAAAGCGCACACTCGACTGATATAGAACCTGTTCCTGCTCCGACATCCCATACTACCGAGTCTGACGACAGTGAGAGCTGCGACAGTGATATAGCGCGGACTTCGGACTTTGTCATCGGAACGTCGCCTCTTATAAATTCATCGTCTTCAATGCCGATACGTATTCTTTTTTCCGCATTCGGGTTCTCGATATAAACAACGGAAAGGCCGTCGTATTCAAGGTCTTTGAGAACGGAAACAGTTCCTCTTGTTATTTTTTCATCGCTGTATGACAGCTTTTCGCCCACTGCTGCGGCAAGATCGGTAAAGCCGTAAGAGAAAAGCTTTTTCAAAATAACTTCTGCAGAGTTTTCTCCGCCTGAGAGGACAAATGTTTTCTTATTTGTTTTTACTGTATGTATCAGATTGTGAGAGCGTCCGTGCATTGTTACAAGGGCAGATCCGTCCCAGCTGACGCCGAGCTTTGCGGCAAAAGCGGAAACGGAAGAAATGCCGGGGATAATTGCGACATCTTCACCGCTGAATATATCCAACAGTTTTTTTGTGCCGCTGAAAAAGCCCGTATCTCCGCGCATAACAACGGCTATTTTTCGATATGACGGGTTTGCTGCGATAATACCTGCAACCTTGTCAGGCAAAAACTCGAAGAAAAGAGGTTTTTTGACGGAAAGAGAGGTGACTACGCTCTGCGCGCCTATCACTGCATCGCATTCATTTATTGCGCATTTCGCCTCTGCGGTAAGCATAGCGTCGCTGCCGGGACCTATACCTATAATGCTTATATGGCGTTTTTTAATATCATATTCCTTTTCGAGTCGTGTGATTGCTTCGTTGAGAGTATATCCTTCCGTCTGAGGCGGCTCACCGATGATCACGGGGATTGCGCCGAAATCAAGCGCGGCTTTTATTTTTTCATCAAAACCTCCGCTAGTTCCCGATGCTTTTGTAACAAGATAAGCGGCATTTATCGCTTTGAGCTGAGCCAGATTTATATCGTACGAAAACGGACCCTGCGCGGCGATAATATGAGATGAAGGGATCGCCGCTTTTTCGCAGGCATCAATCGAAGAATGTAAAGGTAAAACCCTTGCCCAGACTTTAGACATATCGAGCCCCTCAAATGAAGAAAGCTCTTTCGAGCCTGTAGTAAGCAGGATATTGCCTTCTTTGCCCAAAAGGCAGTTTTTTGCATCTTCGGCGGATGAGACGTAAACGGCTTTTTTCTCATGAGCCGATCCCTCACGCAGAATACGCATGACAGGAATACCGCAGTTTTTTGCTGCGGAAGAAATATTGTTTGTGACAATGACAGCATAAGGATGAGTAGCGTCTATGACCAGAGAAAAATCATTGTTTTTAAAGAATACAGCCATTTCATCTTCATTCATACGGCCTGTATGAACCGTAATACCGTCTATATTCTCAAGCATTACCTCGCCGTATTCAGTAGCAACGCAGACAGTGAGAAGTGCGGCGCCGCTGAGTATTTCGGCTAGGCGTCTGCCTTCGCTTGTGCCAGCAAAAATGCAGATTTTATTTTTCATAGCTGTATCCTCTTGGCGTGACCATTCTTCCGCCGATATTTTTTGTTGACGAATTGCCGATAAAGACCGTAGTGAACATATCCACGTCGCTTTCAGAAAGATCTTTGAGGGACGTAATGCGGTATTCTTCACCGTCTCTGCCTATATTGCGGCAGAATCCGCAGACGGTATCTGACGGACGGTATTTCATTATTATTTCGACAGCTTTTTTCAGATAGTCGGATCTTTTATGGCTGGAAGGGTTATAGATCACCATGCAAAGATCTGCCATTGCAGTATTTTCGACTCGGTCCATAATGATATCAAATGGAGTAAGAAGGTCTGACAGGCTGAGAACGGTAAAATCACATGTGATCGGAGAACCGAGAAGTGCGGCTCCGGAAGAAGCGGCGGTCACACCGGCTACTACTTCAGTTTCAACGCCGTATTCGCCCGCAAGTTCGAGTATGGGCGATGCCATTCCGTATATTCCCGCGTCACCGGAGCATATCATGGAAACCGTTTTACCCTCCGCGGCTTTTTCAAGAGCAAGCCTGCAGCGTTCTGTTTCTTTCATCATGGGAGTGGAAAGAAAAGTTTTATCGGGGAAAAACGGTTTTATCAATTCGACATAAACGGTATAGCCGACAATAACGTCTGATTTTTCGAGAGTTTTAACTGCGCCGACAGTCATTCCTTCATAATTTCCGGCTCCGATGCCTACGACATATATCTTTTTCAAAACGAAACCTCCCATTCTTTTCTTGCAACGCTTACGGTAACGCTGTTTACCACGGTTTTTCTTATTATGATCTTTCCGCCGGCGCATACTGCCGAACGCTCGCAGACGTTTCCCGTTCCGACGGTTTTTTTGACGAATTCCGATTCTTCAAAATCACCTTCTGCGGAATTCAATTCGTCTGCCGTGAAAAATACCGACGGGACGTTCAGGCTCTTTGCGAAGTCAAGGAGTCCCTCTTCGTTTTTTTTCACATCGATCGACGCTACACAGGCGACCGCGCGTATATCGTAATTGTTTTTGTCAAACACGCTTTTTACCGCATTCAAAATATCTTCCTTCGACGCCCCTCTTCTGCAACCGAGACCAACGATAAGGACCCTGGGAATAAGGCGAAGAGTATGCAGATAGGGATTTTGGATATCACTGCCTATATATATTCCCATATCGCCGCTGTCCTTTGCGACGAGACCGCAGGGAAGTGCTGACGGTAAAACGTATTCCGACGAAACCGGTATATCATTTTCAAGTATGGCGGCGGACACGTCTTTTGCGGTCTTCAAAGAAGATATTGCGCATGAATGCGTTGACGCCCATGAATCGCACGAAAATCTTCCAGCCCTGTCGGTAGCGGTAGTGATAACGGGGATAGCGCCGGTAATTTCGGCGATCCTCTCCGCTAAGGCATTAGCGCCGCCGATATGACCGGAAAGGATCGGAATGACGAACTTTTTCTGATCGTCCATTACTATCACAGCCGGATCTGAGGTTTTTGAGCGGATATACGGTGCAACCGTTCGAACGGCAATACCGCAAGCTCCGATAAATATCAGCGCATCGCTTTGATGAAAAAGCGGTCCTATATCCTCTGAAATGCTTTTATGCGAACAAAAGCCGTATTTTGAAGAGTATTTCTCAATAGAATGGACAGATTCAGAACCGGTCTGAAAGATGTCGCATAATTCAGAAGCGATCTTTGCACCCGAATCGGAAAAACAGAAGATATTTATAATCACTTTTTTGCCTCGCGAAATTCTGTGGAAAAATCGGGGTCATAAAGATGCGAACGGGTAAAATCGCTTGTAAGGAAACCTCCTACGGTAATGAGAGCCGTTTTGCTGATCCCGTTTTCCTGCGCCGTTTTTCTCAACGTTTCAAGCGTGCATCTGAAAACTTTTTCATCCGGCCACGTCGCCTTATATACGATAGCGGCAGGTGTTGAAGGAGGATAACCGCCCTCGATAAGATCATTTGTAACCTTATCAAGCAATCCCGCGCTTAAAAAAAGGACCATTGTTGCACGGTGTTTTGCAAGTGAAACGAGATTTTCAGACTCGGGAACAGAAGTATTTCCCGACGCGCGCGTTATTATAACGGTTTGCGAGACGTCCGGAAGCGTATATTCAGTATTGAGAGCGGCTGCCGCTCCCGAAAAAGAGCTTACACCGGGCGTGATATCATACCTTATCCCGCGTCTGTCAAATTCGCGTATCTGCTCACCTATCGCTCCGTAGAGGGAAGGATCTCCCGTATGGAGGCGGACAGTCGTTTTGTCGTTTTTTTCCGCTTCACATACGACGGAAAGGATCTCTTCAAGCGTCATTTTTGCGCTGTCATATATCTCGCATCCGCTTTTTGCGAAAGATAAAAGCTCGGGGTTGACGAGCGATCCCGCATATATTATGACGTCTGCGTTTTCAAGGTATTTTTTTCCGCGAAGCGTTATGAGATCCGGCGCTCCGCAGCCCGCGCCTACTATATGGACCATTCTTTATATTCCTTTCGAATTTTCTCAAGTGTTTTTTTCGCCCTTGGGGTCACACCGAGGATCTGATATACGTTCGAAAACATTATTACGGACGTTTTCATATTTCCGAGCTGACGGTGTGAAATATTCTGTGCTATTTTATCCATAACGCTGTTCATTACCCCGTCATAAACGCCAGCCTTTTCGATTATGGATATCATGTCGTCCGTCATTGCGCTTTCCATGATCTTTGCAACGGTTTCCCTGCCTGCGCCGTTCATTCCCGCGTGCGCCGCAAGTATCTCGGCGCGACAGTCTCCCCAACGTGAGTGTGTGTTGAATATTCCGCCTGCGAGTTTTATAAGTTTACCTATATGACCGACAAGCAGAGCGTGTTCAAATCCCGCTTCAGCGGCTAGGGAAAGCGCGTCGCCGATAAAATTGGACGTTGTGACAGAAATCTTCGGATCGACATGAAGCCCGTTTTTTATAAAATCAGCTCCGTAATTGCCGGGGACAAAAAGAACAGAGGCTTTTCCTGCCGCACGGCGAACGGACAGCTCTGTTTTAATTGTTTCAACGACTGCGTCGTCGCTCATGGGTTCAATGATGCCCGTAGTGCCGAGAACGGAAAGTCCGCCTACAATACCAAGCCTTGAGTTGAACGTTTTTTCCGCTATTTTCTCGCCGCCCGGTATAGATACGGTAACTTTCAGTCCGCCGCGATAGCCGCAGTCCTCTGCCGCTCTGAGCAGTTCCTCTCTGATCATCCTGCGCGGAGTGGAGTTGATGGCGTGATTGCCTACAGGCTGATCAAGCCCGGGCTTTGTAACGATCCCTACGCCCTCTCCGCCGCAAATAACGATATCATTGAGTGCGTCGGTCTTTTCAACTTTCGCATATACCCTTATACCGTTTGTAACGTCCGGATCGTCTCCGCTGTCCTTTTCAATGGCACAGGAAACAAAGCCGTCGGTTCTGAGCGTATCGTAAACGGTCAACTCAAGCTCTGTTCCGTTCGGTACGGTTAGGAACACTTTTTCTATATCTCTGTTTTCGAGCAGCATCAGGGCTGCCGCTTTTGCCGCTGCGGCAGCGCAGGAGCCAGTAGTATAGCCTTTGCGAAGGCGCTTACCGTCCTTTGTGATATATTTGTCCGTCATCTTGTCAGCTGATACATCAGCGCGTTCACGATCGCGGCAGCTACATTTGATCCGCCTTTTCTGCCTTCTGCGACTATGTAAGGGATATCGGTCTGCATGATAGATTCTTTGGATTCGATGATATTAACGAAACCTACCGGAACGCCGATGATCAGTTTAGGAGAGATTTTGCCCTCGTCGATAAGCTCGCGGAGTTTCAGAAGCGCCGTGGGAGCGTTGCCGATCGCGAAAAGAACGTTGTCGCCGAGTGCGGATGCTTTTTCCATTGACGCAGCAGCTCTTGTACCGCAGTGTTCCTTTGCTGCAGCCGCAACATCCGGGTCACTCATGAAGCAATAAACAGGACAACCGAGTTTTTCCGCGGCGGGTTTGTTGATGCCTGATTTTGCCATTTGCGTATCCGTAACTATTGTGCATCCGTTTTTCAGAGCGTCAAGCGCATTTTTGACGGCGCCTTCGGAAAATTTCAGATTGACGGCATAATCAAAGTCCGCAGTGCAGTGAATGACACGTTTTACTACCGCCTTATTCTCGGGAGGAACTGAAACCTTAAGCTCGCTTTCTATTATTTCCATACTGCGCTTTTCAATTGCGTTCGGATCTGTGATTATCATTTTTATTCTCCTTATATTCAAGACATTTCTCATAAAAGTGCTTTGCGGCATCTATGCACGACCACAGGTAAAGATGCGGATAGCCTGCATACAGCGTGTTTGACGTTACCGCGCACTTCCATGTTTTTCCGTTAGGCTTTACGGCGGTGAAACTGTCGCCGTTTACAGTGCTGTCCCAATAATGAAATTCGTGAGCGCGCAAAGCCATGCCCGCTTTACCGAAAATACCGTCCTTTTCGGAAGTCAGTGCAACGTAACCGAATCTGACAAGCTTTCCGGCGGGAAAACTTTCGGTATCGATAACTCCGCACATTTTTCTGCCGTCTATCGTTTTGCCGAGATACTGAAATCCTCCGCATTCCGCGACGGCGGGCATTCCGGAAAGAACACACCCGGCAACGCTTTGTTTTGCTGTTTCATTTTTTTCAAGCGTTTCGGAATAAAGCTCGGGGTAGCCTCCGCCAAGTAAAAGTCCGTCGCTTTCCGGAGGAACGGGTTCATTTTTCAGCGGAGAAAAAAACGACAGTTCGGCGCCCATTTTTTCGAGCAGTCTGAAAGTCTCGCCGTAATAAAAACAGAAGGCGTTGTCACGGGCGACCGCGATATTTACGCGATCAAAAGACGGGACTTCCGGCTCTGTATATTCAAGGTCTTCTGCAGTCTGAGATAGAGCGAGCAACCCGTCTATATCTATCGTGGAAGAGCAGATATCTGCCGTTTTATCAAGTTTTGCAGTTATATCCGATATTTCGTTTGCAGTTATAAGTCCGAGATGTCTTGACGGAATAACGCAATCTTCGGGAAGCGGCGGGATATAGCCGAGCGGGATCACGGAGCACTGTGATCGCCTTTGCAGAATCGAACAGATATATTTATAGTTCATAGGGGACATCCGATTGAAGATAACTCCCTTTATTCTGCTTTGAGGAAGATAATGTGCAAATCCTTCAACGACCGCGGCAAGAGATGAGGAAGCTCCTTTGGCGTCAATGACAAGAACGACTGGCGATTTTATTGCGTTTGCAACGGAATAAGTGCTGTTTTCAATACCGGAAGCTCCTGTTCCGTCATAATATCCCATCACGCCTTCAATTACGGAGATATCGCCTTTGCAGTTGTCGCAAAGAAGAAACGAGAGGAGATTTTCATCGCAAAAAAACGGGTCTAGGTTTGTACATTCAACATTCAGCACGGTTCGGTGGAACATCGGATCTATATAGTCGGGACCGCATTTACACGAGCGGACGTTGATCCCCCTTCGTTTAAGAAGGTTCAGTATCGCGCATACGGCTGTTGTTTTTCCGCTTCCGCTTGAAGTTCCCGCAATAAGGACACGGGGGTATTTCATATATCAGCCTCCGATATCTGCTCGGGTGTTTTGATTATTGTTTTACCTTTTTTTTCTGCATATCTGATAAGTTCTGCGTTTGCCCTATTATACTCACCTACCGGACATCCGCAGTCCGCAATATAAGTGACGGAATCTATAATCTCGGTTGCCCGAGCTATCAGGTGTTCGTCAACAGGCATAAAAGCTTCGGAAATGACTACTTCAGAGGCAAGAGGCTTTGCAACGGCAGTATCTAAATCATTTTCCGGCAGGATGCCTGCGGCAAAGGCTATTCCCTTTTTCTGCAGCGCACGGTAAAACGGGATCCCTGTCCCGTTGCCTCCGATGACGAAATGTTTTATTTCTCCTGTCGGTTTTTTCAGCTCAATGCTGCCCAGAAGGGCATTGAAATATCCTTTTTTTATATCGTAAAGCTCGGCAACATTCGTATCCGAAAAGATTTCGGAAGGTGAACCGTAAGAATAAATACGGTCGCCCTTTACGCAAACGATTTTATCGGAAACACGCTCCGCCAGATCGATCTCATGAAGGCTCATAACGACTGCGATCTTTTCTTTTTTTGCCATATCGGAAAGGATATCGAGAAGTTCTATTTTATTGCGGATATCAAGATATGATGTTGGCTCGTCGAGAACTATGATTTCAGGTTCCTGACAGAGCGCTCTGGCAAGAAGTATACGCTGTCGCTGTCCGTCGCTTATTGAAGAAACGTCTTTATCTGCGATGTCGGCCGCATTGACGCGTTCAAGTGTTTTATTGACTATTTCACGGTCTTTCTGCGACAGGATACCGAAGCTTCCCGTATAGGGATACCTTCCGGCTGAAACAAGTTCGCGGCAGGTCATAAGATCAGGTCTTACGCGATCTGTAAGCATTACAGACATTTTCATCGCTAAGTCTCTTCCGCCCATGACGCGCATATTTATGCCGTCGATATAAACGGTACCGGCTATCATAGACAGGTGCCGCGTTATACTTTTCAGAATCGTGGACTTTCCCGCGCCGTTAGGTCCTATCAGGGAAAGGATCTCACCTTTTTTTACCGAGATATTTATGTCTGAAATAAGCGGGATGCCGTTATAGCCTACAACGGCGGAATTCATTTCAAGCTTGGAAATATCAGTTTCAGTTGGCATTTTTTCTCCTTGAAATCATCAACCAGATAACTATCGGTGCGCCGATAACACTTGTGACCGTGCTGATGGAAAGCTCGGTGGGTGAAAAGAGCATTCTTGCGGCAAGATCACACAAAACGCAGAAAAATGCTCCGCAAAGGAACGTTACAGGAACCATTAGTATCGGCTTTGTTGTTTTTAAAAGCATACGCGCGATATGCGGGACCGCAATACCGACGAAAGATATCGGACCGGCGAATGATACGACACATGCTGAAAGAACACCGGTTGCAACAACAAGAAAAACGCGCAATAATTTAACGTTCAGTCCGAGGCTCTGAGCATATTCCTCGCCGAGTGAATAGGCAAACATAGGTTTGGAAAAACAGAATATGGCGATAAAAGCAGGAAATATTATCAATGCCGAAATTCTGACGTCCTGCCATGAAGCTGCCGAAAAGCTTCCCAGAGACCAATGTGTAAGATTGACTATTTCAGACTCGTTAGCAAAGTTGATAAGAAGGTCTGTCACGGCAGAGCAAATATAGCTTATCATAATACCTATTACAAGCAGCATCGACATATTTTTCACCTTGCCCGTAAAAAGCAGAACGAGGAGCATTGAAAGCAAGGAGCCGACGAAAGACGATATAACGGTGATAGAGAGCGGCATAGAGCGGAAAATGCCGTTCATAGCGATCGTTACTACTGCAAGGAACATTTTTGCGCCGGATGATATACCAAGGACAAACGGTCCTGCGATTGGATTACGAAAAAACGTCTGTATAAGAAAGCCGGAAAGCGACAGAGCACCGCCGAGAAGTGATGCAAGAAGAAGCCTGGGAAGTCTTATCTTCCACACTACGTTATACGCAACGGAATTTGTCTGATCGCCTTTGAATATGATTTCGGCGATCTCAGGAACTGAAATATTCACGCTTCCGCTCGAAATATTCCAGAAAATCGCGCATATATAAAGAATTATTAACGACACGAATACCATGCAGAAACGCATGGTATTCGTGTTTTTACTTTTATTGACTAAGCCCATTATTTGAGACGGAAAAGATATGTCAGTTCATCTACGGATGAATCTGCATCCATCATAAGTCTGATATCGTTTATCATACTGCCTATCGTATTCTGAATCTGGAAGTAGTCGGGTGTTGTGCACCATACGTTTCCTTCTTTAACAGCCTTCATATCTGCAAGGATATCCGCTCTTTCGATAAATGCCGCAAGATTTTCGGGTTTTCCGCCCATAGACCAGATATAAACGATGTAATCAGAGTCTTTTGCTTTATCGAAAAATGCTTCCATTTCCATTTTTGCGGTTCCTGTTTCACCTACGCCTACGTCAGAAAGGGCGTATTCGCCGCCTGCGAGGGCTATCATTTTTGCCATATAGTCATCGGCATTGCGCGCATAAAGAACGCCTTTTGAGGTGATATAAAACATCGAAACTGTTTTGCCTGTTTTATCGAGTTTTGAAAGCTCGTCAACGTATTTCGCCTGAGTATTGAATACCTCTTCGGCATTTTCTTCTTTGTTGAAGATCGCACCGTAGAGTTTTGCCCATTCTACTCTTGCGAGAGGATGATCTTCCTGAGCAGACTGGTCAAGAGCAACGTCTACGCCAATATTGATAAGCTGTTCCTTGACGTCGTCGGTAAGCATGGTTGAGAAAAATGCAAATTTTGTTCCCGCTGCCGTGATCATTTCATAGTCGGGGGCCTTGTAATCGCCTATATAAGTGATCTTGCCGTCTAAGATCGCCTGTTTTACGTCATCGATATACCAGGAGTCGGCATCATATGTTGTAAGGCTGATGGCATCAAGGGCTCCTATCGAATTGATAAGAGATGTAACGGGTGTTGATGAAACGAGGATATTCGTTACGGGCTGCTGAAGAACTATAGCATTCTCGGGTTTGTCGGCAGGAACGCTCATTCCTTCGGGAACAACGAGCATTGTTGTGTCGTCAATAAGTTTTATAAGCTTATACCCGCCCTTGTAATAGTCAACTGAAAAGCATTTAGCATATTTGAGTTCCATGGAATGGTCAAAAACGAGCTTTCCGTCATAGTTTTCCTCTGTCTGCTCATTGCCTGCTGCCTGTTCATTGTCCTGAACAGTATCAGAGACATTGTCGTTAGAGGGCTTGTCGGTATCGGTAGAATTATCTGCGCAGGATGCAAATACCGACAGAGCCATCACGACTGCGAGAATAAGTGCAAGTGTTTTCAGATTAAAGATCTTTGCCATTTTGGTTTCCTTCATTTGTGATTTATTTTAAATTAAATAATAAGGTACAAATCCAGTGGTTTTCTTTTCAAAAAAAAAACGGTTAATAATGCTATTGGTAAAAGCCAACTGATATAAAATCAGCCAGTTTTGTTCATCCTGAATTTTATCATCTAAGGTTTATCAAGTCAATAAAAATAATTGTGATTTTATAAATATCTTGACATCTTACCGTGATTGTGACAAAATAGTTATAAACAATTAAATATAGTTTTTCGATACTTTATTATAAAACTTTTACCGGTTCAACAAAAAGAATAAAAAAAGCCATACGGGAGCGACTTGCTCCTGTATGGCTTTGAATTTACAACAAACGGAATACCCCGAATATGGAATGTATTGTAATAATATCTTTAATTATCCTGCACGGTAGACGATCTTACCGTTGACAACTGTAACAAAAGCGCTTGCCGCAACGGTCGTAAGAGGATCTGCGTTCCAGATTACCACATCTCCGTCCTTCCCAGGTTCAAGACTTCCGACGCGGTCGGCAATTCCGATAGATTCAGCGGGATTGATAGTTATGGCTTTCCATGCTTCCTCATACGGAAGACCGGAATCGGCTGCGAATCCTGCGCACATAGGAAGATACTGAAGCGGTATTACGGGCGCATCAGTGATGATGCTTACCTTCACCCCTGCTTTATAAAGCTCACCGGGTGTCTTGAAATCTTTACCCTGAAGCTCTATTTTAGTTTTTGCGCCAAATGACGGACCGATAAACGCAGGATATCCTTCGTCTGCAAGCTGTTCGGCAATCAATGCGCCGTCAGTGCAGTGATCAAGGGTCAGAAGAACGTCAAATTCCTTCGCAATACGTATCGAAGTAAAAATGTCGTCTGCGCGGTGAGCGTGCGCCTTAAGAGGGATCTCCTTTTTTATAACGGGAACCATAGCTTCAAGCTTCATATCAAACGCAGGTTCTTTTCCGTTCTGCTTTGCCTCATAGTAGTTTTTTGCCTTGAAAAGCAGTTCTCTGAGCATTGAAGCTACTGCCATTCGCGTATAAGGAGCCTTTTTGCCGCTCTGTCCGTAAACGCCTTTAGGGTTTTCGCCGAATGCGCATTTCATAGCAGCAGGATTTTTGATGATCATATCGTCAATTCTGTTGCCGACGAGTTTGATTGCTGCAAAAGTGCCTCCTACAACGTTTGCGCTACCGGGACCGGTACATGCAGAAGTGACGCCGTTTTTAATTGCAAGGCCAAAAGCTTCATCGATAGGATTAATTCCGTCAATTGCGCGCATCTGCGGCGTTATAGGATCGGAAATTTCGTTGAAGTCAGCGCCCTCCCACCTCATTGCTGTGTTATGAACGCCAATATGGCAATGCGCCTCAACGCAGCCGGGAGTAACAAGCTTTCCCTCAGCATCGATAACGTCCGTACCGTAAGAAGCTTCTATGTCCTGCTGAACAGAGATAATTTTTCCGTCGTCTCCTATCAGAACACACCCGTTTTTGATATCGTTACCGACCATAGGCTTGATAGAACCGTTTTTGATAAGCAGCATATGTTTACCTCCTTATATCAGATCACATAAGTTCGATGCTTCTGAGCTCAGACAGCGTTGAATCCGGGGAAATATGCAAAATTCCGATTCCGCCGCTGTTTTTCCACGATTCAATGTTTGCATTGAGATCATCTATAAGAATACAGTCGATGCCGGAGCAGAAATTCTTTTTCTGTTCCTTAAAAACAATATTTACCTTAATATTTGGGGAAAGATAAAGATGAGACCACCTTATCTTGTCTTCTGCTGCATCGACCACGCCGCGACGAGGCTTTGGAATACCTGAAAGTATTTCTACGCGGTCCCCATATTCTGCATAGACTTCATTAAACATTTTTAAAGCGCCTGGCATTGGTGATAAGTTGAAATAGAAATGCGGAACCTTACTGATATCAGACCACATTTTGTCTTCTCTGACAAAATCTTCAGAAGCCTGATCGAGAACCTGAGAATGAGCAAGCTCGATAACACCGCGGTCAAAATCAGCAAGCACACCATCAAGATCGAAAAATATTTTTTTGATAATCACTTTTGCCTCCGCACAAATAAGATTATTAAAAGTATAACATATAAACGTGGCTATGTCAATATGAACACAGAATAGAGAACAGAAAAGAAAGAAAAAACAGGAGAACAACAAATATAAAAATGAAACAAGCCTATTGTCTGAAAACAACAGGCTTGTTTCTGGTGGGCCATCAGGGACTCGAACCCCGGACCAACCGGTTATGAGCCGGTAGCTCTGACCAACTGAGCTAATGGCCCCTGTAAGGGAATGGTGACCCGGAGGAGAGTCGAACTCCTGATTGCGGCGTGAGAGGCCACCGTCTTGACCACTTGACCACCGGGCCGGATGCATAAAAAAAAAAGGAGAGTCGGCATCGACTTATCTTCCCGGGTCGTCGCCAACCAAGTATTTTCAGCACCCGCGAGCTTAACTACCGTGTTCGGAATGGGAACGGGTGGATCCTCGCCGTCATAGACACCGACTTTTCCTCTTTATTCAGAG
>JAEEJO010000074.1 GCA_016281915.1 Clostridiales bacterium
CGAATCCCTCTTCCTGCGCCAATACAAAAGAGACAGTTTTCTGTCTCTTTTTTTGTTATTCGGGATTCGAACCCGAGAGGGTTTCGGCGAAAGCAAACAATTCAGAGAATAGTTTGCCGCCGAAGACCCGAAGAGCCTGCTCTGAGGGGACAGTATGCGCAGCATACGGCGAATCCCTCTTCCTGCGCCAATACAAAAGAGACAGTTTTCTGTCTCTTTTTTTGTTATTCGGGATTCGAACCCGAGAGGGTTTCGGCGAAAGCAAACAATTCAGAGAATAGTTTGCCGCCGAAGACCCGAAGAGCCTGCCCTGAGGGGACAGTATGCGCAGCATACGGCGAATCCCTCTTCCTGCGCCAATCAAGGCGGGCAGAATACAAATGCTTGATTTTTCGCTGTTTATATGCTATAATCAGAATATAAGACATATCCGCAGAAGGAGGTGCAGAAAAATGCCATATTATCCTTATTTTCCGAAAGATAACGAGTCAAATAAAGACTCACAGGACAGTGAGCTTTTCAGCGAAGTATCATCCGACGAAAAGGAAGCCGAAGACGGCAAGCGTGCAGAGCAGGAAAAGGAGCATATTTCGCTCGATGAATATTTATCACGTAAACACATATTTTTCGCAGACATGATAATTGATCTACTTATCGTTGCATTTTTCCTTGCCATCCTCTGCGTGTTTGGCTGGGCAACGCTGTCAACTATCGGAGAAAGCGTAGATGGAGGAGTTATTCTTTTCGGCCTCTTTTTTTTCTTTGCACTGATCGTCGGCGCATTGTATGTTGTTTACAAAATCGGTTCCCTGATAGCAAAGCATGTGCGGGGATATATGGCAGTCAAAAACGACTACGTGAAAAATGCACCCGCAGAAGAGCTCGCTTTGCAAAAAAAGAGAGCAAAAAAGCGCGCGATCACGTTCGTTTCAGTTTCAGGCGTGCTTCTTTTTATCCTGATTGCCGCTTTCTCTGTAAAGCCTTTGATGACGGCAATACAATACAACAAAGCAGAAAAGCTTATCGAGAAAGAAGAATACAGTCAGGCGATCAATCTTCTTTCATCTATCAAGGATACGGGCTATAAGGATACAGAAGCCCTTTTGCAACTTTGCGATGCACACAAACTGTATGATGCGGGCAACATTCTCGATGCATATTATTCTCTTAACCGGACACAATTCAAATATCAGTCGGAATCTCAGCAGGCAAAAATCGAATCGTTTCGTGAAATACTCAAAAAAGATTATGAACCCATTGCCGATGCCAATAGAGCACAAGTAGAGAAATGGAACCGTGAATATTTAAATAAAATCAAAAACGGAGTCCCATTTGTGGGAATGCCAGACGAATATATAAATGACACTTCTCTGGGCGAAGGAACCTATGACGGAGAAGAACGATACCTTAACAAGAACGGTAAATTAAAAAAGGCATGGCGTTATAAGTTCTATAATAACGGTAAATGCGTGTTTATTGCCTTGTGTGACGGCGGTTATGTGGTTGAAGTGAGAGATTACAGGGTCTCAGAATCGTCTTCATACGTTCCCAAAAACAACTCAGGCAGCAGATACGATAACAGCCCGAGCGTGGAAGGGTTCTCGAACCCTGAAGATTTTTACGACTGGTACTATGACGACTTTTTCGATTACGAAGAGGCGGAGGACTATTATTACAGCCACGGCGGGTGGTAAACCCGTCAATTATGCCGAGTTAATTCAGCAACAAAAAAGACAGTCATATGACTGTCTTTTTCTGTTTTTCATGATCTCTGCTCACAGCAGCTTTTTCAGTTCCTTCACGTAAGTCGCGTCCGCGCCGCAACAGCCGCCTACGTACGAAACATATTCAAGGGCGGGCGCAACGTCTTTTGCGAACTGTTCCGCGGTATATGCTGCCGAGGAAGAGCCGTCAGCGCTTAGTATCGGTTTGCCGGCATTCGGTTTGAAAACGATGGGAAGAGTTGTTTTTTCGGAAAATTCTTTGATTATAGGCAGGGCAAGGTCGGGGCCGAGCGAACAGTTGAGTCCGACAGCGTCGATACCGAGCGGGACAAGGGTGTCTATCGTATCCTGAACGGAGTTGCCGAACATTGTTTTGCCGGATTTCTCAAAAGTCATGGTGCAGAATACAGGAACACCGAATCTTTTTGCAACAGTGGCGGCAATGCGCATCATGGCAAGGTCCATAAAAGTCTGGACCATTATCATTTCACATCCCGCTTTCATGCCTGAAGATATCATCTCCTCATAGATCGAGAAGCATTCATCCTCTTCAAGATCGCCGTAGGGTTCAAGGATCTGAGTAAGAGGGCCAACCGCCATGCAAAGCTTTGCGGAAGAGCCGCGAAGGACATCTTTTGCGATATTCACACCTGCAGTGATAACGTCGTCGGGAGAATACGGCGAAGAATATTTTACCGCAGGTCCGTTTGCGCCGAACGTATTGGCAAGGATTATTTCGCTGCCCGCTTCAAGATATTTTTCCGTAAGCTCCTTTACAAATTCGGGATGTTCGATGTTATATTTCCATACCGGCTCCTTTTTGGCGCCGTGCGCTTCGGCGATAGCCCACAGGGTCGTGCCTACCGCGCCGTCAAGAAGAGTTATCTTTTTATCCATAATACGCCTCCTTTTTTTTAGACTATACCACATTTTCAGGATTTTTTCAAGCATTTTCGTTTTATGCTACTATTTTATCGTTTTTTCACAATTTCGTACCACATCTGCCGTTGACAAAACCGAAATAATACGCTAAAATAAATTGAACTCAATTAAATTGAAACAAATTAAACGGAGGCATAAATATGAATCTTTACGATTTTACGGTAAAAACAAGAAAAGGCGAGGATCATCCCCTTTCACAGTATAAAGGAAAAGTCGTTCTTGTAGTCAACACGGCAACCGGATGCGGTTTTACCCCGCAATACGAGGAGCTTCAGAAAATATACGAAGAATACAAAGACAGAGGCTTCGAGATCCTTGATTTTCCGTGCAACCAGTTCGGCGAGCAGGCTCCCGGCGACAATGAAGAGATACACACGTTCTGCAAAGGCCGTTTCGGAATAACTTTTCCCCAGTTCGCAAAAATCGACGTCAACGGCGAAAACGCAATTCCTCTTTACAAATGGCTTACCGAAAACTCGAAATTCGAAGGCTTCGGCAAATCTCCTATGAGCCTTATTCTTTCGGGCGTAGTTAAGAAAAACGACAAAGACTATAAAAACAACGGCAACATCAAGTGGAATTTCACAAAATTCGTTATAGACCGCGACGGAAACATCGCAGCCCGTCTTGAACCGACCGACATGAAAACACTCACCGCCAAGATAGAAGAGTGCCTCGGCTGAGATGGATACCGAAAAGAAATACGACGCGCTGAAGATTGAAAACCAGATCTGTTTTCCGCTTTATGCGGCGTCGAGAGAAATAATAAAAAAATACAGACCGTTTCTTGACGAAATCGACCTGACCTATACGCAGTATATAACCATGATGGTGCTGTGGCAGGAAAAGTGCGTGTCGGTAAAATCACTCGGAGAAAAGCTGTTTCTTGATTCGGGAACGCTTTCGCCCGTGCTGAAAAGTCTTGAATCGAAAAAGCTGATCTTAAAATCAAGAGATGACAGCGATGAGCGATCGGTCAACGTTTCTTTGACGGAAACGGGCGAAAAGCTTAAGGACAAAGCTTTGCAGATCCCGCTGAAAATGGCGGAATGCGCACCGATAGACGGAGAAGACGCCGCGCAGCTCTATAAACTGCTTTACAAGATTCTCGGAGCAGCAAGAAACTGAAACTTAAAGAGGAAATTCCTTAGCTGGATTTCCTCTTTTTTTTAAAAGTCCTTCTTTTTTGCTTGACTGCTTTGATTTTTTATGATATTATTTGTTAAAGATCAGATTTAATAAAGGAAAAGCAATGACGATTGACGGAATAAAGCCACACGGCTGCGCCTGCGGCAAAGATCATAACTGCGATGTTTTTCAGGTCGTGACGGGGAAAGGAGCATTGTCCCTTCTGCCCGAAAAAATAAAGCTTCTCGGAGGCAAAAAACCGTTTATTATAGCAGATAAAAACACGTTTGCCGCCTGCGGCGCCGCTGCGGTAAAAATACTTGAAAATGCCGGAATACCGTATTCGCTTTACGTTTATCCATCGGGAGACGTCAAACCTGACGAAAAAGCCGTCGGGGCTGCTGTCATGCACTTTGACGGAACGTGTGACACGATAATCGGAACAGGCTCGGGCGTTATAAACGATATCTCAAAGATACTTGCCTGCATATCGGGCAGGAAATATATCATAGCGGCAACCGCGCCTTCAATGGACGGCTACGCTTCGGCAACGTCCTCAATGGACAGAGACGGATTGAAAATATCGATCGCGTCAAAATGTCCCGATATAATCATAGGAGATACGGACATACTGAAAAATGCGCCTGAAAGATCTCTTATTTCGGGACTCGGAGACGTGCTGGCAAAATATATAAGCATAGCTGAATGGCGTATATCCAACCTTATAAACGGCGAATACTACTGCGAGCAGATAGCCTCACTCGTCCGCAATTCCGTAAAGCTCTGCGTAGAAAACGCCGACGGTCTGAAACGCAGAGACGATGCGGCGATAGAGGCCGTTTTCAGAGGACTTGTTTACTCGGGAGCAGCGATGAGCTTTGCAGGCTGTTCACGTCCGGCTTCAGGCAACGAGCATTATTTTTCGCATATATGGGATATGCGCGCTCTTGAATTCGGAGACAGCTCTTCCACTCACGGCATACAGTGCGCAATAGGCACTCTGATATGCGCAAAGCTGTATCAGAAGCTCTGCGAGGTAAAGCCCGACAAAGAAAAAGCACTGCAAGCCGCAAAAAGCTTTGATCTTGCAGCACATCAGAAAGAGCTTTCGCGGTTTCTGGGCAAAGGCGCGATAGCAATGATCGAGCTTGAAAAAACAGAAAACAAATATTCCCTCGAAGAGCACGCAAAAAGAACGGAAGCTATAATTTCGCATTTTGACGAGATCAAAAATATTATCCGCGAAGAAATACCTTCTGCCGAAGAGATAGAAAGTCTTCTTGACCGCGTATCATGCTCGAAATCGCCGGCGGAAATAGGCGTAGACCCCGCAATTGTTTCCGAAACCTTTGCAGCTACAAAAGATATACGAAATAAATATATTCTTTCAAAACTTGTTTTCGATCTCGGTCTGACAGATGAATTCTGCAAATACCTTGACGAAATATACGGGAGGTAACAAAAATGATAAAACTTGATAACGGCGGAACGGTGCTTTTCACAGGCGACTCAATAACACACGGCGGCAGAGGACTTTGCATGGACGGTAATCATATTCTCGGCCACGGCTATCAGGAGATAGTATGCGGACGCATTGCCCTTGACAACCTTGAAAAGATGCCGAAATTTATGAATAAGGGCGTTTCGGGCAGATCGATGAGGGAAAACTGCGAGCAGTGGGAAACCGATGTGCTGCCATACCGTCCGGTTCTTATCAGCCTTCTTGCGGGCATAAACGACACCGCAAAGGCGCTCGACGAAGATACCGACGCTTTTGTTAAAAGATTTATTTCATACGTCGATTCCATACTCAAAAGGACCTTCGATGCTCTGCCGGACGTGAAGTTTTTTGTCTGCGAGCCGTTTTATCTCGATGCGAAGAACAGAGACGATCAGTATAAATACTTTCCTCACCCCGTCTGCGAAAGCGACTTTGTTTTCGGCAACAAGAACCATGACGAAAAAACGGTAGCAAAATACAGAGAAAAGCTTTCTGCGATCTCCTCCCCTCTTTGTGCGAAAGCAAAGGAGTACGGCGCATTTTTCGTTCCGTTTCAGGATCTTTTCGATAAAATGTCTCAAACCGTTCACCCGTCATACCTTGTCTGGGACAACATCCATCCTACATTCGTCGGTCACAGGCTGATGGCGGAAAGATGGATCGAAACTGCGGAAAAAGCTTTGGGATAATTGTGCCAACTTTTCAAAGTTGTTTCTTCTCCCCTTGACAATAATTAAAAATACAGATATAATTGAACTGTAATCAAACAACGACAGACATGAAAAGGAGTATGCTATGATAAACGGTAAAATCGACGAGCTGCTTGTTAATTTCGGCGACAACACTAAAGCTAAGATCAAGGACGCCATAAAATCATCCGTTGAAGAAAAAGTTCAGAAAGAGCTGAAAAAACGCCGCAGAAAAATGATCCGCAATATCGTCTGCATAGGCGCGGCGGCAGTCTGCGGATACCTTATATACAAAAATTCGGACAAGATCAAAGAGTTTTTCGAAGAAAAAGCAGCTGAGCTGCCAAAGATAAGACTGACACTCGAAAAATAATCAAAAAGCCCGAAGACCTGCCGTTTTTACGTCACCGTTTCCGGGCTTTTTCTGACAGTATATTTCATCCGCAATCATAAAAACACATCGGAGGTAATCTGCTTGACAATTTCAAACGATATAAAATACGTCGGAGTAAACGACAGAAAAATCGACCTCTTTGAAGGACATTATTCCGTTCCAAACGGCATTTCGTATAACTCATACGTCATTACCGACGAGAAAATAGCCGTTATGGATACCGTGGACGCCGCATTCACACACGAATGGCTCGATAAGATCCAGGCAGCGCTTGACGGAAGAAAGCCCGACTACCTAATAATCCAGCATATGGAGCCCGATCACTCGGCAAATATCGTCAACTTTCTGAAAGTCTATCCCGAAACAACAGTTGTTGCAACGGCAAAGGCTCTGGCGATGATGAAAAACTTTTTCCCGAAAAGCGCTCCGGAAAACGTGCTTGCGGTCGGGGATATGTCAACGCTTTCTCTCGGCAGACATAATCTTACTTTCATAACCGCGCCGATGGTCCACTGGCCCGAAGTTATGCTTACATACGATGCTGCGGACAAGGTCCTTTTTTCCGCGGACGCATTCGGCAAATTCGGCGATCTTGACGCCGACGAGCCCTGGGAAGACGAGGCGTGCAGATATTATATAGGTATCGTAGGCAAATACGGGGCTCAGGTGCAGGCATTGCTGAAAAAAGCCGCAGGACTTGAAACGGAAAAGATCTGTCCTCTTCACGGTCCCGTTCTTTCCGAAAATCTCGGTAAATATATCGGTCTTTACTCTGTATGGTCGTCGTATCAGCCCGAAAAAGAAGGCGTGATGATAGCGTATACGTCCGTATACGGCAACACAAAAAAAGTAGTTTTGCGCCTGGCGGAAAAGCTGCGTGAAAACGGATGTCCGTCTGTTTCGGTCTATGATCTTGCAAGATGCGATATGTCAAAAGCGGTTGCCGAAGCTTTCAGATACGGAAAACTCGTTCTTGCCACAACCACATACAACGCCGAGATATTCCCGTATATGCGCGAATTTATTTCCGGGCTGACGGAACGCGGATTCAAAAACAGGACCGTTGCGCTCATTGAGAACGGTTCGTGGGCGCCGATGGCATGCAAAGTGATGAAAGCACTGCTTGAACCGTGCAAAAATCTGACTTTTGCGGAAAACAGCATTACCGTTCTTTCGGCTCCCAACGAAGAAACCGATAAAAAGACAGACGCTCTTGCCGAAGAACTCTGTATGGAATATCTTGCAAGACAGGATTCCACAGCTAACAAAAACGACCTTACCGCTCTTTTCAGGATCGGCTACGGTCTTTACGTTGTTACCTCAAACGACGGCAAAAAGGATAACGGACTTATAGTAAACACCGTATCTCAGGTCACGAACACTCCGAACAGGATCGCCGTAACGATAAATAAGCAGAATTACTCTCATCACGTAATTATGCAGACGGGTATAATGAACGTAAACTGTCTTTCAACAGACGCTCCGTTTTCCGTTTTTGAAAAATTCGGATTTGCAAGCGGAAGGAATGTTGATAAGTTTGCCGGCGAAGAATCTCTCAGATCGGATAACGGACTGATATTCCTTGATAAATATATAAATGCGTTCATGTCGCTCAAAGTTGAAAAATACGTCGATCTTGACACGCACGGAATGTTTATATGCTCTGTTACCGAAGCAAGAGTTATTTCGGACGGAGAAACTATGACGTATACATACTATCAGAACAACGTAAAGCCGAAGCCTGACGTTGACGGCAAAAAAGGCTTTGTATGCAAGGTTTGCGGCTATGTTTACGAAGGCGACGAGCTGCCCGCGGATTTTGTTTGTCCCCTTTGCAAGCACGGCGCTGCCGACTTTGAAGAAATAAAACAGTAAAATAAAAAACGGAGGTAAATAAAATGAAAAAATACGTATGCGATGTCTGCGGCTGGGAATATGACGAGGAGCTCGGCGATCCCGAAAACGGAATTGCTCCGGGAACGAAATTTGAAGATCTTCCCGACGACTTTGAATGTCCCACATGCGGCGTAGGAAAAGACAGCTTCAGCGAAAAAGAGTAATACGAAAAAATACTGGGAAAAACGTGAGTGTTTTTCCCGGTTTTCTTTATATGATTTGATTTTATCGGTCTTTTTCGAGAACAAAATATTTTCGTTCGCTTTCTTCAAGCGCTTTGAGAGCCGCACCTGTTCTGTATTTTTCAAGCTCACCGTCGATAAGATCGTTGCCGCATATTATCTCCCTGCGTCTGAAAATAACGGTAAGGGGGATAAACACCGCGGCGATAAGCGGACAGACGATAAGCGCGGGAATACGAACGATATCAAATATCAGAGCGGGCAGAATAAGCGCCGCAAGTCCGTATCCGAGTATGTTTGCGCAGATTATTCTTAAGGACCTGTATTTTTCGCGAAGTGCGGCAAGAAATACGGCAGTACAC
This sequence comes from Clostridiales bacterium, assembly GCA_016281915.1. Lineage (GTDB taxonomy): Bacteria > Bacillota > Clostridia > Oscillospirales > UBA644 > HGM12619. The sequence continues at coordinate 8,819 of JAEEJO010000074.1, forward strand.
GGGTCGCAAACGGCAATGATCTCTCTGACGCGATCCCCATTCTCGTTTTCATATCCGAGCGTGACGTATTTATCCGTTTCTTTTCGGCAGTTAGAAAAGACGCATTTCATTTCAGGTCAGTTTGCCCAGCTTCTTTTCCGCAAAATCGATGATCATATCGGCAGTGCCTTCAATGCCCAGAACGCTTGTGCGAACGCAAAGATCGAAGCTGTCCGCGCTGTTCCAGCTTTTATTTGTATGAAAACTGTAGTAGTTTGCGCGCTTTTTATCGATCTTTGTTACCTCATCCTCAGCCTTTTTTCTGTCGGAAATATCATTTTCTATCATATAGCTGTCAATTCGGTTCTGCAAAATGTCGGTGACCATCACGTGAACGGATCTGTATGTGTCTCTCAGCGCATAGTCGGCGCATCTGCCGAGAAAAACACACGATTTTTCCGCCGCGATACTGCGTATGAGGTCTGACTGGATATTGTAGACCTTATCCGAAAGAGGAACGGCGGAATTGCCCCAGTAAACATACTGGCCGTCCATAGCGTATGCGCCCATTGCAAGGGAATAAAGAAGCGAGTTTGTGGGCTTCTCGTCAAGATCTTCGAAAATCTTCTGGTTCATTCCGCTTTTCTTCGCCGCAAGCGAGATAAGCTCCCTGTCGTAATAATCAATGCCGAGTTTTTCGGCTATTTTTTTTGCAACCGATCTGCCGTGGCTGCCGCACTGTCTGGCAATCGTTATTGAGAATAATTCCGCCATTTTATACCTCCTGTATTATTTTTATTGTTTTTATTTCTCCGTCAGAGCGGCAAGAAGCTGCTCTGCGCTGCCTATATTATATCCGGTTGAGATCACGGATACGCTGAGGTCTTTATCCGCAGCTACTGCGAGAGGCAGACGTTTATCCTTGTTGGCAAGGGAAGTATAGACCTCTTCGGGAATGCCGTCAAAGAAGTATACGTTGATATCCGGAAGAATACCGAGCAGTTTTTTGAGGGTGACGTGAGTAAGATCGCCTTCGTTTTTTACCATAAAATATACTCTGTCCGAAACAGGTTTATAGGCTTCGGCAACTGAAAGCATTTCGTTGAAAAGGTGCTCAGTAGGTTCTTCACGAACGCCGAGCCATGCAAAAACGGTAGTTCCTTCTTTTACAAGAGAGGAAAGCTTATGTGCGTTTCCGTTCTTATCCCTGATCTCGGCATCAAAGATCTTTTTCTTCTCGCTCTTTTCAGCCGGTTCTGTTCCGCGAACGACGAACTCTTTTGCAAGCGTTTCGCCTTCTGCAAGGGTAAAGTGATACATCTTTGCCTGAATGCCTCCGTTTTTGATGCGGAAGTTAGTCATAAGTCTGTATCTGCCCGGAATGAGAGGCACGCCCTCTTCGGAAACGCCGTCATCGCTGTTTCTTCTGCGTCTGTAAAGAGGAACGGAAATAAATTCACCGTTTTCATAGCGTTCGAGGTTTGCGTTTCTGTATGCGTTCTCCGTCCCCGTAAACGTGGGAACGAGAGTAGCGGAGCGTTCTTCGCTGAGAGCCACGCCGCGCATGCTGAACCACTCGCCGTCTTTCCAGTATTCGACCTCGCCGGTATACGTCGTTCTTGCCGGGATGCCGAGAGAACGGCAGATAGCGGTTTCAAGGACTGATTTTGAGAACTGTGAACCGCGTTTCGTAAGAAGAAGATTGTAGGGTAGAGCGACAAGAGAGTCGTAATCATAATCTCTGCTGTCTTCTATCTCGTTTTCGACGTATTTATGAACAGAAGAAGGATCAGCCCTGAAAGCCGCTTTCTTTTCATCGTCAAAAAATGCTTCTATCGGTGCGCCCCACGCGGAGAGCCACTCGTTTGCGATACGTATGGGAAGGACGTATCTTTCGAAAGTGAGTCTGTTATCGGTAAAGCACGGGGCATATTTTATCTGATGCGCAAACTGTTTTTCAAGAATGATATTGTCCGCGTCGCCGAAGTCCTTGCGGCTTAGACCTTTGAGGAACGCGCATTTGTCGGCGATATTTGCGGGATCATCTATAAACGCTTCTATCTTTGCCGCATTGCCCTGAGCGTCTATAAGGAACTGCTTTATATCGGAAGCGTGATCGGGATATTTTGCGAAAAGCGGAGAATCGCTGTTTTCGTTGAAGAAAGTGTTTTTATAGTCTATGCGGATCTTTTCGGCGTTTTTCTGACGGACGGAGAATGCCGCGACGATTTCTTTGGCGTTGTCCGGTCTCTTTATCTCGGGAAGCTCTTTTTGTGCGGGCGGGATAACGTCAAAATCGAATTCTGCGGGAAGGTTTTCAAAATCGGATGCGTTTTCCCAGTTTAGAGTGACGTTATCGGTTTCTCTGACGTCTATTTTGCCGTAAAGGATCTTGTCGTCTTTCGTGGCGGTGATAAAAAGATCTCCGTATCCGGTGCGGAAGTAAGTTTTGCCCTTCTCATCGGTAAGACTGTCTGAAAAGTCGAAGAGTTCGCCGAAGTTTATAAGCGCCATTTCAACTCTGACATCTTTTTTCGGGGTTCCGTTTTCAAGCACGGTGCAGGTCACGTCTCGGGTATCGGCGTAAATATCAAGGGTATTGAGTTCCTTGATTTTTTCGGACGTTGAAACGAATTTCGCGCCGGCAGGCATAAATCCCGAGAAAACTCTGGTATTTGTGAGCATGGCTCTAGACGCGGGCATACGGAACCAGCCGCTGTTAAGGAAGGCATCGGGTTCGCAGGCGCCGATATAGCACCATTTACCGTCGACAAGCACTTCTACCCATGCATGGTTGCTTTCTGATGCCGCCCAGCGCGGAGTATAGCACTGTCTTGCTGGAATGCAGCATGAACGAAGCGCGGAAGTAAGGAACGTGGATTCTTCGCCGCATCTGCCGTTTGTGTTGCGCATCATTGTGAGCGGAGAGACCGTTCTTATATCGGTAGAGGCATACGTTGCTTTTTCAAAGCACCAGAGGTTTATTTCGAGAGCCGCATCGCCTATTGAAAGATCTTTTATTCTCGGCCAGACCTCGTTGAAGATAACGGCGTTGTAATGCTCGAGATTTTCATTGTTTACACGTATCATAAGCACGAAGTTGAGGAATGTTTCGGTATCTATCTTATCGCTCCACGATACTTTTTCGAAATTCTGCAGACACGTGTGGACGTGATTGTAAAAAAGCTCGCCCGTCCAGTTTGTGATATCGGTCATGGGAAGATACGCGACAAGGAACTTAAAACAGTATTCTTCCGTTTCGTTTTCACATCTGCCGAGATCTTCGCATATATCGTATCTTCTGCCGCCGGCGTATTTTTCCGCAACGGCGTACGCATCGTTTATACGTTTTTTCTGTTCATCGGTAAAAGTAATCATTTTTTTATTCCTTCCGTTTCAGTATTAAAGCCGGATCAGTCGTCTGAGACGTATACAAGACCGTCGTGACGGATATAAACTCTTCCGCCTTCAGCCGCGGGGATATAAGCCTCGTATGTATGGCTCGTTGTTTCTATTACAGGGTCTATCGCAGGCCTTTCGTCGCCGCAGAGCTCTTTGAAATCGGCGCAGAATCTGCCGTGTTTTTTGTAGTAGTTTCTTTCCATATAGTATAGCTTGCGAAGCTCCCATTTGAGATATTCGTTTTTCGGAATGACGAAATTCTTCTCGTCTACCGTGCCGTCGGTAAACCACAAAAAGCCCCAGAGCTCGGGCATATGCATATTTACAAGACCGATCGGAGACCATATCCAGTTATCTTCGGGATATCTGATACCTGTTTCCGGGTTTATAACTTTGGAATATTTTCCGTCTTTTACCTCCGTGCGCCACTCGACACGCGAAAAGTCTATGCGCCAGAAATCTCCCGGAACGGGAATTTTATTGCCGTTGCCCTCTTTGAGCGTGGTCCAGGGCATCATTACCTCAACAGACCATCCCTTGTTTTCGGGTATCGCGGAAGGATCGTTGATAACGCCGTCTATATGGACCGCCGTTTTGATTCCGTTTATGTCAAGACCGTTGAAGACCTTGTTTCTCTCGTCTCTGTAAGGTTTTACGAGAAGAAGATCCCATATGGTGTTGAGCGCATTCATCTCAAACTCAAAATATGCGTGAGTATCGCTGTCGGGGTCTATGAAGATCTCAAAATCGTTGTCGTTGAAGATAACGCAGTCACGCTCGGTGAGCGTTCCCCAGATCTTATCCTCTTCAAGGTATGCGCCGATATAAAGAGCATTGTCGTCCCACAGCATTTTCATGCGCGTTCTGTGGTACGGAGCGGGACGGACAGAGTTCCACTCGATATCTTCAAAATCTTCGCTCCACTCTGCTGCGTCCCAGAAAGGCTTGTCAAGTCTGCCGTCTATCTGAGGAGGAAGCTTCGCGCGGTTGCATACGTATGATCTCGGTTTGAATTCAAGGCATTTTTCGGGGATATCGGACATATATTTGTACATGGTCTTTTCTCCTGTCTGATGTTTTATTATTTATATTTATATTATAAACCAAAGTTGCCCGCATGTCAACCTTTTTTTGACGCGGGCAACCATTTTTCAATTCAGAATTTTTTCATAAGCTCTTCTCGGCGAACCGTCGGAAAGTATTATTCCGCCGCAATAAACAAAACCGTTTTTATCGAGCATGTTCCTCATGGGAACGTTGTTTTCATGAGTGTCGGCACGAAGGGACGTAAAACCCGCCGAAAGCGTTATTTTTTCGGCTTGTTTTATCATAAAAGACGCAAGTCCGCTTTTTTTCGATCCGGGGGCAACGGCAACGCGGTGAATCACGCCGTAGCTTCCGTCCGACAGCCATTTTCCGTTATATATCTTGCCGTAAGTCGGCTCTCCGCGCAGTGAGATCATGCACGTAGCAAGAACCTTATCGCCGTCCGCGACAACGTAGCTCTCGCCGTTTTTTATATCGTTTTCCACCATCTTTTCGTCCGGCGTGCCTTTTTGCCACTGGTCTATGCCGTTTTCACGGAAAAACGATTTTGCGGCGTTGATTATCGCCATTATGCCCGGAACGTCTTTCTTTTCGCCTTTACGAATCTCCATTGAGTGTCACCGTAACTATAAATCCGTCAACATTGTTGCCTGAAATAAAATATTCGCAGTCTTTCGGCAGCTCGATTTTCGTTTCCTTTCCCTCTGAAGGAACATAGAATATCTCATACCGCTCTCCCGTATACGACGTGAAGAAAAGATGCTGTCCGCTTTGCGGGAAGGACTTGAGATAGTCTATATATTCCTCATAACAATATGTTGTGGAAGCGATTATTTCGGCGTGAGGCAGACCCAGATACCTGAAATGCCACGGCTCGTAAGCGATACCCGTAAGATCGGTTTTTGCGGAATCGTAACGGACTATAAACCCGTATTTCCAGCAGTTTTCGTTGATCCAGGCGTATTCTCCCTTACCGTCGTAATCATAGCTTTCACCGTTGTCGTCATATAATCCGAGGTCAACGGCAAGTCCGGTATGATGCTCGCTCGAACCGGGAACAGCGACCCACTTTTCCGTAGTTTCAACGTCGCCGTTATAATATTTCAGCTTAGAGTCGTATATCCTCTGCTGAGTGTCGATATCGCGGTATGCGCTGATTATGTTTATGATATGATTTCCCGTCCGGTTGTGAAAATCCACGAGCATTTCGTTGAGCTTTTCGCCCGCAAAAGGCGCAAACATCATACCAGTATCACGGAATTTATATGAAGACGACTTGAACGTGAAAAGGTCTATAAGCTCGTAATCGGAGGTAAAAGAGTAAGGATGCTGCCTGTTGACAAGAATAAGTATGCCCTTGCCTATATCCGCCTCGGTAACGGTTACGGTCTGCATTTCTTCGGGAGGGGATGCGGGCGGCGCCTCGGGATCAGTCTGCGTGACCTCTTCGGTTACGGGTTGCTGCTCTTCCGCCTGAGCGGTTTCGCCGCTTTGTTCCGCAATCGGGGGATTGTCGGGTTCGTCTTTTCTGTTTTTATTCACCGCCGCGGTTATTAGCCAGACAACGGCGGCTGCTATAAAAGCGATCAAAAGAAGACCTGTCAGGGTCGTGACCACTCTGCGTATCATTCTTTTTCTTCTTCTTTTTTTTCTGGCGATCGCGTTTGTTCGCTGTGTGTATCGGTTATACATAAATGCCTCTGTATGGTGTGTTTGTTGTGATTAACTGATTATAACATACAAATTCCGAAAAAACAATATCTTTTTTGAATAAAATCTCTGTCAGGTATTGTAATTAAAAAAAAACTGTGCTATAATCTACATACTATGGATGAGATTATTACGGTTATTCAGTGCGTTCTTGTTCTCGCACTTTTTATGGCAGGCGGCTTTATTTCCGTTAAAACGGGATATATATCAAAAGACGCAGCGGCTTCGGTATCGAAGATCGTCACAAGACTTATGTTTCCCGCGTGGCTTGCCGCGAAACTTCTTTCGGAAAACATAACGAAACAGCAGATCATTTCACAGCTTCCGCTCTTTGCCGCGGGCGCTCTTATCACTCTTGCACTTCTCGGGGCAGGAATGCTCTTTGCGAAGATCACAAAAGCTGACAATAAAAGAAAATACGTTTTTTATGCGCTTTTCTCCGCGCCTAACGCGATATTTCTCGGGCTGCCTATCTGCCAGGGACTTTTCGGCGACGAGGGAGCTCTGACATGCACGATCGTTGCGCTCGGTTCAGACCTTATATCGTGGACGCTTACTGTGTCTGTGCTTGCGGCGGGAGGAGAAAAGCTTTCGGGAGAAAAAAAGAAAAAGGGCATTCACATAAACCCCGTAACGGTGGTTTTCATAATATCGTTCATTCTTAAAATGCTCGGCTTCAATCTGCCGGCGGTCATTCAGGAGCCGCTTTACAAATTCGGTTCCGCCCTTTCGTATCTTGCAATGGTATATCTCGGCATGATGCTGGTCGGAGCAGATATAAAAGGCGTTTTCAAAGACAAAATGACATATATATTCGTTCCTATCAAGTGTCTTGTCATTCCTCTTGCCGTTGCTGTTGCCGCCGCGCTTACCGGTCTTTTTACTTATGTTCAGATCGGTGTTATGACGGTCATATTTGCGGCTTCACCGATGATTTCAATGACTGTTTTTTATAAAGAATACGGGCTTGACCATGTTTTCGGCAATGCGGTAACGTTTATCTGCGTTCTTCTGAACATCGTATCCATTCCGGCAGTATACTGGGCATCGGGCACGTTAGTTAAGCTTATGGGGTTGATCTGAATGAAATATATATCATGTTCTGCGGATCAGACGCGCGAAATTGCCGCAAGGCTTGTGAAAACCTTTCCCGAAGGCGCAGTAATATGCCTTGACGGAGAGATGGGCGCGGGAAAGACGGTTTTTGTTCAGGGATGCATGAAGGCGCTCGGTTACGATGGTCGCGTGACAAGCCCTACGTTCGCGCTCTGCAACGAATATTCCGTTGCAGATAAAACCGTTCTGCATTACGATCTTTGCAGAATTACCGATAAGGACGACCTGTATTCCACCGGATTTTACGACAGCGAAGCAGACCTGACGTTTGTTGAATGGGCGGGAAAAGAATGCGACGGATTTGAAAACGCCGTAAAGATCGTTATTTCATACGGCGAGAAAGAAAACGAAAGAGTGATCGAGCTTGATGAGTAATTACGTTGTCCCGAACGGCGTTATCCTTGCCATAGATTCTTCGGGACTTACATGTTCCGCAGCGGTGATAAAAGACGGAAAAGTCCTTTCGTCCGTTTTTCTCAACAACGGGCTTACGCATTCGCGGACTCTTCTTCCGTCCGCAAAAAAAGCGCTTGAAGACGCTCTTTTATCGGTAAACGACGTTGACGCCGTTGCCGTAACCGTCGGTCCGGGCTCATTTACCGGAGTAAAGATCGGCGTAGCCACGGCAAAAGGGATCGCATTCACTAAAGACGTGCCGTGTCTTGCGGTATCTTCCGAAGCGGCGCTTGCCTGCGGTGCAAGGGGCTTTGACGGAATGATATGTCCTGTTTCCGACGCGAGAAGAGGAATGCTTTACAACGCAATGTTTTTATCCGGACAGACCGGAGTTGCACGCCTTTGCGAGGACAGACAGATCGCAGCGGACGAACTTGCGAAAGAGATCGAAAAATCAGGAAAAAAAACGCTCGTCTTAGGAGACGGCACAGATATCCTCGCCGCGGAATGCCGAAAAAATGACGTATCTTTTTTCACTGCCGCCCAGAACGTATCTTTCATACATCCTGAAGGCATACTTGAAGCGATAAGCAACGGACTTTACGAAGAAAAAACACATGAAAGCCTATGCGCGGTATACCTTCGTCCGCCTCAGGCGGAAAGGGAGCGCTTAGAGCGGCTCGAAGCTGAAAAGAATCAGAAAATACAGGGGGAAACAAAATGATTGCCATTGCATCTGATCACGCGGGATTCGCGCTTAAGGAAAAGCTGAAAAAGCATCTTGAAGAAAACGGTATCGAATATAAGGATTACGGCACGTACAGCGAAGAAAGCTGCGACTACCCGGTATACGCAAAAAAAGCGTGCGCTGCGATAATTGAGGGAGAGTGCGAAAAGGCGATACTCATATGCGGCACAGGCATCGGCGTAAGTATGGCGGCAAATAAAATAAAAGGCATACGCGCCGCAGTTTGTTCCGAAACGTATTCTGCAAAGTATACCAGGCTTCACAACAACGCAAACGTTCTTTGCATCGGCGCAAGGGTATTGGGAGACGGACTTGCCTCGCAGATAGCTGACGTTTTTCTGTCCACTCCGTTTGAGGGCGGAAAACATCAGCGCAGGATAGATATGTTTGAATAAAGGAATAACGATGAAAAAAAATCTTTACGGCATACTCTTTGCCCTTTCCGCATGCGCGGTCGCGGCAGGAACGTATTTTCTGGTGATCCGTTCTCAGTCGGGATATCCCGAAAAACTTATCTTTTCAGGCGTTCTGCTTTTGCTTGCGCTCATAGTTGGGATATACGCTTCGTCAAAAACCAAGGACGCAAAAGCAAGAGCCGTTGTGAAAGGACTTGACTGTTCCCGCTCCTGCGGCATCGCTGTATATTATGACGGAGAATTTGCTTTTGCAAACCGCAGATACCTTGAGATCGAACAGAAAGAAAACGTCAATCTTTTCAAAGCGGTAAACGACTCAAAGTCGCTTGACGGCTACGACGTTTCTTCCGAAACGCACAAAGACGGAAAAAACGAATATACCGTGATTTTCATAACCGAAAAACCATCCCCCGCCCCGGCAGAAGAACAGCAGGAAGCATCTGCGGAAAAAGCGGATGAAGAGCCTGCGGAATAGCAGAAAATAACAGTCTGAAAAAACAGACGAAAAAAAAGACGGCATATATGCGATGATATATGCCGTCCTGTTTTATTTTTTATTATTTTCCGGTCGAGCCGAATCTTCCCGCGCCTCTCTGCGTTTCGTCAAGAGAGTCTGCCTCTTCAAGGTCGAAATGCGGACACGGAACGATCACAAGCTGCGCGATCCTTTCACCTTCAGAAAGAATGACGTCCTCTTTTTTCGTGTTGAAAAGAGATACGAGCAGTTCGCCGCGGTAGTCGCTGTCTATCACGCCTACGCTGTTTGAAAGCATAAGCCCTCTTTTGACGCCGACGGAAGATCTGACGAAGATAAGTCCGACATGTCCTTTCGGCACAGCCACGCAGATACCGGTGCTCACAATGGCGTGACATCCCGCGGGCACGGTAACGTCCTGACCGAAAACGGTAAGATCGAGCCCCGCAGCGCCGGCAGACGCATAAAACGGCTCCGGAGGTTTTTTACCGTTTCGTTCTATTCTTGAATATTCAAGCTTCATATTTCCTCTTTTTCAATTGTGAATCCGTCGGAGGATGCCGTTAAAACGGAGTATGAAAGATTTTTGAAAAACGCCTTCTGCGTATAGTATCGAATTCCGTTTTGCACGGTATCGTCTCCGCTGTGGTAGTGCGCCTGCAAAACGAGCGCAACCTTTCCCGATTGCTCTAAAATATGTCTTATCTCCTCTGCGTTTGAAACGACGTGAGGATTGACGTGCTCAAGACCGTCCATAAACAGATCGAGACGCTGGTGGCAGAGTATAACGGCTTTTTCAAAATCCGTTCTTTCAAGCTGGTTTTTAAGGAATTCGATCTGAGCGGCAGGAATCAAGCTGTCAGTCCAGTCCGAAAAGCCGGTCTCATACGATTTACCGTCACACGAATAGTTTGCGTCAAGCGCGATAAACAGAACGCCATCTTTCAGAAAGCTGTATGCTCCGCCGAGGTTTTTATTGCAGTGAAGAAGAAGGTCTTTCGGCAGGCACATTGCGTCACGGTTACCAAGAACGTAATAAGTGTTTACCGTTGAGCTTATCATGGAACGGGAAAACATCATTGCCGTCATATAATCGTCGTCTTCGTTGTCCGTGCCGTTAATAAGATCGCCGAGATTGATGACGAAATCGTATTTTTCCTGTTTTGCCTTTTCATAAAACGCCTTTACGCCTGCCGTAACGGGATCGTCGGGCAGCGGTTCGGGCTTTTTGCCGGGCTCGGGGCGCGGCGGAAATTCTTTTTTCGGCAGATGCAGATCTGCGATTATTCCGATTTTCATACTGTTCTCCATTCTGCCGCCTTCGGGCGGTCTTTTTATTTTATGAATAATAACGCCCTCTCGTCATATTGACGGGCGGCGGGGATGATATACCCGAATATGCTTCTATTACGCGCTGCGCCTGCTGCGGCGTTTCGTCCGTGAATATCAGACGTATAAAGCCGAACGGCGGAAGCTGTTTATCGGCAAGCCAGAGGATATCCGAGTTCCAGAGTCTGTTCCGGCAGCCGAAATCGCACGTAAGAAGAAAATCTTTTTTCATTCTGTCTGTAAGCACGGCGGTTTTTCCTTTGCGCGCGCATATGCTGCCGCTGCCGCCCTTAAGACAGTTTTTCATTATCATGAAGGGAAGTCTGCCGTATGCTATGATTCCCGTATCTTTTCCGCAAAGGTCGCCTGCGCGCCGCATTGAAAGCTCAAAAGAAAGCGTTTTGTATTCTGCGCCTAGGGCGGAGTATTCTTTTACGGACTCAGAATTGACTATATTCAGGCCGTAATCTCCGTGAACGGTAAAACCGTATTGCGCGGCAAGGCGTATGTGTCCGATATTTCCGCAAAGAGCATGCTTTACACCCGCGTTTTTTGCGGCTTCAAGCTGTTTCAGCACCGTTGCCCTTTCACTGTCATGAAAAACAGATGGCAGGGCAATGCCCGTTTTATCGCCGTATTTAAGAACGAGTTTTTCGGAGTTTTTGCGGGTAAAAAACTCGGACGGCAGCCATATCAGCAAAAGATCGTCAGTATTTTCGGGGACCGACGCAGGATCAAGGAAAAACGCCTCTATCATGGTCTTTTCGGCGGGAGAAAAAACATACCGATCCGTTTTTTTGAACGTGAACGACTGATTTTTCGTTATGCGCATTTCCGTAAGATTTTTGATAAGCTCGCGTCTGGCAGCGTTAAGCGAAGCGACGGAAATAAAATCGTTTTCGCCCGTTTCGCATGAAAAGTTTCCTGCAAAATACGGCGTTCCGCCGAGCTTTGAAAGCGCGGAAAAAATATCCTCGGCCGTCGTCGGTCGTTTTTCCGCTTTTGATACTTCTGTTTGAACGGAGCAGGAATATCCGTCACGGCACGTTGCGCTGACAGTTGCCGTTTTCCCGTTGCTCACAAAAGAAAAATCAACGGGAAAGCGCTTGAACTCGTCTTTCGGCAGCTCTACTTTTATCTGTTCGGCGTTTTCGGGACGGACTCCGAACATTTTTTCTCCCGTTTTATTCGTATAGTAGCCGTCCGTGAAGCCCTGGCGGCTGAAAACGTCTGCAAGATACTCTTTTTTCTTTTCGGTATATTCTTCGCCGTTTTTCGCGCGGACGTACATATCCGTTACGGCGGAGACGTATTCGGGGCCCTTCATGCGTCCCTCTATTTTCAGAGACGTCACGCCGGCTTTTCTGAGTTCGGGAACATATTCAAGCAGACAGTTGTCTTTAAGGCTCAGAGCGTATCCGTTTCTGTAAGGCAGTCTGCATGGCTGGGCGCACATTCCTCTGTTGCCGCTCCTGCCACCGATTATCGAACTCATATAGCACTGCCCGCTGTATGACATGCAAAACGCGCCGTGAACGAAAAACTCTGTTTCTATCGGGCTTCTTGCCGCTATATACGCTATATCCGCGGCAGAAAGCTCCCTTGCGAGAACAACGCGCGAAAAGCCGAGATCGGCAAGCGTTTCAACTCCGTCAAGAGAACATACCGACATCTGCGTGCTGGCGTGAAGACGGACGGACGGCGAGCATTTTTTCAGCAGAGACGCCAGCCCTAAGTCCTGAACGATAAAGGCATCTACGCCGATTTCGGTTAAAAATTCGGCAAGCTTAAGCGCCTCGGGGATCTCCCTGTCGTAAACGAGGGTATTGAGTGTGATATACACCGATACGCCCCGTTCATGGCAAAACAGAACCGATCGCCGAAGTTCGTCATCCGAAAAATTTTTGGCGTTTCTACGCGCATTAAATCCGGAAGCCCCCATATACACTGCGTCCGCCCCGGAAAGAACGGCTGCGCGAAGCGCTTCGGGGGAGCCTGCCGGAGAGAGAATTTCCATAAGGTTTAAGAATACTTGTGATTATTTGTTGGTAAGGTCTATTTTCAGGGCGAGAAGCTCGTCTCTGAGTTTTTCGGCTGTTCTGCGCGCTTCGTCTCTTTCCGCGATCGCCTTTGTTGTGTCGTCAAGATAATCTTTCAGCTGCAGACGCATATTGTCGGCGCCGACCTGAAGCTTGATAAGCTGATCGTAAAGATCCATAAGAGCAAGGATGCTTGCTTTTGCGAGGGACGCGCTGGGGTTTGCCTCGGTCTGTTCTTTTATTTTTTCTTCGACCGCAGCCGCGATCTTTCTTGTATATTCTTCGGTTTCGGTAGAATAAAGCGTGATCTCATAGCCGTATATTTTTACAGTGTAAACGTTTTCCATAAACCTTTCCGCTCCTTTAGTGTTTATTTATCTATATAATAGCATAAAAAGAGAAAAAAAGCAATATTTTTTTGCGGAAAATCGAGCAAAAAATATTTACTTTTCGTCATTTCTGTGTTATAATAAAATGACCGGATTGTGCGCATGTGATGGATGCGTTCAAACGGTCGGTTTACGGAAACAACAAAACACACATAAAACACAGCAAGGGAGTTTTTTAATTGGCAGAAAAAAAGACAGCTAAAAAGCTGACAGACAAAAAAGCCGCGAAAAAAGCTTACATACAGGACACCGTAGCGGGGCTTATCCTCGTGCTTGCGGCAGTCATAGTATCGGTAAGCCTTGTTTCGGATCTTTTCGGTCCGCTCGGCAGCGTATTGAGAGCAGGTTTTCTCGGACTTTTCGGCGCGGGAGCGATACTGTGTCCCGTTCTCTTCGTTTACTCCGCCGTCATGCTGTTTCTTAAAGACAACAGGGTGATCTCAAAATCAGTGTTCTCTTTCGCGTTCATTCTTTCTTTCTCAACTTTTTTCAACATTGTCGCATACACTGCAAAAGAGCAGGGAGAAGAGGCTTTTCGCGATTATTTTGCCGCTTACACGGCAGAACTGTGGGAAAAAGGCAATTCTCTTGCCTCCGGCGGCGTTATAGGTGGATGGCTTTCGGCTCCGTTTGAAGCGTTATGTTCAAAAATAGGCGCGGGAATAATAGTTGCCGTTATAATGATCGCTCTTTTAATCATCGCAACAGGCATCAACCCGCTTTCACTCTTTACGCGTCACGGCGAATACCCCGAAAAAAAGCCCGTTGCCAAGCCCGACAAAGCGTTGAGCAAGGATATTAAGGGAATGAAAAAAGATATCAGCGATCTCAAAAAGAATATCGCTTCCGAACCCATTCCCACGTCGAAAGAAAAGCGTAAACAGCCCGAGCTGCTGCTTGAAAAAGACTCCGCTCCCAACAGAACGGACGACGTTGACAGCATTCTCAACGAAATAACGAGAAGCTATTCTTCAAAGGGCAAGAAATCCGCGAAGAAAAAGCAGTCCGTCAAAAGCAACAACACCGCTTCGCTTTCCGAAAAAGATATAGACGATCTGCTGCTCAATTTCGGCAGCAATCCTAAACCGGTAAGGCAGAGGCCCGAAAAACCGATCCCGCAGCCGGAAAAACCGCCCGTCGTTCCGGCAGTGACCGAACAGCCGGTCGAAGAACCGCCGAAACCGGAGCCGAAAAAAGAAGAACCGCCGAAGACGGAAACGATCGAAGAACCTCAGAAAAATACCGACGTTTCGGAGGCTCTCGCGGGAGCTACGGTGGAAATATCATCGCAGAAAACGCCTGAAAAACTTCTTGAAACCGAATCTGACGGATACGAATTCCCATCGCTCGATCTTCTCTCGTTCGTTCCTGACAACAACGCCGCGCTTTATCGCGACGAGCTGAAGCAGAACGCCGCCCGCCTGATAGAAACGCTTTCAGACTTCAAGATAGACGCGAAGGTGCTTGACGCAAAGCGCGGTCCTACGGTAACGAGATACGAGCTTCAGCCCGGAACCGGCGTAAAGACGAGCAAGATAGCAAATCTTTCTGACGATATCGCCCTTCACCTTGCGGCGCCCGCAGTAAGAATCGAAGCGCCTATACCCGGAAAATCGGCGATAGGAATAGAAATACCTAACAAGACCACAAGCATAGTATATCTCAAAGAAATAATCGGCAGCGAGGAATTTGCCGCAAGCAAGAGCAAGATCGCCGTTGCGCTCGGCAAGAGCATCAGCGGACAGCCCGTGGTAATAGACCTTGCAAAGATGCCGCATCTTCTCATCGCGGGCGTTACGGGCTCAGGTAAATCGGTCTGCATAAACTCGATCCTTATCAGCCTTCTTTACAAAGCAACTCCCGATGAGGTAAAGCTTATCCTTGTTGACCCGAAGGTCGTTGAGCTCAACGTTTACAACGGCATTCCGCATCTTCTCATACCGGTCGTAACAGACCCGAACAAGGCTGCAGGAGCTCTCAGCTGGGCAGTTGGCGAAATGCTGCAAAGATATAAGCTTTTTGCCGACAAAGGCGTTCGCGACTTCAACGGTTACAACAAAACTCTGCCTCCGGGTGAAAAGAAGTTGCCGCAGGTAGTTATAGTTATAGACGAGCTTGCCGACCTTATGATGGCAGCGAAAGGCGATGTTGAAGACTCTATATGCCGTCTTGCTCAGATGGCAAGAGCTGCGGGCATGCACCTTGTAATAGCAACGCAGCGTCCTTCCGCAGACGTTATAACGGGACTTATCAAGGCAAATATCCCGTCAAGAATCGCTTTTGCGGTATCATCGCAGATAAACTCGCATATCATCCTTGACGCTTCGGGCGCAGAAAAGCTCATAGGAAAAGGCGATATGCTTTATGCACCTCTCGGTGAGGTCAAGCCGATACGCGTTCAGGGCTGCTTCGTTTCAGACCAGGAGGTCGAAAAGGCGGTTAAAGCCGTTAAACACGGCAGGGAAAACGTTTACGACGACAATATTATCAAACAGATCGAACAGAACGCCGCAATGCAGAAGTCCGGTGCGAAAGCCGGAGCAGACGACGATGATGAGATCGACGATCCCAAGCTTGACGAGGCTATACAGTGCGTTGTCGAAAAAGGTCAGGCTTCGACCACGATGCTTCAGAAATTCGTCGGACTCGGCTACGTCAGAGCATCCAAGCTCATAGACGTTATGGAGGCGCGCGGAATAGTCGGTCCCTATCAGGGTTCAACGCCGCGTGAAGTGCTTATTACAAAATCTCAGTGGCTTGAAATGAAAGCAAGAAAACAGCAGTAAAGAAAGATTTAGTATGAACAGTGTTTTTATGCCCGTTTCCCGCGAGGATATGGACGAAAGAGGAATAGACAGGCTTGATTTTATACTCGTAACGGGCGACGCTTACGTCGATCACCCGTCTTTCGGCACTGCTATAATTTCAAGAGTCCTCGAATCGCAGGGACACACCGTGGGTATAATATCCCAGCCTGACTGGAAGGATATTAACTCGTTTCGCAGGCTCGGCGAACCGAAATACGGTTTTCTTGTTAATTCCGGCAATATCGATTCAATGGTCGCGCATTATACCGTTGCGAAAAACAGACGGGAGATCGACGCATACTCTCCGGGAGGAAAACCCGGGCTGAGACCAGACAGAGCAGTGATAGTTTACTGCAACAAGATACGCGAGGCGTTCGGCAGCGTTCCGATTGTTATCGGCGGCCTTGAAGCGTCCCTTCGCAGGTTTGCCCATTACGATTACTGGCAAAACGAGGTCCGCAGATCGATACTCGTTGATTCGTCGGCGGACATCCTATCTTTCGGTATGGGAGAACACTCCATGAAGGAAATATGCCGCCGTCTTGCCGACGGTGAGGACGTAAAAACGATAACGGATATCCCGGGAACGTGCGTGATAACAGATAAAATACCCGAAAACGCCGTTTTCTGCCCGTCGTTTGAAGAGGTAAAGAAAGACAAAAGGAAGTTTGCAGAAGCGACGGTGATTCAGTATAACGAGCAGGACGCTTTCGAAGGGCGACCGCTTGTGCAGAAGCACTCTCTCAGATACGTTTTGCAGAACGTTCCGTCAAAACCGCTCACTCAGCAGGAGATGGACGAGGTATACGCCCTTCCGTATACGCGCACGTATCATCCGATGTATGAAAAAGACGGGGGCGTGCCCGGACTTCAGGAAGTTGAGTTTTCCATCACGCACAACAGAGGATGTTTCGGGGGCTGCAACTTCTGCTCTATAGTATTTCATCAGGGCAGAAACATTACGGCAAGATCGAAGGACTCCGTCGTTAAGGAAGCAAAGCTTCTCACGACGCTGAAAAACTTCAAGGGATACATCCATGACGTAGGCGGACCGACCGCGAATTTCAGAAAAAACGCCTGTGCGAAAAAATCGCTGTGCAAAGACAGAAAGTGTCTCGCGCCTGAACCGTGTCCAGCAGCCAAGGCGGACCACTCGGAATACCTCGACATTCTGCGCACGTTGCGCGCTCTGCCGAAAGTGAAAAAGGTATTCATTCGCTCGGGAATACGTTTTGACTACCTTATGCTCGATAAAAAGGACGACTTTTTCAACGAGCTCGTCAGATACCATATCAGCGGACAGCTGAAAGTGGCACCCGAGCATTCTTCAGACAAAGTTCTCGAAAAAATGGGTAAGCCGTATTTTTCGTATTACAGAGCTTTTTACAAAAAATATTTCGCCCTCAACAAAAAGTTCGGCTGCAACCAGTTCCTCGTTCCGTATCTTATGTCCTCCCACCCAGGCTGCACGCTGAACGACGCTGTAAACCTTGCTCTTTACATAAAAAGCATAGGTTATCAGCCTGAGCAGGTCCAGGACTTCTATCCAACGCCCGGCACCGTTTCTACCTGCATGTTCTATACGGGACTCGATCCTTTCACCATGCAGCCGGTATACGTGCCGAGAACGGCAAAGGAAAAAGCGTATCAGCGCGCTCTTTTGCAGTACCGAAACCCGAAAAACCGCGCTCTCGTAAAAGAAGCGCTCCTCAAATGCGGTCGCGGAGACCTTATAAACGTGCTAAGATAGCCCTGCAGGCAGAAATTTAACCTGATTTTCGGAAATTCTAATTTTTTTCCGTGGAATTCAAACATATTTGAAAAAAATTATTGACAATCGTGACTTTTTATGATATAATCTTTAATATATTGGTGAAATTTTTTTTACGGAGGTCGCTGTATGGATAAAATCATACTTATCGCGGACGACAATAAGGATATAGTGGATATCCTTAAGGCGTATGCGCAAAAAGAGGGTTACAAATGCATTTGCGCCTATGACGGCGAGCAGACCCTCAAAATGTTCAAGGAATTCAACCCCATTCTTATACTTCTCGACGTTATGATGCCGAAAATGAACGGTTTTGACGTTTGCCGTCAGATCAGACAGACATCAAGCGTTCCCATCATAATCGTTTCTGCGAAAAATGAGGAAGCAGAGCGCATAATGGGTCTTGATCTCGGCGCGGACGACTATATACCCAAGCCGTTCTCACCCAGAGAAGTAATGACGAGGATCAAGGCAGTTCTGCGCCGCGTTACGGACGATATTTCCGACGAACGCTCAAAGCGCATCGAGATCGCAGGTCTGGTTGTTGACATGAACAGCTATGAGGCGTATGTAAACGGAAATCCCGTAGTATTAACGAAGAAGGAAATCGAGATAATCTGGCTTTTCGCTTCAAATCCGGGCAGAGTATTCACAAGAGATCATCTTCTCGAGAATATCTGGGGCTATGAGTATTTCGGAGACACAAGAACCGTTGATACGCACATCAAGCGCATCAGAACGAAGCTCAATCTCAATCAGTCCGTCAATTTCGACATAAAAACGGTTTGGGGCGTCGGATATAAATTCGAGGTCAAATAATGTTTAAAAGCCTTTCTTCAAAGGTCATTGCCGTATTCATATCAGTTACTGTGCTGGTGGTTTTAATCACCAGCGCGGTTTTTATGACGCTTTTTTCAAGATATGCATACCGTGAAAAGAGCGACGCACTGCTCAGCTGCGCAAACGGCATAGCCAACTTCATTTCAAGTGAAAACACTCTTGAAGAGCCTACCCTGAAAGCAAAAAACTTTCCGGATTACGCAACGCTTGTTTCAAGCATAGTAAATGCAAATCTCTGGATATGCAAGCCCGACGGATTTTTTATTCCTCTCAAATATGCGTCCTGGCCCGTCTCGGTGAGCCAGCTGACAAAAAAGGAAAGCGATATAATAACCGAATGTCTTGCGGGAAAAAAGAGCGTTACAACGGAGTTTTCATCCAATTTCGGTGAAAGGACCATGACCGTTGCCGTGCCGATTTATGAAAAAGACGCGATCGACAGCAAAAACCCGAAGGTTATAGGCGCGGTTCTCATGCATTCTCCGTTCAAATACATAAACGAAACATTTTCCGCATCGGCAGGCATCCTTGCGCTGACGTTTGCTGTTTCCGTTGTGGTTACCGTTATCTTCGCAGTCCTTCTCGGCATACATCTGACAAAGCCCATAAACGAAATGTGCCGCGCTTCGACCGAGATCGCAAACGGTGACTTTTCAATACGGGTGAGAACGAAGGACAAAACGGAGCTTCAGGACCTCGCTCACGCGCTCAATCATCTTGCATACAATCTCGGCGGCACGTTCACAAGGCTGAAAAACGAGAAAGACAAGATCGCGAACATAATCGAAAACGTATCGGACGGTCTTGCCTCATACGATACGAATATGCATCTGCAAAGCTACAATACCGCGCTTTTGCAGCTGTGCAGCCAGAATCAGCTTGAGGACCCTGCGGTTGTTGAGATGATAATGCGCGCCATGCAGACGGGGCAGAAGCAAACCGTTGTTCTTAACGGAAAGGATATTCTCAAATTCACCGCCACAAGGATCCAGAACAACGATATTACCGAAGGCGTTGTGGTTATCGTGCGCGACATAAGTCAGTCAGAGAGGCTTGAACAGCTGCGGACAGATTTCGTTGCAAACGTATCTCACGAATTCAGAACGCCCCTGACGGTAATAAAAGGCTCTGCGGAAGCGCTGATAGACGGCGCGGCAGAAACCGAAGAGGAAAAACAGGCGTATTATTCAAGAATAGAAACGGAAACGCTCGCTCTTGAAAGGCTTGTGCGAGATCTTCTCGATACATCCAAATACAAGGCGGGGCATATCGTAATGGAGATAAAACCCGTTGACGCAATGTCCCTGACAGCCGATATCACCTCCAAGCTGCGTCCCGTTGCCGAAGAAAAAGGCATAACGCTTGAATTTGAGCCGCATGAGATGGAATTTGTGCTTGCCGATTATGACAGACTCCGCCAGATGATAATCATCCTGCTTGACAATTCCATCAAATTCACTCCGCAGGGCGGCAAGGTAACGGTAACGGCGGAAGAAAAAGACGACGGCTACGCATATATCACGGTAAAGGACACCGGCGTTGGAATCGCAGAAGAGGATCTGCCGTATATTTTCGACAGATTTTACAAGGCCGACAAGGCGCGGGGCGGTTCGGAAACGGGTTCAGGTCTCGGTCTTTCGATAGCGTGGGAGCTTGCCGACCTTATGAAGGGCACGATACTCGTTGAAAGCGAAGTGGGAAAAGGCACGGCATTTACCGTTGTCATTCCGCTTGCTCCGCCCTACGAAGAGGAAGAAGACGAGGAATAGCGCTCCGTCTTACCAATAATTCACAATTAATTCAAAAAACGCTATTGAAATAAGAGACTTTTTGTGATATAATTAATTGCTTATGAAGCGGTCCTCTGCCCTCTCTGCAAGAACGCTTCGCGCACTGAATAATATCAGGAGGAAGAGAAGATGTCCAACAAACTTGATCTTTTCACCAAGGACCAGATCAGAGAAGAAGCTTTGCCCTTCGACATCGGCAGCACTGTAAAAGTCCATGTGAAAATCAAAGAAGGTTCCCGTGAAAGAATCCAGGTATTCGAAGGAACCGTAATTGCCAAGAAGCACGGAGGCGTATCCGAAACTGTTACAGTTCGCCGCGTTGCATACGGTGTAGGCGTAGAAAAGACTTTCCCGATCAACTCCCCCAACATCGCAAAGGTTGAGGTAGTCCGTAACGGTAACGTCCGTCGCGCCAAACTGTACTATCTTCGTGACAGAGTTGGTAAGGCTGCCAAAGTCAAAGAGAAAATCTGATTGCGGTCACACGACCTGTATCCGGGGAATAAGACGTCCGGATCCGATTTTCCACGCCGTAACGGTGAATAACGATCATTGTCCGGCAGCGTAAATTATGCGGTGTTCACTCTCTGTTGACGGTTGAATACCGCATTATTTTTATATCAGGAGAATAAAATGGACGAAAACGAAGTAATGCCCGCAGGCGCACCCGAAACGAACGAACCGTCCGATCCGAAGTTCGGCAAAGAACACACTGTCGTTCAGGGCTTTTTTGATTACGTAGCAGATATAATAGTAACATCCGTTGTTGCCGCCGTATTTCTTCTTACCCTCGTTGTAAGAACGGGGTACGTTGACGGAACGTCTATGGTTCCTACGATGCAGGACGGCGACAGATATCTTGTTTCCGAGCTTTTTTACACTCCTAAACAGGGCGACATAGTTGTTTTTCAGCCCGTCAGCAACGAACTGACGCGAAAATACATCCATGGCGAAAACAAACTTCTTGTAAAGCGCGTTATCGCAACGGAAGGTCAGGTAGTTGATATAAACGAAGAAACAAGACAGGTCATCGTTGACGGGGTTGTGCTCAACGAACCGTATCTTACGGGCAATATAACCACGAAACGCGCAGGTTCGCCGATAGAATATCCGTTTGAAGTCCCTGCGGGACATATTTTTGTTATGGGCGACAACCGGACCGACTCGGTAGACAGCCGCTCGATAGGAAGCGTTGACGTAAGGACCCTGCTCGGCAAGATATTCGTAAGATTTTTCCCCTTCAATAAGATAGGAGCCGTAGATTGAATATAAACTGGTATCCCGGACATATGACGAAAGCCCGCAGAATGATCGAAGACAGTCTGAAGCAGGTAGATATGGCGGTGGAGATTCTCGATGCGAGAATACCGCTTTCGTCAAGGAACCCCGATATTGCGCCGATGCTCGCAAAAGCGAACCGCCCGGGAATGATAATTCTGAATAAAAGCGATCTTGCAGATCCCGCCGAAAATGAAAAGTGGCTTTCGCAATACAAAAAAAGCGGAATTCCAGCTATTCTTTTCAATGCAAGAGCAACCGGCGCGAAGGCTACTGCGGAATTTACCGCGGCGGTCAAAACCGCTTATGCGGAAAAGGCGGAAAAGAACGCTGCTCGCGGAATGGTCGGCAGGGCGATAAAAATAATGGTCCTGGGCATTCCGAACGTGGGAAAATCAACCGTTATAAACTGTCTTTGCGGCAGCAAACGGGCTAAGGCGGAAGACAGACCGGGCGTCACACGCGGAAAACAGTGGATAAGCGCTCAGGGGCTCGATATCCTTGACACTCCCGGCATACTCTGGCCTAAGATAGACGATAAATCGGCCGCTGAAAAGCTTGCGGTAACGGGAGCGATACGCGACGAAATACTCGACTGCGAAGAGCTTGCCGTCAGCCTTCTTGACATTCTGAAAAACTGCGGATATATGCCGCTTGTTGTTTCAAGATATAAAATCACAGAAAAACTTCCGGAAAGCAGCCTCGATCTGCTTTCCCTTATAGGAAAAAAACGCGGTTTTGTCGTTTCCGGCGGACATATAGATACCGAACGCGCCGCATCCGTTCTGCTTGACGAATTCCGGGGCGGAAAGATCGGCCGAATAACGCTCGACAGATCCGGCGACAATGACGAAAATCAGAATATTACCGGAGCCTGAGATGACGGAAATCGGATTTGACGATAAATACCGAAATGTTTATTCCGTATTCTGCGGGATAGACGAAGCGGGAAGAGGATGTCTTTGCGGACCTGTGTGCGCCGCGGCGGTCATTCTGCCGAAAGATGCCATGATAGAAGGTGCTGACGATTCAAAAAAGCTTTCTCCGAAAAAAAGAGAAGAGCTTTACGGAACAATTACCTCGTCCGCGGTCAGCTGGTGCGCCGCTTTTGCCACTCCCGAAGAGATAGACTCTCTGAATATTCTCAACGCAACTTTTCTTGCGATGAAAAGAGCGGTTGACGGACTTGAAACAAAGCCGCAGTTCGCGCTTGTTGACGGAAACAGGTGCCGCGGTCTTGATATTCCGTTTGAATGCGTTGTAAAAGGCGACTCAAAAAGTCTTTCGATAGCATGCGCGTCGATAATCGCAAAGGTAACAAGAGACAGATTCATGCAGCAGCTTGCGGAAAAATACCCGATGTATTGTCTTGACGAGCATAAAGGCTACCCTACCGAAAAGCATTATGAAAAGATTCGGGAATACGGGGTATGCGATATATACAGAAAAACTTTTCTCAAAAAAATGCACTGATATGAAAAAGACGGAAAAACGCCTTACCGGCGATTATTTTGAAGAAATAACCGCAGAATGGATGAAGAAAAACGGTTACCGTATCGTGGCGAGAAACTGGGAAAAGCATCCGCATGAGCTTGATATAGTTGCGCTTCACGGAAACACGCTCGTTTTTACCGAGGTAAAATCCGCAAACGTTTCAAACTATGAACCGCCCGAGAAAAACATAGATAAAGACAAAATGCTTTCGCTCACGAAGGCAGCGATCGAGTTTCTTCGAGAACTTGAAGACCGCGGCATAGACACCGCGCGGCTGAATAAAAGATTCGACGCGGCAGCGATAACGTTTTCTTCGGAGCGGGAAATTGTTGAATTCAGATATTACGAAAATTATTTTATATGCAGCGACGACCGTTTTGCCGGTCCCGATACAGAGGATAACGAAACGGAAAAAAGCCTGCGCGGGAAGGTAAACGAATGAAATTTTTTGATCTGCACTGCGACACGCCTACCGTTATGTTCGCAAAGAAAAACGGATTTGACGACAGCACGATGCACATAAACGCGGAAGGGCTGAAAAAATTTGAAAAAGCATATCAGCTCTGCGCCGTTTTCACTGCAGACGAATACAAAGAGAGCGGATTTGAATATTTCCGTTCCGTAATGGATTATTTTCTGCCCGTGGCAAAAAAAGCTGATAATTTTGTTCCCATCGTCTCTTCGGAAGGCGGAAGATGCATAGACGGAAATCCGGAAAATCTTATAAAGCTCAAAAAAGATTACGGTCTTCGCGTATTCGGTCTTGTTCATAACGGAGAAAACCAGCTTGCCTGCGGCGGAATAAGAGACAACAAAAAAGGGCTTACGCAAACAGGCGAAGAAGCCGTTAAAATGTGCGAAGAGCTCGGCATCGTTCCCGATTGCTCGCACCTTTCTGACGCAGGATTCAACGATCTTGTAAGGATCTGCAAAAAGCCGTTTATCGCCACGCATTCAAACTGCAGATCGGTTTACGGTAAACAAAGAAATCTTGAAGACGATCAGCTTCGTGAGATATTCCGCAGAGGCGGACTTTGCGGTCTCAATCTTTTCCCGGACATTATATGTGACGACCCGAGCCTTGAAGACCTTATGAAGCACGCCGAAAAAATGCTTTCGCTCGGCGGAGAGGACTGCATCGCCATCGGCGGAGATCTTGACGGCATAGTATCGGTGCCGAAAGGGTTCAAAGACGTTGGCAGTTATACCGATATTTATTCTCTTCTTGCCTCTGAGTTTTCCGAATCGACGGCAGAAAAGATAATGTATAAAAACGCGGCGAAGTTTTTCGGCATCGGAGAATAAAAGATGGCGTTATACGTTATCGGGGATCTTCACCTCTCGCTTTCCGATAAAATAAACAAGCCGATGGATATTTTCGGCGATAACTGGACGAAGCATGACAGTCAGCTGAAAAGCAACTGGCAGGCGACCGAAAACGATACGACCGTTATTGCGGGAGACGTTTCATGGGCGATGGATTTTGCAGAGCTTGAACCGGATTTCTCCTTTATCGACTCACTTCCCGGCAAAAAAATCATTCTCAAAGGCAACCACGACTACTGGTGGACGACAATGAGAAAAATGAACGCTTTCGCAGCGAATTTCAGCACGATATCGTTTCTTCACAACAACAGTTTTCTTGTAGACGGCGTTTCTGTCTGCGGAACGAGAGGCTGGATAACGGACCCTGACGAGCCGCAGGATGAGAAGATACTTATGCGCGAGGTGGGAAGACTTGAAGAGTCGCTGAAAAATGCGGAATCTGAAAACAGGATCGTTTTTCTGCACTATCCGCCGATAACCGCCGCGGCAAAATGCGGCGAGATACTATCCGTTCTTTCCGAATACGGAATAAAACGATGCTATTACGGTCACCTTCACGGAAAAGCTATAAAAGGCGCTTACAACGGAGATTATGCCGGCACGGATTTCAGGCTTGTCTCGGCAGATTATCTCGGGTTTAAGCCGTTAAAAATAGATACTAATATGATATAACTGTAACAGGAGTGTTCAAAATGATCTTAGAAAAGGTAACAAAAGAAGAAAAAAACGTTGTTGAAATGGAAATTTCCGTTCCTGCAGACGAATTTGAAAAAGCAGTAGACAACGCTTACAGAAAAAACGTAGGCAAAATTTCCGTTCCCGGCTTCCGCAAGGGAAAAGCTCCCCGCAGAATGATCGAAAAAATGTACGGCAAAGAAGTTTTTTATGATGATGCCTTCGAAGCATTGTTCCCCGCAGCATATGAAGACGCCGTAAAGGAAGCGGGTATCGAGCCTGTAGACAGACCCAACGCAGAACCGGTACTCGACGATGAAAAGGGTCTTGTTTTCAAAGTTAAAGTTACTGTAAAGCCCGAAGTATCAGTGAAAGAATATAAGGGACTCAAAGTTGAAAGACCTGCCGCAAACGTTACTCCCGAAGACGTTGAAAACGAGCTCAAAGCTTATCAGAAACGCCAGGCAAGAGTGATCGACGTTGATGATGACGACGTTACAAAAGACGGCGACAAGGTAGTTTTCGATTTTGAAGGATTTGTTGACGGCGTGCCTTTCGAAGGCGGCAAGGCAGAAAAATATACTCTGACTCTCGGCTCCGGTCAGTTTATCCCCGGCTTTGAAGATCAGATGATCGGCAAAAAAGCAGGCGATGAATTCTCCGTAAACGTTACTTTCCCCG
Source organism: Clostridiales bacterium (assembly GCA_016281915.1). GTDB lineage: Bacteria > Bacillota > Clostridia > Oscillospirales > UBA644 > HGM12619. Next base: position 34,527 of record JAEEJO010000074.1, read on the forward strand.
AAGATTACCATGCAGAAGACCTTAAGGGCAAGGCAGCGGAATTCAAGTGCAAGCTTCATGACATCAAGCGCGAAGAGCTCCCCGAAATAGACGACGAGCTTGCAAAAGACGTAAGCGATTTTGATACTCTTGACGAGCTTAAAGCCGATATCGAAAAGAAAGTTGCAGAGCGCAAGCAGAAAGCAGCAGACAACGAGGTATCAAACAAGCTCTATGAAATGATAGCAGACCTTTGCGAAGCTGACATCCCCGAATGCATGTTCGAAAGTGAAACAGACACCGCATTCAATCAGTTTGCATCCCGCATGGCTTCCCAGGGCATCACCATGGAACAGTATATGCAGATCACCGGACAGACTGTTGAATCAATGAGAAAAGCTTTCAGAGCAAACGCAGACAGAGACGTAAAGATCCGTCTTGCTCTCGAAAAGATCGCAGAGCTTGAAGGGATAGTTATCAGCCAGGAAGAAATAGACGAAGAATATAAGAAATTTGCCGATGAGATGAAGGTTGAGATGAAGGATATCGTCAGCGATTACGCTACCCTCAACATTTCCAAAGACCTCACCATCCAGAAAGCTTTCGAACTCGTCAAGGCAAACGCAGATATTACCGAAAAAGTAGAAAAAGCAGAGGAACCCGCAGAGAAAGCGGAATAAAAAACGGGTTCTCAGAACAGGAGTGATTTTATGAGTCTCGTTCCATACGTTGTAAAACAAACAGGACACAGCGAAAGAACATACGATATTTTTTCCCGTCTTCTTGAAGACAGAATTATTTTCCTTGGCGAAGAGGTAAACGACGTATCGGCAAACCTCGTAGTCGCGCAGCTTCTCTTTCTTGAAAACGAAGATCCCGAAAAGGACATCAGCCTTTATATCAACAGCCCCGGCGGTTCTATCACTGCAGGTATGGCGATCTACGACACCATGCAGTATATAAAATGCGACGTTTCAACGATCTGCATAGGCATGGCTGCGTCTATGGGCGCATTCCTTCTTTCTTCCGGAACAAAGGGTAAGAGATTTGCTCTTCCCAACAGCGAGATAATGATCCATCAGCCTCTCGGCGGTTTTCAGGGTCAGGCTACCGATATAAAGATCCATGCGGACAGAATAATCAAGATCAAGAGTGATCTTAACCGCATACTTGCCGAAAATACCGGAAAGCCCCTTGAAACTATAGAAAAAGACACCGAAAGAGACAACTTCATGACCGCTCAGCAGGCTCTTGAATACGGTCTTGTTGACAAGGTTATAGCAAAGAGATAATATGCCTAAAAAAAACCCGACAGATATAAAACAGTGTTCATTCTGCGGACAGACAAATCTTGACGGAGAGAAGGTATTTCTTTCCGGCATAAACAGCGATGTGTTTATCTGCAGCGACTGCATAGAAACATGCGTGCAGTATCTTGACGCGCTCAAAAAGCAGAGCGCAGAAGAGAAAAAGCAGAGCATGCGCGTTGACATAAAAACGCCGGCAGAGATCAAAAAGGCGCTCGATGAATACGTTATCGGGCAGGATGAAGCGAAGATAACGCTTTCCGTTGCCGTATACAACCATTACAAGAGAATACTCGATAAAAGCGACGACGACGTTGAGATAATAAAATCAAACGTCCTTCTGCTCGGTCCCACCGGTTCGGGCAAAACGCTTATGGCGCAGATACTCGCAAAGGTTCTCAACGTTCCGTTCGCCATTGCGGACGCCACAACGCTTACCGAAGCGGGCTATGTAGGCGAAGACGTTGAAAACATTCTTTTGCGGCTCATACAGGCGGCGGATTTCGATATCGAAGCTGCGCAGAACGGCATCATATACGTTGACGAGATAGACAAGATCTCAAGACGGTCCGAAAACCCGTCCATCACAAGAGACGTTTCGGGCGAAGGCGTTCAGCAGGCGCTTCTGAAAATACTTGAAGGAACCGTTGCAAACGTGCCTCCTCAGGGCGGCAGAAAGCACCCGAATCAGGAGTTTATAAAGATTGATACGAAAAATATCCTGTTTATTTGCGGCGGTGCGTTTGCGGGACTTGAAAACATCATCAAAAAGAGGACCGCAGGTTCCGTGATCGGATTCAATTCAGACGTGAAAACGAAGAAAGAAGTGGATCCGAGCGTATTTCTTAAGCAGGCAGAATCCCACGATCTTGTAAAGTTCGGTCTTATACCCGAGCTTGTCGGCAGACTTCCCGTGATCGTTTCGGTTGACAATCTTGACAGAGATCAGCTTCTCAGAATACTCAAAGAGCCGAAAAACTCGCTTGTAAAGCAGTATAAAAAGCTTCTTGAAATAGACGGAGTCGACCTTGAATTTACCGACGCGGCGCTTGAAAAAATAGCCGACGAGGCAGTAAAAAGAGGCACTGGCGCGCGCGGACTGAGAACGATCGTGGAAAAATTCATGACAAAGCTCATGTTTGACGCTCCATCCGACAAATCCATAAAGAAAATTGTTATTACGGAAGAATGCGTGGACGGCACACAGCCGGCGCAGATAATCCGAGAATAAAAGATACGGAAGTGATTTTATGCCGGAATATTATACCGCAGTAAAAAGTTCCATAAAAAAATCTCTGTCTCATTACAAAATAATACCCAAAATAGTCCGCTCCGACGCGAGAGCGGACTTCCGCATAATACCGCTGTATGAAAAGCTCAGATTCGGCGCGGGGGACTATACCGTAACTCTTCATCCCGTCATGCAGGCAAATCAGGGCAAAGAGCAGACGATATCCGTCAGCCCCGAAAGCGACGGAACGCTGAGATTTTCGGCGGATATAGGCGCAGAGCAGGAATACAACGTATACCTCAGAAAATCGGACGGTGACAAATACGTTGATATAGAGATCTTCAACATATATGCGCTGAACGACGATCTATACTCGCTCCGCCCCTACAAGGGCGATATGCACGTTCACACCTACTGCTCTGACGGAAGAGACGATCCCCTTTACGTTGTTTCGTCATACAGAAGAGTCGGCTTTGATTTTCTTGCGTTGACAGACCACAGAAATTATGCGCCGTCGGTATACGCAAAAGATTTCTACGACAAATACAACGTTGATATGGCTCTTTATCACGGCGAAGAGGTGCATCCGCCCGAAAACTATGTGCATATGGTCAATTTCGGCGGCTCTTTTTCGGTAAACCAGCTTATCGCGGACAATAAAGAAAAATATTACGCCGAAGTAAGAGAAATAATGAAAACCGTTACCGATTACCCTGACCCGACAGCGGAAAACGAGATATATATGTATGCCTCGTGCAAATGGGTTTTCGAAAAAATACGCGAAGGCGGCGGCATAAGCATATTCTGCCATCCCTACTGGCGTGTCTGGAACGGATACTATATCAGCGACAGACTTACTGACTACATTCTCAAAAAAAAGGATTTTACCGCATACGAGCTTATAGGCGGATACAGAAAGCATGAGCTTGACTCAAACGAGCTTCAGCTTGCAAAATACGGCGATATCAGAGCGCAGGGGTATAAACTGCCGATAGTAGGCGTTTCGGACTCACACGGATGCGACACAAACGATCTTATGAACTGGTTCGGAACGATCGTTTTTGCAAAATCTCCGGCTCTTGACGATATCAGGCAGGCAATCACAGAGCAAAAAAGCGTTGCTTTTGAAACGGTCAAAGACGAAACTCCCCGTATTCACGGCGAATTCCGTTACGTTGCCTACGCTTATTATCTGCTTCGCGAGGTATTTCCAATTCATGATATGTATTGCAGCGCAGAAGGCGCGCTTATGTACAGACTTTCGATCGGAGACAAGACTGCAGTTCCCGCTCTTGACGCGGTAAAGGGCACTTGCGGCAGATATCTTGACGAAATATTCGGAAAAACCGGTTTTTAAAGGATAAAAATGGATAATTACGAAAAAATCAATGAGCTTCTGGACGGAACCGCATTTTTACCCATCGTTCCGATGCGCGGTATTGTTGCGTTCCCTAAAACGATGCTCCATCTTGAGATAGGAAGAAAAAAGACCGCAAGCGGATTGAATTTTGCAATGAAATCAAACCGCTGCGTGTTCCTTACGCTCCAAAAGGATTTTACCGCGCAGGATGTTGACGACACGAATATCTGCGCAATAGGCACGATTGCAAAAGTAAAACAGATACTGAAGCTTCACGGCGACACAACAAGAGCGGCTTTTGAAGTAATATGCAGAGCCGAGATATCCGGAACAATCCGTGACGTAGGTTACGAAGGCGCAGATATCACCATTCTGCCCGAAAAAGAGATCTTTGCCGATGACAGCACCGAAGCCGATGCACTTATAAGAAAAACAAGAGATACTTTTGACGAGATGACTGCCGTAATGGAAAGGATCTCTCCCGACGTTCCCGCCAACGTAATGATGAAAAACGAGGCAGGCGAACTTGCGGACTATATCGCGCAGAATATCCGTATCAGTTTTGACGATAAACAGCGTCTGCTTGAACAGCTCGATCCCATCGAACGCCTTTATGATATCATTACCGTCATGAAAAGAGAGACGGAAATGATACTTCTCGAAAAGAAGATCGATACTAAGGTGGGAATGCGGCTCAACAAAAATCAGCACGACTTCGTTATCCGCGAGCAGATACGCGCTCTTCAGGAAGAGCTTGGCGATCAGGGCGGAGAAGGGGCGCCTTACGATGACGAAGACGACGAATATTACGATAAAATAGATGCGCTCCCACTTCCCGAAGAAAACAAGGAAAAGCTGCTCAAAGAAGTGGCAAGGCTGATGAAAATGCCTTCCGCTTCTCAGGAAGCCGCAGTTATCAGGCTTTATCTTGACGAATGCCTCGAACTTCCGTGGGGGAAATATACGCAGGATACGCTTTCCGTGTCCCGCGCGGAAAAAGTGCTCAACGAAGACCATTACGGACTCACGAAAGTTAAAGAAAGAATACTTGAGGTCCTTGCCGTAAAGCAGATGACTGCAGGTATACAGCAGCCGGAAGGAACACGGGCGCAGATACTTTGTCTTGTAGGCCCTCCGGGCACAGGCAAAACCTCCATTGCGATGTCTGTTGCAAGAGCGCTCAACAGAAACTTTGCGCGCATTTCGCTTGGCGGTATTCATGACGAGGCAGAGATACGCGGACACAGAAAAACGTATATCGGTTCAATGCCTGGCAGAATAATCAGCGCGATAAAAGAAGCAAAGAGCTGCAATCCCGTAATTCTGCTTGACGAGGTAGACAAACTCGGCTCTGATTACAAAGGCGATCCTTCCGCGGCGCTTCTTGAAGTTCTCGACCCCGAACAGAACAAAACTTTCAGAGATAACTTCATAGATATGCCGTTTGATCTGAGCAGCGTATTTTTTATCACTACCGCTAACATTGCCGACACTATTCCCGCTCCCCTTCTTGACAGAATGGATATAATAGAGCTTTCTTCATATACGTCGGAAGAAAAATTCCATATAGCCAAAAAGCATCTTCTGCCAAAAACGCTTAAAAAGCACGGCTTTACGCCGAAAATGCTGAAAATTTCCGATAAAGCACTTCGCGAGATAATAGACTTCTACACCCGCGAGGCAGGCGTAAGAAACCTTGAAAGAGAAATAGCCTCGGTTTGCAGAAAAGCGGCAAAAGAATGGCTCTCTATGCCTGATGACAGCAAGGTGCCGATCTCGGTAACAAATAAAAATATAGATAAATACCTAGGTCCGAGAAAATTCAAGCCAGAACTTCCGGCTAAAAAACCGCAGGTAGGCGTTGTTACCGGACTTGCGTATACCACTGTCGGCGGCGAAACGATGCCGATAGAAGTAAACGCGATGGACGGTGCAGGAAAGATAGAGCTTACGGGACTTCTGGGCGACGTTATGAAAGAGAGCGCTCACGCCGCAGTAAGCTATATCCGCTCAAAAGCCGCAGAATACGGTATAGCGGAAGATTTTTATAAAACAAAAGATATACACATACACGTTCCCGAAGGGGCGGTTCCCAAGGACGGTCCTTCCGCCGGTGTGACGATGGCAACTGCGCTTATTTCCGAGCTTTCGGGAAAAGCGGTAAGAAACGACGTTGCAATGACGGGCGAGATAACGCTGAGGGGCAGAGTTCTTCCCATAGGCGGTCTTAAAGAAAAATCCATGGCTGCTTATAAGGCGGGAATAAAAACAGTTATTATTCCGAAGGACAATCTGCCTGATCTTTACGAAGTGGACAGCGTTGTGAAGGAAAACATAACATTTATACCCGTTGAAACAATAGACGAAGTAATAAAAAACGCAATGGCGTAAATAAGTTAAAAAAATACAGACCGGAAAATTCCGGTCTGTTTCTTTTTATAAATTTCAGTCGGGGAAATATGAATTGAGATTTGCAAGGCCTGCTTTAAGAGCAAAGATATTTTCTTCGCAGCCTTCAAATTCGATAGAATAATTACCCTTATATCCGCTGTTTCTGAGAAGTCTTATGCACTGGCTTACGGGAACGTCGCCGTGTCCTACGATAGTGCCGCGGAGGTAGTTGCCCGAACGCGAGCAGAACCATCCCATTCCGGGGGAAGGGAGATTGCCGTTTTTAACAAAAAAGTCTTTTACGTGAACGTGGAGAGCATACGGAGCAAGCTTACCCACTGCTTTTGCCGGATCATCGTCTGCGCAAAGGAAATTGCCCATATCGAGAAGAAGTCCGAAATTATCAGACGCTACGGCGTTGAGAAGCTTTTCTACGCGGTCGCTGTCCTGGCAGAAAAAGCCGTGGTTTTCAAACATTGTTTTTATACCGAGACTTTCGGCATATTCGGTAACTCTGCGTGCGCGCGGAGCAACGATCTTTACGCAGTCGTCAAAACCGCGTTCCGTTTTTTTTGTAGCGGGGAATCCGCCCGTTATATCGTGTCTCATGCGTGGAGCGCCGAGAGCCTGAGCGATCGCGAGCTGTTTTTTCAGAGCTTCAAACTGCTCTTCGGGGTCGTTGTTGAGAAGATCTGCGCCGATAGTGTATGCCGAGATATCAAGACCCTTGTCTTTTGCATATTCGCGGATCTCTTTTGCCTGCTCTATCCTGTCCTTGCCTTCGGGCGCGTAAACGTCGATAAACTCTATCGAAGCAAAGCCGAGTTCCTTGGCCTTGTCTATTACCTGAAAAATATTCGCTCCGGTATTGCCCATATACTGCCCGAAGCTGTAAGAGCTTACGCCAACTTTCATTCAGAACACACTCCTATCTTACTATATCAACAGATTTGCCTGTTGCTGCAGATTCGTATATCGCGTCAAGAATTCTCATAAGCTCAACACCATCTTCAGCCGGGGCCTTGCAGACTGCCTTGCCTTCGATGGAATCGAGGAAGTTTTCGTTTTCAACGTAGAAGAAATCGCCTGTTCCTGTCGGTCCGCTGATCTTGATATCTGCTATCATATCGTTGACTTCGGTATGAAGTTCGAACGGATCGAGTGTAAGACCTGCCTTGCTTCCGTAAAAAACAAGTCCGCCGGGAGTATTAGGTGACATATTAAGGCTGAAGCTTGCCTCAACGTAGAGAACTGCGCCGTTATCGAAACGGATCATTGCGGTAGCGAGGTCTTCAACGGTAAAGATAGGATCCTTGACCTCATCAGCCATTGCAGACCATGCTTTGCCGTTCGTTTTAAGGTTCGTTCTTGCGCCGAGCTTGTTAAATGTTGCGCCGAAAACCGATACGGGCTTGGGATTGCCTATAACGTATCTTGAAAGGTCTATTACATGAACGCCGAGATCGATAAGAGGTCCGCCGCCTGAGCGGGATTTATCGCCGAACCATCCGCCGGGGAATCCTGCGCGGCGAAGATAAGACGCTTTTACGAAATAAACGTCGCCAAGATAGCCTTTGTTGATAAAATCAAGAGCAGCGGCGGCATCGTTGCCGTGACGGCGAACAAAGCCTACCATAAGAAGCTTGCCGTTTCTTTCAGCAGTTTCTTTCATGGCAAGCGCTTCCTGAGTATTCATCGCCATTGGCTTTTCGCATTTTACGTTTGCGCCAGCATTGAGAGCTGCGATCGTGCATTCGGCGTGCGCGCTGTTCCATGTGCAGACTTCAACCGCGTCAAACTTGTTTTCCGCAAGCATCTGCTTATAATCGGTATAATACTTTTTGAAGCCGTATTTTTCCGCAAAGTTTTTTGCGCGTTCCTCGTTAAGGTCGCAGCATGCGACGAATTCAACGCGGTCGCCCATTCTTTTATATACGTCGCCGTGAACGTTGGCTATACTGCCTGTTCCGATAAAACCGAGTTTAATAGACATTTTTATTCCCTTCCTGAATCAATAAAGTTTTTTCAGAGCGTCCGTAAGAAAATCATATGCGAGTCTGATGTCTTTTTCGGGAGTGTCGCCGCATTCGCGCTCGATAGTAAGGAAGCCGTCGTAGCCCTCGTCTCTGAGTGCGGCGAGATATTCGATATACGGAACACCGCCCGTGCCGAGAGGAAGTTCCTGATAAGTTGTTTCGCCTGTTTTTATACCGTCTTTTGCATGAGTGTGAACTATATAATCTTTAAGAACGTGGACCGCTTCCACGGGGTCTTGTCCGCAAAGCATAACAAAGTTTGCGGGGTCAAGATTTACTTTTGCGGATCTTGTATCTACTTTTTCGAGTATTCCGCGAAGCTTGACAGCGCGCTCGGGACCTGTTTCGGTAGCGAAAGAAACGCCTATGGAGTCGCCGTATTTGCCGAGAGCTTCAATTGATCTGCACACGTTTTTATACTGTTCGCTGTTTTCGTCTTCGGGAACGTGACCGATATGTGTGGTGATAACGGAGGTGCCAAGATCGACTGCAAGATCCATCATGGACATCGTGCGTTTTATCTCTGCTTCGTTTTCGCCGTATGCACCGAAATTCATTCCGAAATCGGCACAAAGCGCAGAAAAAACAAGACCGTTATCGCGAACGAACTTCACTATCGCCTTGCGATCGTCTGCGGTGAGGTTTTCAGGGGCAAGTTCGCCGTGTGTAACATACGGCTGAAGGCCCTTTGCACCCATATCGCGAGCCTTAATAACGGCTTCTTTAAAAGGAATTCTGAATGATTCGGGCATGACCCCTATTTTCATCATAAAAAACATCTCCTCGCCTGATATAACTATGTTTAAGTATATATCAAACGGGGAGAAAAGTCAAGCATTTTATGATTTTTATTTAATTTGTTCGTTTTTTGCCCCAGAAGAAAAGCGCTACCGTGCCCGGACCCGTATGGGCGCCGATAACGGGGCCTATCGAGCCTATATGAACTTTTCCGTTGAGCTTTTTATAGTGATCTTCAACGTATTCTGCGATCTCTTTTGCCTCCTGCGCGCGCTCGGCGTTGCAGATAAAGCATTTTTCGGAATAGTCGTCGCCGTTTTCGGCATACTCTGCCATCATGTCAAGCATCGCCTTCATAACAGCCTTTTTGCCTCTGCATTTCTTTACGGGAATAAGATGTCCTTCGAAATCTACGTGAAGAAGCGGGCATATATTCAGAATAGAGCCTACCCAGCCCGACGCCTTCGATACACGGCCGCCGCGGACAAAATAAGTGAGGTCTGTTGTATAAAACCAGTGGTGGAGATTGAGTTTATGCTCTTCCGCCCATTTATAAAGCTCCTCTGCGCTCTTTCCCTCGTCCCTCATATCGGCAAGCTTATCCGCAAAAAGACCAAGACCTCTCGACGCTGCAAGGGAATCTACGACGTATATTTTTCTGTCGCGATATTTTTCCGCGCAAAGCTCTTTTGCAACGTTTGCGGAAATTATTCCTCCCGAAAGCCCCGATGACAGGCAAAGATGAACTATGTCCGTTCCTTTTTCAAGAAAAGGCTCCCAGAATTTAACGTAGTCTTCCGAATTAGGCTGTGACGTGCGTGTCATTGCGCCTTCTTCCATGGTTTTGAAGAAACGTTCAGGCGTTATCGAAACAAGATCGTCGAATAAATCCTTATCTCCCAGAGTGTATTTATAGGGAATTGTTATTATATTGCGCGCTTTGCATTCTTCAAGCGAAAGGTCGCCTGCGGAGTCACAGCACACAACATAGTTTAGATCCGGCATAATCTGCCCCTCCTTTGTTTTGTGAATGGTTATTAAAGAAGATTTATTATCCGTATTAATAATATCACAATATAGTTTTAATGTCAAGATAAAATCGTTTTAAATATCATAACTTTTTGTAAGAAAAAAAGGATATGTCCTTTTCAGCGGACATATCCCGTTTTTTTTGTGCTTATTACTGTTTAACTTCAGCCATTTTGGTCGTCTGGCGCTGTGCCATAACAAGATTATAATAAATTCCCTTGTTTTTAAGGAGCTGTTCGTGAGTTCCCTGTTCGGCAACCTTGCCCTTTTCAAGCACTATCAGCCTGTCTGCATGGCGCAGAGTTGAAAGTCTGTGCGCGATGGCGATAGTTGTTCTGCCTTTTATCAGGCGCTGCAGCGCTTCCTGAATCTTGCTTTCGGTTTCGGTATCAAGAGAGGCTGTCGCCTCATCGAGGATAAGTATCTTTGGATCTCTGAGTATCGCTCTTGCAATCGCTATCCTCTGACGTTCGCCGCCCGAGAGAGAGTATCCGTTTTCACCGACCACCGTGTTGTATGCGTCGGGAAGTCGAACTATAAACTCATGCGCATTCGCTATTTTAGCTGCAGAGAAAACTTCCTCGGGAGTAGCGTCGGGTTTTGCGTATATGATATTGTCATATATGGAACCGGCAAAAAGGAACGTTTCCTGAAAAACGGTGCCTATATTCATGCAAAGCGTTTCTTTTGAGATATCCTTTATATCGGTGCCGTCGATAAGAAGTTTGCCGCTGTTGAGATCGTAAAGACGCATTATCAGATTTATCAGCGTCGACTTTCCTACGCCGGAATGCCCGACAAGTCCGACCATTTCGCCTTTTTTGATATCAAGAGATATGTTTTTGAGAACAGGCTCATAGCTTTTGTAGCCGAACGTGGCGTTGACGAACGAAATATTGCCTTCTATTTCGGGTTCAACGGCGTTTTCTTTATCCTTTATCTCGGGATCCTCGTAAAGTATCTCGTTTATCTTTGCCATGCTCGTTACCGCGTTTGCTATCGATCTGGGCAATGACGTGAGCCAGCGGAGCGGTCCGTAAATAAAACCGATATAGCTCATGATCTGTGTAAATTCGCCGAGTGTGAGCGGTTTGCCGATGATGGAATGACCGAGCTCGGGATTTATGCCGTTAAGAACCGATTCTGCGCCGAAATAAAGGACAAGGAATTCGCCTATACCAACTATAAATCCGAGCAGGGGGAACAAAACCGCCCATAGCTGTTCGTTTTTCTGAGACGTTTCGGCAAGTTTTCTGTTTGCTTCGGAAAACTTTGCTATCTCGCTTTTCTCCGTGCCGAAAACCTTTACAACTCTTATGCCCTTGATTATATCGTGAAGGATCCCGTTTGCCGCAGAAGAAAGACGCCACTGCTTTTCATACCTTCTGTGAATGAAATTCCAGAATTTTGCCGCAGCAAAAATAACGATGGGAACGGGAATGAAAACAAAAAGGGTAAGAAGAGGTCTTGTTGCGATAAAATAAACAAGAACGCCTATAAAAACAACGCCTACTTCTATTATCCACACCGTTTCCGACTTTATGAATTCCGTGATGACGGATGTATCCTCTGTCAGACGTTTTATAAGATCGCCGGTCGTCCTTCTTGAAATCGAGGACATTGAAAGGACCTGGATCTTGTTGTAAAGCTGGATCCTTATGCTGTTGACGAAATTTGCCGAGGTCTTGTTTCTCAGCCGCGCAGCAACAATGTTTATGACCCGCATTGCAACGTAGCAAAGAAGCATCAGAAGGATCAGAATAAGTATCATAAGCACGGGATTTTTATCTCCCCACGGCTCAACGCCTTCGGATGCGGGGAAAAGATAATCGTCCACAAGCACTCTGTTTATCTGCGGAATTATAAGATTTATAATGTTTGTTATAAGAACGAGAAGTCCGGAAAAAGCAAAGGCGGGAATATATTTTTTGCCGAGAGCGAAAAATTTGCCTACGATGGAAACCTTGTTTGAGCAGTGCGGGCAAATCTGGGTGTTGACTATATAATGCTTGCCGCATTTAGGGCAGACGGTGCTTTCGGTATGTATCTGCGTAAGCTCGCCGGTTTCTATATAGTAGTTTGCCGCCTTGATAAACTCAGATACCTGATTGAGACAGCTCTGGGTAAATCGGCATATGCGGACGCTGTCCCCGTTTTTCATTTCCGCTTCAAGGCTTGCGCAGCCTATGTGCGAAGATATCGACAACTCTTTTATCTCATTGAAATCGCAGCGGAATTCTTCTCTCTGCATGTTTTTTCCGTCAGCGTAAATAACGAGGGAAAAATCTTTTGTGAGAATTATCCTGCCCGAGCAAAGAAGATCGGAAGAATCTATATCGTATTCAACACTGTATATCGCATCCGCTTTATTGATATCCGGGTCCAATTCATTCACCCCTTTCGGTAACTGCGTATTGTCAGATCAAAAACGCCTCTATCTTTTTTGCGCTTGAAGGGTCAAGCTTCATAAAATCGTCTATGATATATCTGTTTCCGTCAACGTCGCGTATCTGAACGGATGTTTTTCTGTCCGGATCAATGAATTTGATGTTTCTTGAAGCGTCTCTGACGGCGAATTCGCGTTTGCCTGCCGTGGTTTCAACCTCAAAATACATAAATCCCATTCTGTCTTTCGCAGAAACTATCCGGGTGACGGAAGGGCTGTAATAAAGCTTGTCAAGCTCTTGCGAAACCGTTTTTTTCTGTTCTTCCGAAAGGCTGTTGAGATCACGGAGTATCCCTATCTCCTTGCCTTCCTTATCCGAAACGCAGATATACTCGTTGGGCGAACGGTACGGAAGCGCTCTGTTGAGCTTAACTTTGCCGTATTCCTTGCCCTTGTATGTCAAAGAAAGATATCCGCCTTTTTCCGGGGCGAACTTCGCTTCGTTCACGTCGATCATTTCAAGATCGGCAAGCTCCACGATTTTGTTTTCTTCCATATATCTGTTCCTTTCTTCTATTCCGCTATACCTATATGCTTTATCGCGTCAAACTGCAGCATATAAAGCTTGTAGTATTCGCCCTGCTTCTTTATAAGCTCTTCGTGCGTTCCGTATTCCACCATTTCGCCTTTGTCTATTACGGCAAGCACGTCAGCGTCACGCAGAGTGGAAAGTCTGTGAGCTATCGCAACGGTCGTTCTGCCCTGCTGCAGATTGAAAAGCGCCTGCTGGATATTTCTTTCGGTTTCCGTATCCATAGCCGCGGTAGCTTCGTCAAGTATAAGTATTTTAGGATTCTGTATGATCGTTCTCGCTATCGAGATACGCTGCTTTTCACCGCCCGAAAGATCCTGACCGCCCGCGCCGATCCTTGTTTCGTAACCGTCGGGAAGGCGCATGATAAAGTCGTGCGCAGAAGCGGTCTTGGCCGCTCTTATAACCTCTTCCATCGATGCGCCGGGGTTTGCGTAACGGATATTATCCGCGATCGTGCCTATAAAAAGATATATTTCCTGCGAAACGATGCCGATATTTTTTCTCATATCCACGCTCGCAATATCTTTTACGTTTACGCCGTCTATCGTTATAGAGCCGTCGGCAACGTCGTAAAGACGCGCCATAAGATTTACTATCGTGCTTTTTCCTGCGCCGGTCTTGCCGACGATTCCGACCATATGTCCCGCTTTTACGGAAAGGCTGAGGTTTTTGATTATGGGATGGCCCGGTTCATATTCGAAACGTACGTTTTTCATTTCGATATCGCCCTTCATATTGGGCATGCGGACCGGATTTTCAGGCTCTTCAACGTCCGGAACGGCATCCATTACCTCAAATATCCTCTGCGCAGAGTCTACGCATCTTGCCCACCAGTTGGATACCCACGCAAGAAAATCGAGCGGGCTGTAAAGCATATTCATATATGCGGTGAAAGTCATCAGTTTGCCGAGAGTCATTCCGTTTGTGTGCGAAATGATCATTGTGCCGCCTACAAACAAAACGACAAGGTTTGTAAGCATCATTATAAGACCGAGAAGAGGGAAGATCGTGGATTCCGCATTCGATACACGCTTATCCGCAGCGGCGCTTTTTCCCGAGTAGCCCGAAAACCGCTCGCCCTCCTCTTTTTCTTTGGCAAACGCTTTTATGATCCTCTGTCCGCTCATAGAGTCGCTTATATAAGAGGACATATTCGCTTCGTTTATCCAGCGGACGTGGTGGAGTTTGCGGAATGCGCGCTGTATTATCCTGTAAAGGAACAGAAGCAGCGGTATCATAACAAGCACTATGAGAGAAAGCTGCCAGTTCATATAAAACATGATAATGAGTATGCCCACAAACATCAGCGCATTCACAACAACGCTCGGCGCGCCGTCAACAAAGAACCAGTAAATGTTGTTTGAGTCGCGGTTTACCCTCGTCATAAGCGAACCTGTCTGTTTTGACGTGTAAAAACCGACGGACAGACGCTGCATTGCGGAAAAGATGCGAACTTTAAGATCGTATACCACCCACGGGATTATACCGCCCACGACGTATGACTGACCGATGTTTATCAGCAGCGAAAGCACCCTTGCGGCGATGATTATCAGCAAAACAAGGCCAACTTCGCCGAAAAGATTATCGTCAACTCCCGGCGTGAGAACGTTATCGTATAAAAGTTTTGTGCCCACGTAAGGTGAAAGAACGGAAAAAACGGTGCTGATTATAAGCATCGCAAAATATGCGATGAGCCTTTTCTTATAGAATTTGAAAAATCCGAGAAGACGTTTGAATATCGAACCTTTGTCCATGCATCTCGGGCATACTTTATGCTCGGGATCAGGGTATCTCGCTCCGCATTTAGGGCAGAAAAGCTCCTCGTCGCGCTTCTCGCTGTATTCAACGGGTTTGCCCTCTTTGAAATCATTGAAATGGCGAACGAAGGCTTCAAGCTTGTTAGCAATGCCGAGAGAGAATTTCATCAGCTCTCTCACAGGCTCGTTATCGTCTTTATTTGCCGCAACAAGACGAGCGGTGGAAACATACCGCTCGATTGAAAGCGATTTTATATCTTCGTGCGGGATGATATCGAAAGAAACAAAATCAAAAACTGTTTTCAGTTTTTTTCTTCCGCCTATCTTTTCAACCCTGTCATATCCCGTTAAAAAATAAATATTCTCTTTATCAAAAAATATCCAGCAGTCTGCGAAATTGCCGTCTTTATCCATATCGGTATAGGCGTAGGAAATGATCCCGGCTATATCCGTTCCCCTTGCTTTTACCGTTTCGGCTATATGCGCAGGGATCTTTGAAAGGTAAGTTTCCGCAGTCATGGCTTCACCACCCGGGTAAAAATTTAACAAAAGAACTTTATCATAAAATGAAAAAAAAGTCAAGCAATTATCAGTTTTGTATAATCTTGTTCGTATTATATTCACAGCAAAGACATATTTGAACGTCCGGAAAACACATGAAGATATTATAGTATTATTATATAAGAATTTTTGTTCATTTACTGTATAATTACAGTATATATTCACATATGAAATCGGAGAGCCGAAAATGGATAAAAAAGAGATCAGCGTTGTGAGAGAGCTTGCAAAAAAAGTTGCGGAGCTTGCTGCTTTGCCGATACAGAAAGAAAGGATCCGTCTCTGGAAGAAGCATAACGGACTTCATCCCGAAAGACCGATGTTTATGATAGATCAGGTCTGCTGGCACGAGATGAACTATGAAGACGAGCTTACTCTCGTTTGTCAGGATCCCCTTCTGAGAAATATAGAGTGGCAGCTCAGAGAAACACTTTACAGAAACAAGCACATGGCGGACGACAGACCGATAAGAGATTATATCGTTGCGGGAAAAAGCTTCACCGTTGAAAACATAAGTCTTCCCGCGATCACCCTTGACGGAGGAAGAAACGGAGCGCAGACTCACGTTTTCGTAGACCAGCTTCCGGACGACGAAGCTCTTGAAACGAAGCTGAAAATGCCCGTTGTAAAGCATGACGTTGAGGCAACGAAAAAAACAGAGGAAACCTGCAACGAGATACTTGACGGCATTTTAGGCGTTAAAATGACCGCTTATGACGGCTATTTCCATTATTGGGACAGAATATCAATGTGGCGCGGCGTTGAGGCGATAATGTATGATATTGCGGATAATCCCGATTTCATCCACAGACTGCTCAAAAAAACGATAGCAATGCATATGTGCATGCTTGATCAGCTTGAAGAGCAGGGCCTTATGACCACAGGTATGGACACTGTCCACTGCACCGGCGCATACAATGACGTTATGGAAGGATACAGTGACGACCCGGAAGAAAACAAAAAGGCAGACTGCCACACAGCGAAAAACAGCTGGACGTACAGCGCAGCGCAGCTTTTCTCTATGGTTTCACCGGAAATGCACGACGAATTCGACGTTCAGTATATCATCCCGTGGTTCGAGCGTTTCGGACTGGGTTATTACGGCTGCTGCGAACCTGATGACATAAAAGTAGACGTTCTTCGCAAGCTGCCGAATCTGCGCAAGATATCCATGAGCCCGTGGGTAAACGTAGAGCTGGGCGCGGAGAAAATAGGCAAGGACTTTGTTTTTTCAAGAAAACCCAATCCCTCAAATCTTGCGTGGGATATATATCCCGAAGAAAACGTAATAAAAGAGTTCAAGGAAACGCTGAATGCTACTCAGAAAAACGGATGCCCGGTAGAATTCATCCTGAAAGACATAACTACCGTAAGAAACGACCCGACAAGGCTCTGGAGATGGGCTGAGACCGCGCGCAGCATGTGCAACTGACGGAGACGCAAATGACTGATCTGAATTATTATTTTTCCGGCTACTGCACCGGAAGATCGCTTTATGATGTAACGCCCGATCAGGCAAAAAAGCTCTCTCATCTCAACGTTGCGTTCGGAGTAGTTGAAAACGGCAGGATAAGCATCGAAAGACAGCGTCCGTATCTTGGCGAGCTTGAAAGGATCAGGGCATACAACCCCGATCTGAATATTCTTCTTTCAACGGGCGGAGGCGATCAGCACGGTCACGGTCCCGCGACGGACAGCGAAGAGCATATGAAAACGTTTGTCGATTCAACCATGACGATAGTGGAGGAGTTCGGGTTTGACGGTATAGACTGCGATTGGGAATTCCCCGGAGACGACGGCATACTTGAAGAAAAATATCAGCATACGCGTCTTTTTGCGGAATACAGAAAAGCGCTTGACGAATATGCGTCAAGGCGCGGCAGAAAATGCTGGCTTACGACCGCGGCGGCGTGCGGACAGTGGTATATAGACAGAACGGAGATAGATATATCGCATAAATATCTCGATTTCATCAATCTTATGACTTACGATCTGCGAGGGTGGGATCAGCCTTCCGGACATCACACATGTCTTTACGACCCGAAGGACGCTCCCGTTGTTTTCAGCGCGGACAGATCGGTAAAAATGCTTGCGGATATCGGCGTTCCGAAAGAAAAACTGCTTCTCGGAGCTGCATTTTATTCAAGAATATGGAAAAACGTTAAAGGAACGGAAAACGGGCTAAACGCATTTTCGCCCACCGGCGGAGGCTTCGGTCCGTCATACACCGAAATACGTCTTATTCACGAAAAGAGCGGCAGATTCAGAAAGTATTACGACAGCGATGCGAAAGCCCCGTGGCTTTTTGACGGTAAAGACTTTATTTCATACGACGATCCCGAATCGGTAAAAGCAAAGTGCGAATACGTCATTCGCGAAAAGCTTGGCGGAATGATGTATTGGGAGCACGGCAGCGACAAAACGGGAACGCTTTTTGAGACCGTATATGAAAATCTGAAAAACAACTGAATATCAAAAAATATCACCGTTATGGCACAATAAAACGCCATAACGGTTTTTTTGTTGATAACTTTGATAATTTTGCGGGTAAAATCGTGGTATTATATATATGCGGATATGCGAAAGGTACCGCGCAGTCCGCAAAGCGTATGAAAGAGGGAATTAAAAATCAGAAAGAAAAAAGAAAAGATCACGGAAGAAAGGATCATTCAGGAACTTGCGAAGATAGCTTTCGACGATATCACGAATTATCTTTCGTTTTTTTGCGACGAAAACGGTGAAACGAAGATAGAGATAAAGCAAAGCGACGGTCTTGACACGCGCGCGGTGGCAGAGATAACAAACTCAAGGTCCGGATTCCGCTTTAAGCTTTACAACAAGCAGCAGGCGCTTCTGAAGCTTGGCGACTATCTCGGGCTCTGGAAGCGGACGCCTGAAGAAGAGACGGAAGATCTTGACGAGCTGGAAATACTCTGTCCGTGAAAAAAAGAAAAACCATACCGTGGCAGCCGCTTTCGCCAAAGCATAAAAATTATATCCGCAATTGCATGAGCCACACTTTCAATTTTGCCGAAGGCGCCGTCCGTTCGGGCAAAACAATAGCAAACGTGCTCGCATTTTCGTTTCTTCTCGAAAAATCGCCTGACAGGCTTCATCTTGCAACGGGAACTACGCTTTCCGCCGCGCTTACTAATATCGGAGACTGCAACGGTTTCGGGCTTGAGCATATTTTCCGCGGAAGATGCCGATGGGGAAGATATAAAGGCAATACGGCGCTGTTTGTCAAAACACGGTCAGGAGAAAAAACGGTTGTTTTCGCGGGAGGCGGAAAGGCGGACAGCTACAAGCGGATACGCGGCAATTCTTACGGGATATGGATCGCTACGGAGGTAAACAAGCACTTCATATCGGGGGATGACAGGTGCTTTATCGACGAAGCTTTCAACCGTCAGCTTGCAGCGAAAATGCGGCGCGTGCTGTGGGATTTCAATCCCGATTACCCAACGCATCCGATCTATTCCGGCTACGTTGACAGGTATATTGCTTCCGGTCTTGACGTGAATCACGAAAAATTCCGTATCAGCGATAATCTTTCCGTTTCCGCCGAAAGGCGCGCGGAGATCGAGGCTCAGTATGAACCGGGAAGTTTTCTTTATAAACGCGCTATCCTGGGTGAGCGCGCCGCTGCGCAGGGTCTTATATTTCCCCTGTTCGCTGCCGATCCGGATAAATGGATCGTCTCTTCTGTGCCAGACGACGTTTCGCAGATTATCATAGGGGCAGATTACGGCGGAAACAACTCCGCCTCAGCCTTTGTAGCGGTCGGACTGAGAAAAGGCGAAAACGGCGTTGTTATTCTGAAAGACAGAAGAATAAAAGGACGGAAGGGCGAAATTTCGCCGGATATGATAGAAAACGAGTTTATTGCGTTTGTCAAAAGCCTCGTCAGCGAATTTGATTTTCCCGTTACATACGCTTTTATGGACAGCGAAGCGCAGTATCTTACGGCAGGCGTCGTTAAAGCCGCGAGAAAAGCGGGCTTGAAAATTGCGATAGCAGACAGTCTGAAAAAGCCGATCGCAGAGCGTATTTCGATAAAGTCAAGACTGATTTCCCAGCACAGGTGGTCGGTTTATAAAGACTGCGCAAACGTTATCGCAAGCACCGCAACACAGATGTGGGATATGCACGAGCCTGACAGAAGGCTTGACAACGGCACGTGCGACATAGATACTGCGGACGCTGAAGAATATGCATGGGAACGGTTTATCAGATGGTAGCCGTTCCCGCAAACCGGGAGGAAAACTTGAACTACTCAACAATTTTAAAATGCCTGCAAGAATATTTCGGCGCAGAAGCCCGCGACGACGGCATGGCTGCGCTTATCGACAGATGGCGTGAATGGTATTCCGGCAATTCGGAAGGATTTCACAAAGTTTTTATCAATAACGGGCTTTCCACGGTGTCAAGAAAGATGTTCTCTCTGCATATGGCAAAGCGCGTCTGCGAAGACTGGGCGAACCTTCTTCTTAACGAGAAGACCCTGATTTCGGTGTCGGACGAAAAGGCGGCGGAATTTATCAACGGAAAAAACGGCTCTTCGGGGCTTTTACGCAGCGTTGATTTTGCCTCGCAGATGAACCGTCTTGTCGAAAAAGCGTTTGCTCTCGGCACAGGCGCAGTCGTTTGCGGCATAGACGGTATTTTTACAGACAGGAGCGGGAATGCGGAAAAGTCACAAAACGCGTCGGTAAGGTTTGACTATGCAGAAGCGGGAGAAATATTCCCGATTTCATGGTCCGGTGACGACATAACGGAAGCGGCTTTTACTCGTCTTTCGGTCGAAAACGGTGAAACGCTCCTTTATATCCAGGCACATCTTATCGAAAACGGCGAATACGTTATCTACAACCGCTGCTTTTCCGAAAGGGACGGGCTGCGTGAAGAGCCGCTGCCGGAAGGAATGGCCGGCGTTCTCAGAACGGGCTCTGTTGTGCCGTGGTTTTCTGTTATAAAGCCCAACACCGTCAACCATCTCGTTCCGTCCTCCCCTATGGGGATCTCTGTTTTTGCAGACGCAACGGACGTAATAAAAGGCATAGATCTTTGTTATGACAGCTTGAATATGGAGTTTGTGCTCGGCAAAAAAATGGTCTTTCTGCGGAGAGATCTTCTTGATAAAGACGATGACGGAAACTTTTATGCGCCGCAGGATACAAACAGACAGCTTTTTATGTATCTTGGCGATAAAGCGCTTGACGGAGATATGCTGCCTCAGGAATTCAATCCCACTCTTCGTGTGGAGGACCATGTGAAATGCATACAGGAGCAGATGAATTATCTCTCGTCAAAATGCGGCTTCGGCGAAAGGTATTACAGGTTCGATTCGTCAAACGTTGTTACGGCTACGCAGATAAACAGTGAAAACTCCACGCTTTTCCGTTCAGTAAAAAAACATGAGATAATTCTCGAAAAGGCGATCCGCGAGGCGGTGAACGCAGCCCTTTATATCGGCAGAGCTTTTCTCGGGAAAGATTACGGCGAAAATTCAGGCGTTAACGTTATATTCGACGACAGCGTTATAGAAGATAAGGCGTCAGCTCAGGCAAGAGATCTTGAGCTTGTCAGAGCCGGAATAATGGCGCCGTATGAATTTCGCGTTAAATACTTCGGAGAGGACGAAAAGACGGCAAAATTGATCATTTCGGAGGAATGCAGATGAAAACTGACATTATCAGATCGGTATTTTCAGGAGAAAGCATCGATTATGAAACGTTTGAAAAAAGACTGGGCGAAGAAGGCTTCGGTATAGAGGAGATCAACGCCGAGGAAAGGTCCGCGCTCGAAAAAGAGCTTGAATATACCAGAAACGAGTGGAAAATCGAGCTGTCTCTTGCAAGAAACAGAGCAAAAAACATAAAAGCCGCACGAGCTATGCTTGATGAAAGCGAGCTTTTCGACGAAAAAGGGCTCAGCGACGAACGTCTGAGCGAGCAGACGCAGCGCCTCAGAGAGGAAAACCCGTGGCTATTTGAAGAGGACGCGCCAAAGGCAAAAAGCGTTTCAACTTTTCTGCCGCAGTCACGCGCCGTTCTTCGCGATCCGTCGCAGATGAGTGACGATGAATATTATAAAAACATAATGAAAGGTGAAAACAAATAATGGCAAACACATTTCTTACCGTTCAGCAGATCGCCCGCGCGGCGCTGCCGATACTTCACGACAATCTTGTATTCCCCGCGCTTTCCTATAAGGAATTCTGCGGCGGAATGGGCAAAAAGGGAGACGTTGTGCAGATAAAAAAGCCGGCGGTATATTCCGCAGACGAGTTTACAAACGAAATATCCGTTCAGGATATAAAGGAAAACAGCGTTCTTGTCACGCTTGACAAAATAGCGGACGTTTCCGTAGAGCTTACCGCGAAGGAAATGGCGCTTGATCTTGAGGATTTTACAAAGCAGGTCATAGCTCCAGCAGCCGCGGCTATTGCGGAAAAGATAAACGCCGACGGTCTTGCGCTTTATAAAGACATTCCCTACACCTGCGGCACCGCCGGCACTACCCCTTCCGGGATAGAAACTTTCGCTGCCGTATCAAAGGCTCTCAACGATGCAAAAGCGCCTCTTTCAGACCGTTTTTGCGTATGGAACAGCGCAGCCCTTGCGTCTTTTCAGAGTGATGCCGCTATAATTTCCGCCGAAAAATGCGGAACGACAAGGGCTCTTCGAAACGGTTCGATAGGCAGACTTATCGGGCTTGAAAATTATATGTCCCAGCAGGTCTGCACACATACAAAGGGAACTCTTTCAGGTACTCTTAAAATCGCGGAAGCCGCAGAGGCAGGTTCGGACGCTATAAAGATATCGTGCACTTCGGGAACGCTCGTAAAGGGAGATATCCTTGTGATAAATGATTCAGAATACGTCGTTTTGCAGGACGCGGCAGCAGCATCGTCGTCTGTAACGGCAAAAATATATCCGTGCGTTCCCGAATCGGGATTTGCGGCGCAGTCCCCCGTATCACTTATGGGAGACCATGCGGCGAACCTCGCGTTTCACAAAAACGCTTTCGGCTTTGTTTCACGTCCGCTCGAAAAAGCGCGCGGCGCAGAAAGCTACGTGACCTCTTTTGACGGAATATCTCTGCGAGTTACTTTCGCCTACGATATTTCCACAAAAAAGCAGACCATGTCAGTAGACACTCTTTACGGCTTTAAAACGCTTTATCCCGAGCTTGCTGTCCGCGTTCTGGGCTGATCATGGCATTTATAGATTATGAATACTATATCGGCGAATATATCGGCACTCCGATCCCTCCCGAAGATTTTGCGCTTCTTGCCGAAAGGGCGTGCGATATCATAGACTGTATAACGTCGGGACGCGCCGGAAAAGCAGCGGAAAAAGGCTGCAAAAAAATGATTTCCGCAGCAAAGAAGGCGGCGTGCGCTCAGACGGAATATCTTTATTCTCTTGGCGGGACGGAATATCTCGGCATAACGGGAAAAGAGCTTTCGAGAGAGGAAATAGGCAACGCGGCGATATCCTACAAGCACGAAAAAGGCGTTTCTTATCTCGGCGTTCCCGTTTCGGGTCTTGCGCTGATGTATCTTGCCTGCGGCGGACTTACCGCAAAGGGGTTATGATGGAAGATTTTGATAAAATAATCAGAGGTCTTATTTCCGGTCCGGCGGAAACCGGATCGGAATATAAAGACAGGATACGCGATCTTGCCGAAGAAATAGGCAGACAAATAGTAAAAATACTGATAGAATCCGGTCTTATCGACCAAAGATAAAATCACGCGAACGGGAAAACTGTGCTTTTTCCGTTCGCAGTCTGTAAAGGATGGTAAAATGTTTGATAAAATAATGAAAAGCCCGGTCACGGTATACCATAAAACAGGAGAGAACGCAGACGGACGGGGCGAATACGAAAGATTTTTCATAAGATCCGCAAGATTTGAGCGAAAAGAGGGAGTGAGACCCACAGCCGCGGGACTTTTGCCTTATAACAGCTTCAAGCTTTTTGTCAGGGCGGGCAGAAAAGAAAGACCTGTTTATGCAAATAAAGCCGATTACGAGGCTTTGACCCCTCCCGCAAGAAAGCTTTGCTGGACAGTTGCGGAGGGCGACGTGATAACGCTGGGAAACACGTCTTTTTCTTTCGGTGAAGACAGCGCTGACGATATAAAGAGCGAATGCGAGATCTTTACCGTAAATTCCGTGCTTGAAGACGCTCTTTCGTCTGAAAAGATAGTGGAAATAAGCGGAAGAGGAAGGGTGTTTTATACATGACGGAATCAATTGAAAAAAAGCTTTCCGCGTGGCTTTCTTCTTTTTCCGCTCTTCCCAGGGTGAATTCGGAATTCCTGCCAAAAAGAAACGGAGAGCTTTCGCTGAGAATAAAGAAAGGGCCTGAAACTGTCAGAAGATACGTTTTCGGCGGCGCCGTGCTCAGATGCGAATTTGCTCTTCGCGTACGCGTTTCGGATTACGACGCAAACACGAGAGGAAGAGGACCGGAAATCCTTTACACCGCGGGACAGATCATAGAAAGCTCGCTTTCGGCTCTTGACGGAATATGCGGCTGCTTTTCGGGAATAACGGAATATCCTTCTATGGTTCAGAGAACGGATAACGGCGACTGCGAATATGAAGGCGTGTTTTACATGGTATATACGGAGGGCTGCAAATGAATACGGCAAAAGCTGGCGATATGAAGATCGCCATTAGGGTGGCATACGAAACCTTCGCCCCTCTTGAAGCGGGAGTAAAATCGTTTGTAAGAATAATAAGACCCGAAACAAAAACATACCGTCTCATTTTTTCGTCTTCAAGCGAAACGGAAGTTACAGGATATTCTGAAACGGTAAAAATATCCGCAGACCTTGTTTTCGGCGACGCGGCGTGCGAGTATCTTTATTCTCTTGCGGAATCTGCGGGTCGGGGATGCAAAACCGAGATATTTCTTTATCGCATAGATGATGCAGGGTCGATCCCCGGCAGTTTTTTCGGGAAAAGGTATCCTGTAACGGCGGCGGTAACAAAAATATCGGGAGAGACCGAAAATTCGGCGCCTTTTTACGGATTTGAGGCTGATCTTTACATTAACGGAGACGGAATAACGGAAGAAAGGGTGATAACGGGTTGAGGATATATCTGAATAATTCCGATATTACCGACAGGATCGCTCAAAACTCCGTTCGATGGCGAAGATACGGCGCTTTTCGCTCAGATCTTTCTTTTCGACTCGAACCGCTGTTCACAGACGGACTTTCGGCAGAGCACGGCATGCGCGCATACATGATAAACGATTTTTCGCAGACGGTGTGGAGCGGGGTAGTAACGAGCGTTACCCGGGAATACAGAAGCGACACGGGGTTTACGGCGTCAGTCAGATGCGGCGGACCTGAGGCGATACTGTCGCGCCGGGCAGTCGGTTCGTTTTCGACCGACGCTCGGACTACGGGTGACGCGGCAAAAACAGTTTTTTTACTTTATCTGTCGAACGCCTCAGACGAAGGGTTTCTCTATAATCCCGCTCTTTTTACGACGGGAGCGGCGATACAGGGGTATTCAGCTTACGGTAAATCTCTTGCCAGGGTATTTGACGAGCTTGGGGCCGCAGACGGAAGCAGATGGTGGATCCTGCCTGACGGAACCTTCTTTTTTATGAGCGGAATACCTGTCACCCAGTCGTCTTTCTGCGTTGATTTTACCGAAACTCAAAGCGGAAGGCTTACCGATATAACGTCCTTTGAAACGGTAACTTCCGCAGACGGTTACAGAAACGTTCAGTTCGTTGCCGGAAACGGCGTTACAGGCGAAGCGACAAACAGCGCAGAGATAAGCAGGATGTCGCGCTTCGGCGGAACCGGAAGATATGAAAACGCGGTCTCCGTGCCGCTTGTTTCTACGGTGGCGGAAGCGAACGCGGCAGCTGCCAATATATTACGCTCATATGAGGAAAACTCTTTCAGGGCGGTTTTTACGACCAATACTGACGGAATTGAGCTTTTTGACCGCATAAGTATAAACGCGCCGCAGTTCGGGCTTTACGGACTCACGCCGTTTACTGTGACCGAAATCGCGGCGACGGACAGACCGACGGGAGAGAAAAAACTCGCCTTCACCTATTCTGTCACGGCAAAAATGTCTGATGCGGCAGAGCAGTATGTCCGCCCTGCGGAATATTGGACCGAATCACTGTCAAGAATTTCTCGATGACAGGTAAAACGTCTTGCAAAATCGACTGTTTTGATGTATAATAGGAAGGAAGAAACCGTAAAGGAGCGGTCCCGATATGAAAAAATCCGTAAAGATCGCGCTTGCAGCAGTTGCCGCCATTGCTCTGGCGGGTATAATAATCGCGGTTGCGCTTTCCGGAAAGAACAGGGAAGAAACATATAATAACGCCGTTTCGATGTATGAAAGCGGCGATCTTAAAGGCGCATATAAAATGTTTACCGAAATATACGATTATTCTGACAGCGCCGTGTATGCCAAACGGATATACGATGAAACTTTTCTTGAAAACATCCGCGCTCTCAATAAAGGACAGACGTTATTTTTCGGCAGATATGAGCAGGACGGGAACACTTCAAACGGTCCGGAAGAAATAGAATGGCTCGTTCTTGACGTGCGGGGAGAAGACGTGCTTGTTATCAGCAAATACGCGCTTGAAGCGCAGCCCTTCGATACCCCTTCGGGAACCTCGGACTGGGAGTCGAGCGCGATACGCCGCTGGCTCAACAAATCGTTTTTGTTTTTTTCTTTCGACCCTGTTGAGCAGTCAAGGGTCATTGAAACTTTTCTTGAAGACGACTCCGGCAAAACATATGCGACCGCTGACCGCGTATTTCTTCTGAGCGCAAAGGAAGCGGAAGAATACATGAAGGAAAGAACAGACAGGATATGCGAGGCTACCGACCAGGCAGTTGTTTCCGGCGTAAGTAAAAAAATCGCGAAAGTGTATGATAAATACGGACGCACGGTAGAAGCCCCCGCAACGTGCAACTGGTGGCTGAGAAGCTGCGGCACAGGTGAAAACACAGCGATCAGCGTATATCCCGACGGACAGATAAACAATTCCGGAAACGTTATTTCGGACGATTACCGCGCGGCGCGCCCGGCAATGTGGATATATACGGGAACGGATGAATAATCGACTTTTTTCCAAACAATGACGAAAAAACTTGAAAAACCCGAGCAGTTGGTATATAATACTGTAAAAGTTATTATTAAAAGGTGAGATCTCATGAAAATTCTTGTAATCAACGCGGGCAGTTCATCCGTAAAATATCAGCTTTTTGATATGACAGACGAAAGCGTGCTCGCAAAAGGCATCTGTGAAAGAATAGGTATCGAAGGCGGAACTTTCAAGCATAAGGTTCCGGGCCGTCCCGACCTTAAAGTTGCCGTTCAGATGAAAAACCACAGCGAAGCGATCCAGCTTATAGTTGATACTCTTGTTTCAAAAGAACACGGCGTTCTTTCTTCTATGAAGGAAATCGACGCGGTAGGACACAGAGTTCTTCACGGCGGCGAGAAATTCTCGGGCTCGGTTCTTATTAACGACGACGTTATAAAAGCGATAGAAGACTGCTGCGTTCTCGGTCCGCTTCACAATCCGCACAACCTCACGGGTATCCACGCGTGTGAAGAGATCATAGGCAACGTTCCCCAGGTAGCCGTTTTTGACACGGGTTTTCATCAGACGATGCCTGCATACGCATATATGTATCCCCTTCCCTACGAGCTTTACGAAAAATACAGAATACGCCGTTACGGTTTTCACGGCACTTCTCACAGATACGTCAGCATGAGAGCCGCCGCAATG
Organism: Clostridiales bacterium; assembly: GCA_016281915.1. Taxonomy (GTDB): domain Bacteria; phylum Bacillota; class Clostridia; order Oscillospirales; family UBA644; genus HGM12619. The sequence continues at coordinate 61,692 of JAEEJO010000074.1, forward strand.
CTTGGCAAAGACCCGAAGGACCTCAGAATAGTAACGTGCCATCTGGGCAACGGTTCTTCCGTAGCCGCAATACAGGGCGGAAAGTGCATAGATACCTCTATGGGCCTCACTCCTCTTGAAGGTCTTATGATGGGAACCCGCTGCGGTTCGATAGACCCTGCTATCGTTCCCTTCCTTATGGAAAAAGAGGGACTTTCCATCCGCGAGATCGATAATCTTATGAATAAAAAATCCGGTATTCTCGGTCTTCACGGCAAAACGAGCGATAACCGCGAAATCGAAGACGCCGCAAAGGCTGGCGACGAACGCTGCATGCTTATCGAAGATATAATCGTTCATCAGCTCGTTAAATACATAGGCGCTTACGCCGCAGAAATGAACGGTGTTGACGCTGTCGTATTCACTGGCGGTATCGGCGAAAACAATGCTGGCTACCGTATCCGCTGCGCTGAAAAGTTCGCCTTCCTCGGCGCTGCCGTAGACCCCGAGAAAAACAGCAAGCGCGGCATAGAGATAGATATCTCAAAGGACGACGCAAAGCTCAGATTCCTCGTTATTCCCACAAACGAAGAACTTATGATCGCAAGAGATACTCTTGAGCTCTGCGGAAAATAAATAAAAATGATATAAGCTCCCGCTGATCGGCGGGAGCTTTTTATGCCTGAAAATATATAGAATTTGCCTTTTTCAATCAAGTTTTGCGTAATCTTCCGCCGAAACTTCCTCGCACCATTCCGTTGAAGCATCTTGTCCGGCAACCTCTATTGCAAGATGAGAAAACCATTCGTCCGGCGCCGCGCCGTGCCAGTGCTTAACGTTTGCGGGGATATTTACGACAGTTCCGGGCGTCATTTCAACAGGGTCTTTGCCCCATTCACGGTAATATCCTCTGCCTCCGACGCAAATCAGCATCTGTCCGCCTCCGCTTTTTGCATGATGGATATGCCAGTTGTTGCGGCAGCCCGGCTCGAAAGTTACATTGAAGACCGATATCTGCTCTGTTGATACCGGCGCAAGATAGCTTTGACCGACAAAATATTTTCCGTACGGATTTTTTTCGCCGATCGGGAAGAACAGAGTATTCTGATATCTGTCTTTTTCGGTGAGCGCAGGCGTCTCCTCGTTCCAGACCTCTTTTGCGAGACGGAAAACAGCCCATCCTTTCGGCCAGCCGACGTACATGGTCGCATGAGTTATCAGCGCGGCTATCTCTTCTTTTGTTACGCCGTGAGCCTTTGCGTTTTGCAGATGATATAAAAGAGATGAATCGGTGATCCCCGATGCCATAAGCGATACGACGGTAACGATGCATTTCGTTTTAACGTCTATCGCCTCTTCGTTCCAGACCTCTCCGAAAAGTATATCGTCGTTGAGGCGTGCAAATGTCGGAGCAAAGGAACCGAGCTGCTCCCTGCCCGCCGTTTGTGTTATTTTTTTATTCATTATGAGCTCCTTTGACTTTTATACACTGTAATACCGTTTTAAACACGGGTTGTCGTAATTATAAATCAGTCCGTTGCCCTGTCAAGTATCTCGCGGACCGTTTCGTCCGGACTTTCGAGGTCTTTCGAGCCTATACCGATAAGCGTTGGCAGAAATCCCCTCGCGCAGTCAAGATCAAAAGTAAGCTTCATGGCTTCTCTGTCATTTACGTGTGAGTGATATCCTATCAGCTTGCAAACGTCCTTGTAAAGCGTCGCGTTTACCGGACAGAGTTTGTTTGCATCTACTGTCGTTTTGGGAGCGCCGTTTTGCGGGCTGAATGCATGCCCCTGCGCAAAATACTGACCCTGAACCGTCACCTCGTTCAGTCCCTCGCCGCCTACGCACTCAACTTTCTTTATTTCCGCAATGTTTCTGAGCAGTTTTACAACGCCCTCACCGCACGTCAGATTATTGACGTATTCTGTTTCAAGGTTGAATATGCCGTGCGTAACGTCTATAAAGACGATATCCGTATCGAGCATTTGAACCGCCTTGCTTATGTTTTTTGTCAGCAGATAACGCCACATGGCGTGGCCGGGATGTATTTTCGTCATAACGTTATATCGCTGAGACGAACGAAGTATCAGATTGTCTTCGGGAACGGGATACCATGATTTATCCCACGCCCATCCCTTCGCTACGCCTGTATCCGCTTCGCGGTATCTGAAGTCTCGCACAAGTTCGAATTCCGGCCTTGTCGGATCTATTTCAAACGCGTTGAAATGCGGCGAAACATGATATCCCATTTCGGAAGCCTCTTTAAAGAAAGCTATCGCCTCTGCGGAAGGTGTATAGTCGGGATAATTCTGATCGTATCCGTCGTTTCGCCAGCGCGGAAGATGAATGATCACTTTTTTCGGGTCGATGTATTTTTTCAGAGACGTGAGTATATTTCTGTCTGTGGGGCACCAGCTGTAAGCAAGACGGACGTTTCTCATCCAGTCGGGCATCTGTTTTTCTCTCGTGTCAAGATCGAGTTTTTTATAGAGAAAAGCTCTGTAATGCTCGATCGGTACTGAGCTTTCGCCGCGGTATACGTTTATCCGCCATGCGCAGCTGCCTGCCGAAAGGTTGTTTTTTATCGGACCGCACGTTTCGGTCTCAAGACCTATACGGTTGAATTCACTGCCGTCGCCGATGCTGATAGAACGGAATAAATACGAAGAATCTTCGGTTCTTACCCACATTCCGCCGTGCTGAAAATGAAAGACAGCGAACGGAGACTCCCATCTGAACGGATACTGGAACCGCGATCCGCGGATCATGGGATCATCCATCGAGGTAACGCAGCCCTGAAAAACGGGAAGGATCATTTTGGCGCTTTCGCATATTCCCGCAATATCCCAGCGAACGGACTGAACGCCCGGCATTGACGAAAAAGCTGAAGGCTCTATGATAAGATCGCCTGAAGACACGTCTTCGCAAACGGAAATAATACCGGAGCCGAACCATGAATTGATATAGATATCCGCGCGTGTCTCGCTCACGCCGTATATTTCCATGCTTCCGCCTCTGACAGTCGGATCAAGGTCAACCCTTCTGTTTTGCGGATATACAAGCGAAAGCGGGGGACGGACGTCGCTGCGCGCATCGTTTATATAAACGCTGCCGGAAAGTCTGTCGGCAAGTTTTACAAGATTGCCGTCAATTATTTCTGCTGTTAACGTTTTTGTTTCAACGGTTATTCTGTTTTCAGATATTTTTATCATGATATTTCCCTCTCAAATATTTTTTACTCTGCACCGCCCGTAAGCTTAATGCCGAGAATGATAAAAAGGACTGCCGCGGCAACGAGCACAAAAAGCGCGGCTGCAACGTTCCAAAGTCCTACAAGAGCGCTCAGCGCAGGAGAAAGAGCGGTAAGCGCAAGTATTTTCGCGAGCTTTACCGTATATTTTTTCGGATCTTTCGGTTTTACGGCCTGCGTTGCACGAGCAGGAAGCATATTATAGTTTTTTGTAACAGCCATGATGCCTGCGTAAATAAGCAGAACGGCGGCAAAAATGCCCATCAGTATTGAGTAGGCGTATTCCATGCGGTTTCCTCTTTCTATACAGAGTCTGAATCAGAACAAAAAATCTTCCGTAATCCCTATTTCGGACGTATCTATCGTTTCTATTCCGAGTTTTTTTGCGGGAGAACCTTCGCAAAGGCGGTAATCGTGCTTTTCGGCACAGACAAAAAGCGGATCGGCACATATGCTGTTTTTATCGTAGCCGTGGACGTTTTCCTCCGCGCTCTGCCATTCCTCAAACGTCATCATACGGCTTTCGATATCTATCAGCGCTCTTCCTTTTTTATTGAAATAAACGTTTCCGTCCATGCGGACGAGAGAATCTAGAGACTTTGTTCCCGTTCCGTTTGCGCTGTCGCCGAAAGAAAGCATTATCCTGTCGCCGTTGCCGTCTTTCCTGCTGCCGTCGCGTTCGATAACGCCGTCCCCGTTTGCATATACGATATTTTTTTCGAATACCGATCCCCCTGCGGGACAGATATACGGCTGAATATCCGCCGCGCCGTTTCTTTCGAAAGAAACGTCAAAAACGTTGTTGACAACATAATTGTCTATGCTTTTTATAAATATTCCTGCATTGACCGCGGGAGCGGATTCATCGTAAATAATATTGTTCGTAACCGTAACGTGATGCGCCGCGTCGTCAAGGAAAATGCTGTGGCCGCGCCAGTTTTCCGTTGCCTTGCCTCTGTATGCGCCACAGATGATGTTATGGTCTATAACGTTATCTCTGCCCATGCCCCAGCCCTCTATGCCTCCGCCGTCTGCCGAGCGGATGCCTGTATTGCTGATTTTGTTGTAAGAAATAACGTTTTTCGTCGTCTGATTATACTTCCAGTGTTCCTCAAAAGGAACCCCGTCTATCCCGTTGTCGTGAAAAACGCCGTAGCGCATTCCTTTCAAAGAAATTCCGTAACGGGGCACGTTGTCTATCTCATTATGAGTGATCAGGTTTTCGCCGCTGTTTATAAGATACATTCCCGCGCCGTGCGAGACGAATTGTCCGGCATTGAGTATCCTGTTGTTTGAAACGGTGTTGCATTTACTTAAGTAATTAAGGCTTCCTGGGTTTTCGCCTTTAAGGAATATACCCGCAAAGCCGGGGCTTTCTATGCTGTTTGACGAAATAAGATTGTGTTGGCAGTGTCCCTTCAGCGCAACGGCTACGTATCCCGCATACTTCATCTCGCAGCGTGTGACCGCAGAGTTTTCGGCGTTTTGCAAAGAAACCAGAGCCCGCAGATTTTCGTCGTATTCCGCAAGAATGTTTCCGGGGCGTGACTGAGCCGCCAGATTTTCGCCGAATGCGTTCATCATAAGAGAAAAGCCGCATATTTCAACGTTTTTCACCGGTTTTTCATCTTCGCCGCAAACGGTAAATATCTCGTCGAGCGTTCCCGCAACTATTACCGACTCACCTATTTTTTCAGGGTCTTCGGGCTTGAAATAAACTTTGTTTTCCTCTATCGCCCAGTCTCCGGCGTCCTTTATAAATTCGCGGGCGCCGCAAAGATAAGTAAAGTTGCCGCTCCAGTCGCATTTTCTTATAAACGTTTTAATACCGTTTTCCGAAATGCTTTTAACTTTAAGTATTTCGCCGAACCATGCCGAAGAGTTTTCGCAGACCGCCTGCAAATGAGACGGGTCTTTTATCCCTTTTCCGCTCATATCGCCGCTTCTTGCGGCCCTCTGACGCTTTCCGTTGCAGAAAAGTGTGTAAAAATCGCCGATTTGAGAGATATCGGCATAAAAAACGCCGTCATTACACTCTTTCCAGCCTGTGACGGGAACTCCGCCGATAAGCGTTACGTTCTCACCGTCTTCAGACGTATAATATATTCTGTGTTTTTCGTCACAGTCATCTTTGCCGATAACGATTTTTTCGCGAAGATAATAAACTCCGCCCTTAAAAATGATACCGCTGTCGCCGTCAAGCCCGTTATTTATCGCCTTTCGCATTGCGCTCTGCGCCGTTTTTACGTCTGAAAACGGACGTTCTTTACTTCCGTCTCCGCCGCAACCGCTTCCGGGTGAAACGTATATTTTCAGTTTCAGCCTGCTTTCTATACCGTAATTTTTCATATTCCCTCCCTCCGGCGCGCCGTTGCCGATATTTCAGACCGTGCCTGCGCACCGTTTCGTTTATTATAACCGATATTACCGTGTTTGTCAAGAAAAAGCAACGATGACGCCGTTGTCTGAATGTTTTTAAGCGCACGGTTATTCGTCTGATTTATCTCTGCAAGCTGAATACGGTCACAACACCATTTTCTCGAATTATTTGCCCGTTTTTTTGTGCTTTTACCCTTGATATTCGCGATAAAAACATGTATAATAACACTGTAACGAACATTGGGCGTATCTGGGTCGACGGATTTACGACTGTCAGGACATATGCCCCGGACAGAACGCCTGCCGATATCAATGGCGCGGCAGGCAATATTCACTTTGCGGCAAAGAATTACGAAAATCAAATTCGTCAGCGTAAAAGAGCATAAAAAAACCGATCGGTAAGATCGGAAAATGAGGTGAACCTTCATGACGACAACAGGATCATTCAAAAAATACCCTGCTCCGGTCTTCGGCGGACCTGAAACAGGAACAATGTTCGATGCCTTCGTCCGAAAGCAGGCAGACGGGCGTTTGCGAATGGACGTCTCGTGGCGTCCTCGGGAATCTTTCGCAGTAACGTTTTCGGATGACGGAATTCATTGGAGCGCCCCCGTTATCACCCTCGGTCCGAACCCTGCGTCAGGCTGGGAGCAGATAGTGAACCGAAACTGCATCCTTCCCGATCCGGCGGGAACGGGCTGGCTGATGTGGTACACAGGTCAGGTCTGGGAGAGCGGTCACGGAAAATCGCGAATAGGTATCGCCCGCTCAAACGACGGAATTCATTTTGAACGCTTCCGCGAGGATCCTGTCCTTGTTCCCGAAGCGGACTTTGAGAAAGAGTCAGTCATGAACCCCTTCGTGATGTTTGAAAACGGCAAATACAAGATGTGGTATGCCGCCGGAGAAACCTACGAGCCGAACGTGATCTGCTATGCTGAATCGGACGACGGAATCAATTGGATAAGGTATTCCGAAAACCCTGTTTTCCGTTCGAACCCTGAAAAGGAGTATGAGCAGGAGCGGATAGGGGCGTGCGACATTCTTAAAGAGGAAAACGGCGGATATCTCATGTTTTATATCGGTTACCGCGACATCCACACCGCATGCATCTGCGCCGCCCGCTCAAAAAACGGGATTACCGGATGGGAGCGCGTGCCTGAAAATCCGCTGGTGATGCCTACGCCGGGCACATGGGATGCGGATTCCTGCTATAAGCCCACCGTGGTGCAGGGAAACGACGGGACGTATCGCCTTTGGTATAACGGACGAGGAAACGGAGCCGAGTTTATCGGCTACGCCGAGGGGAAGATCGCGCCTGCGAAATAAGGATAGATACCTTCTTCGCAAGTGAAGCCGAGCTTCTGCAATCCTCTTCATTTATTTTGAAAAGCGTCGGAATAATCTGACGTCATCAGCGCTTTTGCGCAGCTTGAGGGAGTTTAGATATGATAAAATACCCGAAAACACATAATGGTATAGTTCACAGAAACAGCGGCAGCTTTTTCAGATACGACGGATGGCCATCTGTTTGCAGAGATGACGAGGGGACGCTGTATGCGGTCTATTCCGGGTTCAGAGCAGACCATATTTGCCCTTTCGGGAAGACTTGTATGTGCCGAAGTTATGATAAAGGAAGAACATGGAGCATACCGCTCGTGATCAACGATACCTGGATGGATGACCGCGATGCCGGCATAATTTCTCTCGGCGGACGCAGGCTCCTTGTTACGTGGTTTTCACACAGCAGAGAAAAATATCTTGGCTGGAAAGATGATCTTGTAAGAAGATGGCCGGGTTCGGAAAGTGTTCTTGAACAGTACAGAACTCTTCTGCCCGCCGAGTGCGAAGGCGGTTCATTCCTCCGAATATCTGATGACGGAGGCGAAACGTGGGGCGAGACGGTCAAGGTACCTGTTTCATCCCCGCACGGTCCCGTTATGAGAAGTGACGGCTCTCTTTTGTATCTGGGCAAGGAAATGTATGTTCACGGCATGCCTGAGGCAGGTGCAGAGCCGGAAGACGACGTAATTATTGCCATGGAAAGCAGAGATTTTGGTAAAACGTGGCATGAGCTGGGACGCGTGCCTCTTCCGGATGTCGACGGCATAGTCTGGAATCATCTTCACGAGCCGCATGTTCTCGAACTGCCCGACGGAAAGCTGATAGGAATGATACGCGGTCACCATCCTTATCACTCCATGATATATCAGACAGAATCAGCCGACGGAGGAAAAACGTGGTCATCTCCGACGGCATTTCCGTATCACGGACTCCCACCTCACGTCATGCGCCATTCCTCCGGAGCCTTAATAGTTACGTTCGGACACCGGGAGGAGCCCTTCGGAGAACAGGCGGCAGTCAGCCGCGATAACGGCAAAACGTGGGAAGATCTTTATATCCTTCGGGATGATGCCACTGAAGGCGACCTTGGTTATCCCGCAACGGTGGAACTTGATGACGGCAGTCTTCTGACCGTATATTATCAGCGGATGAACGGCGACAGCTTCCCTTGTATTCAATATACGATATGGTCACTGTGAAACAAGGGCAGGAGGATTTTTTATAAACGCCCCTGTCGGAGTCACGAGAAGATCATATGTAATCGATACGGTTTTTTCAGCACACCTTCAGGGATTCGCTCTCGGCTTCGGCCTCAGACACGGAACAGCTCTGCCGCTTCACTGGAGCGCCATTCACTACTGTTCCGCTTCGAATCCCTTTTTTATGTTTTAACTATATAAAAATAAAAGCCGTAAGCAATACGGCTTTTTGGCAAAGAACACTTATTTTGATACGATTTGCACCCAATAAAAGAGTCAAGGTGCATTTTAAGGGTTGGGTGCAATTTAATATCAGTTTGTTTTTTTTGAATAGAAATTGGATGAAGCAGTAAAAGTTAAGTTAAGATTTTATGTCAACCCAAATTGCTGGACGTATGGCGAACTCATCATAGTTAACATAACTGCCTATATTGGAAACACCGCCCCAGCGGGTGACATATTGGCTGCGATATTCGCCGGTCGATCGCAACCACCACCAGCAAGTTGCTCTTCCATCCAGGTAATAATTCTCATAGTATTCATCGTTTTCTCCGCCATCGGAGAGGTATTCTTCTGCGGTGTTCGCCCCATTTTTTCTCGCATATTCGGTTGGCACACATTTTCTTTCATCGTCCGTTCTGAAATACCAATCGGTAATCTGTGTCTCCATGGTTATTTTCTTTCTATCCCATTTCTCCGTGAGTGCAGGAGTAATATATTGAAGCTTGATATCTTCTTCAGTCATTTGCTTTTTACTTATCATCATGATTGGTTAAAACACCCCGTTCGCCAGTTTCTTATTATTTCCCAGTTAAGCGTCAGTTGATATTTACTGTTTTATGTATATTATATATAGTTTAGTTTTAAATTGGTCGCTCCTCAGGCGACATTTACTGCATTCCCATCTTCTCTTTCACTACGCTCAGGCTCTTATCGTACTCCTGCTTCGAAATCGCGTTGCGTTCAAGAAACGCGTCGAGCAGAGCCTTCTGCTATATTAGAACGCTAATCAAAGTTAAATCAATACCCAATTACTTCTTCTTCTATTCTTTTTATTTTTTCGGCATCGATCTTATCAACAGGATACCTATAGGCTGTATTTCTTCTTGGGTTAAAAATCCCTAGATATTTGATGTTTTTATAGTCTTGATGTATTGAATGTAAACCCATAATATAATATATTAATAATTGGAAAGTGTCCATATTTGACGGTTCATTTTTCGAAACCTTAAAATCCCACAATGTATCTGATGTCATATAGTCTCCGTCGCCAGAGCCTATAACTTTCGTATATCCACCTGCAAATGTGAGGTTATACTTTACAGCTTGCCCATAGGACTTAAAAAAGTTATTCGACCATTTCACCATTGTGCGAACATTATGTATTGTAGCATCGTCCGGGTCTATATCTTCAACCGGGCGGTACGCGTCTATTCCAGCCCTAACTACACAGTCAAATCCAGTCATCTTAACGGCAGATATAATAGATGTATCATCCAACCCTGATATACTGGCGAGAAGACCCTGTGCCACATCCCATTCATTTACGGTATAAGCGCCATTAATAGGGATGCCAAATGCTTTATAGGCATCTTCCTCCAACATATATCGCGTTAAATAATCAACTGCTGTTCCAATTAAAGACGGCGCAAGGTTTTCTCTTGAATTTAGCGCTATATCGGTTGGGAAATGGATTATTTCCATATCTCTGGGATTAATATATCCTCCATACGGTTGAGATACTTGCTTCATTCTTGTTGTAACTGAAACAGGCAAACCCCAGTATGTATCCTTGGCCTTTTCCCATTTTTCCACCTTTTTAGTCTCACCGTCGGTTTCGCCTTGTTCAGCTTGCTTTTGTTTTATACGTTCGATTTCATCTTTGATAATATCTCCGATTGTCTTATCGTCTATCTCGACATTCTGAGCTGCCACGGATTTATCTGCAAATGCATCAAAAATAGCCTGTTTCTCTTTTAAAACGTTAAACAACCGTTCATCTATTGTATCTTCGCATAGGAGTCTGAAAACTTGCACATTCCTAGCTTGTCCCATTCTGTATGCTCTTGAAATGGCCTGGTTCTCAACAGATGGCTTTAGTTGCGGTTCACAAATAACAACAACGCTTGCCGCCTGTATATTAAGACCGGTACCGCCAGCCAGTATTTGGGCGCACAGAACTGTTCCAGCCGGAGCCTTCTCGAATTCGTCTATGATTTCCTGCCTTCGGGATGGACTGACTGAACCGTTAATTGGATTTAAACATACTCGACCGAGCTCTCGAACTATTTTACTTATCGTATCTAAGAAGTAGGAGAAAACCAAAATCTTTCTGTCGTCGTTTTTTGCGTCTTCAATGATTTCTTTCAGTCTGTTCATTTTTGAGGAAAGATGTATATCACCGACATTCCACGAAACTTGACGTATTGCCATTTGGTTATAAGAAAAAAGCGTATTTTTATAAACCTCTTCTTCCTCTTTTGACATCGTGCACCACTCTTCGGATTCGATTTTATCAGGAAGTTCGGTTAATACATCTTCTCTTTTTCTTCTATAATAAACCGGCGCAATTCTCTCTCTAAACTGAGGTGCTGCAGACATAAAAGCAATGGAAGATATCTGGCGCGCCATGTCAGGATTTAAAATATCAACCAGAGATATCATCTCTTCGACTTTGTTTTCCAAAGGGGTGCCTGTCATTAAAAGCACTCTGTCTGCATGCTTCGAAAGATCTACAGTTCTGGTGGTTCTTGCCGCCCCTTTGTTTTTTATATAGTGCGCCTCATCAACAACCAATTGCGAAAACCTAAAATAAGGGTCGAGTTGAAATGCAGAAGTTGATTCATATGTTGTTACAATTACTCCGCCGTTTTTTATCCAGGCTTTTACGACTGAATCTTTTTCTCTTCCGTGAGCTTTCATCACTTTCAACTTGCTGTGCTTAACAATTTCCCTACACCAGTTTGTAATAACACTGGCAGGACAGACAACAACAAAATGAGTCGCGCCGGTGTTTTTTAAAGAAACCATCGTAGCAATGGCTTGGATTGTTTTTCCAAGCCCCATCTCATCACCTAAGAGCACCCTTTCCTGGTGTAAAATATACTTAACTCCCCATTCCTGATATCTTCTTAATGTACAAAGGAGTCCGTCCGGGAAAAAGCACTCATCCTGTATCTCGCGAGCCAAGTCTTCCGGAAGACCATACAATGAATCATCTGTACCTAAAACGCCGGGATATATCTCTTCAATTATAGTGTAATAATCAATTGAATTGGTTTTAAAATCATTCCATGCCGTGTCAAGCGATACAGCAGTACTCAGGCCGTTGTATCTGTTTGTTGCATTTGAAATGACGGTGCCGTACTCATCACTGAGCACTGAACCAAAGTCATTAATCAGTTCCTTGACTTGATTTTTATGGTTATCAGTATAAAATGTCCAGAACCGACCGGAACCGATTTCATTAAGTGCAGAAACAGACTGGTTGATTTTTTCGTTATATTTTTTTTCAACCCTTTCGATTTCTGTTATGCATTCCCTTTTCTGCCTGTAGACATAAATCCTTTTAATAACTTCATTTGCCGCTTTATTCCGATCATCATAAGATAGTTTTATCTTTATTGCTTTTCTTGCTTGTCTGGCATAATCCTCGGCAATTCTTTTTATTGTAAACGCGTTGTCCTGACTGATGCCGTATACTGAAGAAAGATTGTACACGTCGGCAGTAACCACATCAGCCATACTCGTATATCCAGCATCCCTTAATGCTTTAACTCGGATACCTTTCTTGTCTCTGTTAACCTCCTCTATAGAAGCCTCTCGTAAAACTTTCAAAAGTTCTTGAGTAACTAACCGGTCGATTGCTTTTATTATCTCCTCCGTTATTTGGGTTGAATCTTGCTTGACCGAATCAATCTCTCTTTTCAATAACTGGTATTTGTTAGATAAGTTTCTTCTTATCTTGGGTGCCAGATCATAATCAGGTGTTTTGATGATCTTTTTTATTAGTTTTTCATATTCACCTTTGTTTTCCAAAAAATGGTTCTTAATTTCATCAAGTGTCACTGACGATAAATTATCGATTTGCTGAATAGTATCATTTGCTTCTTTTATAACCGATGAATCTATAAATGCTGACAGCTTTTCAAAAGCAATATTAGCTAATTGTTTATTCTTTTTGGACGAGAAAATCCATAAGACCGGGTTAGAATTTGCCTCAAGTATAGTTATATCGCTTAAGACTTCTTCATCAATCTGGGCAAGTAACTCTTTAGCACGGGAAACTGAATCACGACTTTGTATACAGTGAAAGATGTTGACGAGCAATCTGTCGTACTTATTATTCTTTTGAGAAAAGGGAGTTCCAGATAACTCTGAATTAACAGCATCAGAAAAAAAACCAGAATTCTCTAATGCGTCAAACAATTCCCTGATTTCTTTTGCTTTTATTTTTCTGTACTCGGAAGTTTCACTTAATTCTTCAATTAGACTGTCTAATGATTCAATACAGCGTCTAGCATCTTTGAAAGAAAAATCTCTTGCCATCAAGTCACCCTAATTTCTTGGTTTTAGTCAGTTAATTGCTATTATTTAAATTCGCATTGTTACAACGGATAAATATAGCAACATAGATTGTATACGATAAATCAGCCTAAAGAAACTTTAAATTCCCATCTTCTCTTTCATCACGCTCAGGCTCTTGTCGTATTCCTGTTTAGAAATCGCGTTGCGTGCAAGAAACGCATCGAGCAAAACCTTCTGTCTCAGAAAAAGTTGTTTCTTCTTTTCTTCAGGCGACAGCGCCTGCCAGTCCGTTATTTCCTTATACTCATTTTCTGTTTCCTTATAATTCATTTTGTAAAATGGGTATAAATATACAAATACATTATACACCAGGCTAAATAAAATGTCAATAATTTGGTTAAACATTTTCTCTGCCGAATATATATAATCATCTCGAAATACAATTGTACACCAGTGTTTCGGATATGTCCGCTTGTTTTGATTAATGTCCATTGTATTATCCTTGATAATGTTGTAAAATAAAAGAAAAAAGAAGAGGAGAATACGCTATGTATACAAACAACGAATGTTTGAAACGTGAATTTTTACATAGGCTGATAGAAGCTCGTAAGCAAGCAGAAGAGAACATGGAATCTGAAAACGAATTCAAAATGGATGATGACATTGATTTTGATGCTTTAGAAGCCGACGACATTGCCTGATGAATGTTAATACTAATTATGCCTCCTGTATAATTTACAGGAGGTGATTTTTTATATGGGCGAAAATCTTCACCCATCTTGCACACGAATACCCATCTCGCACACGAAATGCCCTATCTCGCACACGATTTATTTTCGGCAGTTTATGTAGAAAATGATAATAAAAGCAAAAACCCTCTGAAAATCACTTAACAGAGGGGTTTGTTGTTTATTTGTTTCGTGTGCAAAATGCATTAAAAAGCTGGTAATATCAACGTTTTCAGCATTAAGTGATTTCAAAAAGAAAAGAGAACACCCATTGTATCACAAGGTGTTCTCTTATGGTGCACCTTCAGGGATTCGAACCCGGGACCCACTGATTAAGAGTCAGTTGCTCTACCAACTGAGCTAAAGGTGCAAATATATTTGAATATTAAAAAAGAGGAGAGTCGGCATCGACTTATCTTCCCGGGTCGTCGCCAACCAAGTATTTTCAGCACCCGCGAGCTTAACTACCGTGTTCGGAATGGGAACGGGTGGATCCTCGCCGTCATAGACACCGACTTTTCCTCTTTATTCAGAG
>JAEEJO010000075.1 GCA_016281915.1 Clostridiales bacterium
ATATCATTCTTATCTGATTACCGAATACCGGTAAGGTCATCCAGAAGCCAATGAGCGCGCTCGACGTGCGATCAAAGGCATAAATTATATATACATAATGCGATAAAATATCGGCACAAAGAAGATATATTGCAAATTCAAGGACATAGGCGCGGACGACGTCGCCCGACGTTGCTCCGACAAGACGGTGGATCGCTATGTCTTTTTTGACGCCGTTGATTTTATTGACAATTATTATCATTATAACCGCAACACAAAAAATGAGAGTAGAACCTGCAATGATCCCATAATTCATACTTCTTTTTCTATAAACCTGCTTATACGCGGCATTAGCCTGTTCGTTGTTCTGCACTTCATAATAGGTGCCCATAGCAGTATCTTCAGAAAGGGCTTTAGCGAGAGCGGGAACGGCAGAAGATTCATATTCTTTATCTATATAAATGAGATAATTCTGCAGATTCTGATAAAATTCATTGATGTAATTTTTTTCGTTTATTCCGGGAAAGTATTCGGGAGTCGTTGGAACCATCGGACAAACAATATAAGCGTCTACATTTTTTCTTACGCCGGCTCCAAACTCAAGAGACGTATCTTTATTAAGAAAACCCACTATGACATATCTGCCAAACGTCTGATCATATATATCGGTAGCGACCTTGCCTTCTTTCTTCTTCTGCGCCTGATACGGACCTTCGGGATTGCTTATAACGTCTCCGATATTGTAGTATTCTCTGAAATCATAACCCATAACAACAGGAATAGTGGGTAATGTGCCGTCCTCCGTTATAACATAGTCATAGTTCAGGTTCTCTTCCGTAAAACCCTCGCCATCACAGTATGTCAGACCTTCCATAAGAAGAGTATCTACGCCGATATACACGCAGTTGTAGTCGCAAAACTGGCTGATTTCCTCTTCAGTATATCCCATATCGGTAAAAAACATCATAGCGGCTTTGTTTTCCGCATAATTTTGACCTTGCGCTGCAGACATTGAAATCGGAAATGCATTTCCGTTGTCGGATTTCAGAACGCCCCAATGTCTGTAAGCAAAGATGATACCGTCTATTTTATCGAGTTTTTCCTTCAGAACATTATATGAGGCAATAACGGAATCATTGTATGCCTTTTCCTCATCAGTCAAGGGAATAATTATCTTATTCTGCGGATTTTCGGGGTCGATCTGCGTTTTTTCCCGTTTAAAAACCTCTCCCCAGTTACCGGAATGTGTATTTCTAAGAGAATAAACGGAATATTCTATATACATTTCGTTTTTTATACCGGAATCATACACCAGGTCGCTCCAATAGACGTATGTAATCCATGCGAAAGAGTAGCTTAATATCTGTATAAGCATGGTGAAGAGCAAAACGATGGTAATTGCAAGAGGAATGTTTGACCTGATGTTTTTAATCGCTTCTGTTGAATATACACGCATCATTGTGTTTCCTTTCAGGTCGGCATAAAACCGGATAATTTCTGCCGACACATTTTTTGACCGATTCAAGATTAAGATTAATCTGTTAACCCGTGAACCCCGAAACGTCCTCATAACCATGATCCCAAACATATGGTTGATTAGGATAATGCGGCTCGTAAATAACGCTTGCGCAGGAAGATGACCAGCTCGGAAAGCCATAATCCCATACCGCTCTCTGATTGTCAACATTCAGCCACACGTAAGTTCTGAATGCATAATCCAAACCATAGCCGGAATAACTTGCATAAGCATGAAGATACGGGATCCTGTCATGCTCAGTAACTCTTACGCAATATGCGCTGTCACAATTCATGTATACGACGCCGCTTTCAAGGGCAAAAAAAGTTAATGAAAGTCCAACTGAAATTACTGTTATTAAAAGTAACGCAATAATGATGTTTTTAATTTGTGCATATAAGCACCTCCCTGTATCATTTAAAAAACTTCGTCAAGCCCAAATCTGAATTAAATGAGCTCTCGATTTCCGTTCCGTTATGCCGCGGCGTAAAACGGAAATCGCAATAATCCGAAAAATGGGTTGACTTTGTTTCTGATTTAAATTTAACATAACTTTACAGGAAAGTCAAGCGACACTGTTCAAAAAGTGTCGATATTTACCGTCATTTGAAGAAATGCGCCTTAGATGACCTACGGCGCATTTTTATTTTTCGCATGTTGTATTTGTGGATTCCTTTTCAGACTTATACGATGTTTACCTCTCCTTCTCTCGTCGTAAGCACTAAACAGACGAAACCCCTGTCCGAATATCTCATCGGGCATGGGTTGTTTTTTTGAACGAAAATTGCGGGGGATTTGGCGCGCAGGATCGCCTGTGTGCCATTCAAATCGATCGGGAGGCATAGTTTCCCCATCCGAGCCGTAAAGGCACGTGGAACGCGTTTAAATGGGGCAGAAGGCATCGCCAAATTCGATTATATATATTTAAAATTCTGATCTTCCCAAATAATAGTAAGATAATAATCTGAATAGTTTTACTGATTCTGCTCTTCCCCTACTATCTCGCCGTCGTGCAGACGGATTGTGCGCTGGCAGTAGGACGCTACATTGGCGTCGTGGGTTACGACTACTACCGTTGTGCCTTCCTTGTTTATCTCTTTGAAAAGATTCATTATGCTTTTGCCTGTTTCTTCATCAAGCGCACCGGTAGGTTCGTCCGCAAGAAGGATCGACGGCTTATGCGCTATCGCTCTTGCTATCGCCACTCTCTGTGCCTGTCCGCCTGATAACTGTGATGGGTATTTTCTCAGCTTCTCACCTATCTCAAGTCTTTCGGCTATCTCTTTTATCCTTTTCTTTGTCGATACGCCTTTCAGTTTGCCGTATCTGAGCGGTAACGCTATGTTCTGCGATACGTTGTATTCGTCTATAAGCGCAAAATGCTGAACTACGAAACCTACGTCGTTTCTTCTGAATTTTGCCATTTTGTTCTGATTTTTTGTGTTTATTTCTTCTCCGTTATAGACATATTGTCCGTCGTCCGGAGTATCGAGGCCTGCAAGGAGATTGAGAAGCGTTGATTTGCCAGAGCCTGATTTGCCCATTATCGCCAGCATTTCGCCCTTTTTGATATCAAGGTCTATAGGACGCAGCGCAGTTACAAGTCCGTC
>JAEEJO010000076.1 GCA_016281915.1 Clostridiales bacterium
GAGATACCACCGATAGCGGAAACAGCAGCGAGAGCGTAGAAGAGAACGCTTACGTCAGCAGTCTTCGGGTTGGTGTTGGTTGTTGTTGTGGGAGCCGGAGTTACTGTTTCAGCAGCGGGCTCTTCAGCAGCAGGTTCTTCAGCAGCGGGTTCTTCAGCAGCAGGTTCTTCTGCAGCGGGTTCTTCAACAGCAGGTTCTTCAGCTGCAGGAGCTTCCTGTGCGGGAGCAGTTTCAGCGGGAGTAGCGTTGAGCATGTAGTAGTTGAAATATCCCCAGCTCGGGCAGTCAAAACCACGACCCCAGTTATCGGGGTTGCCGTTTTCGTCAACGTGTCCGTCGCCATCGAGGAAGATATTACCGATAGAAAGGATAGCGCCTGCTTTGCCTTCAAAGTCAGTAACTACTTTTTCAGTGCCTGTGCCGTAGCAGATAGCATCCCAGGGGAGGAACGCTTCGATGCAGTAGGAATAGCCGCCCTTATCGTTCTTTTCGGTATCCTGCCAAGAAGCAGTTTTGATTTCGAAAGCATTGTTGGGGTTGCCATAGTAGAAGTTCATGTTGTCGTCGTTCCAGAAATCGCCGGTTCCGAGAGTATTGGTCCAGAATTCGAGCCATTCATAAGGAACAGATTCGTCGTCAGAAGGACGGATCATCGGGGTATAACCGTCGACACGTCTGGTCTGACCGGTTGTATCGCCGTTGCCGAGATAGAAAGCGGGGTTGAAGGACGTGGGAGTAGAGTCGGTATCGCAAACTACTGCGAAATAGAGACCTGCTTCATCCCAGAGCCAGTAAACATCCCAGATGTTACGATGTTCTTCAGGGATATCATCAAGAGATTCAACGCCTACAGGATAAGAGTTGCCCCAAACTGTAGCATCCCAGAAGCCTGCGAAATCTGCAGCTTCGTCGTCCTGAAGGTTAACGCCTGTTTTAAGAGCGCCGAACCACTCACCGTTAAGGTCAGCTTTACCGTCGATAACGATTGCAGGGTTCTTCGGGTTTACCTTGGGAACTTCATATTCGAGACGTTCCTGAGCAAACTGTCCGGTATAGAAAGCTGCTGCTCCGATGGAAGCGACCATAGCAACTACGATTGCAACTGCAATCATTGCTATAAACTTTTTCATATTTTTTCCTCCTAGAAATTTCCGGCATAAATGGTATTATTGCCGTTGATTACTTATTATACATCAATTTTTTTAAGATGTCAATAGACTTTTATAATATTTTTGATATTAAGATGTATTTTATAAAAAAAATTTACAAAATAGCATTTCTCTGTCTGCATTAAACATGTTATATCCGGCACATTTTTGTATACAAGCCGTTTTTGCTCAACAGTTCTGAATGCGTACCGCTTTCAACGATCCTTCCGTTTTCAAGAACAATTATATTGTCAGCGCGCATTATTGTTGTCAGCCTGTGAGCGATAACGATGATCGTGCGGTCTCCCATCAGGTTTTCGATGGCTTTTTGTATGACTGATTCCGTTTCGGTATCTACGGAAGACGTTGCCTCGTCGAGAATAAGAACAGGGGTGTTTCTGAGCACGGCGCGAGCTATAGCTATACGCTGCTTTTGACCTCCGGAAAGACGAACGCCTCTTTCCCCTACTACGGTATCATACCCTTTTGGCATTTTTGAAATAAACTCGTCTGCGCAAGCTGTTTTTGCTGCAGCAACAATACTTTCTCTTGTATAGTGTTCAACACCGTAAGCTATGTTTTCCTCTATCGTTCCATTAAAAAGGAAAATATCCTGCAAAACGAGTGAAACATTGCTGCGAAGCGAGTGAAGAGTAACGTCCTTTATATCGTTTCCGTCTATCGTGATCCTGCCGGACAGAGGGTCGTAGAACCGTTCGAGAAGAGAAACGATTGTGGTTTTTCCCACACCCGTAGGACCGACAAGGGCGACCATTTCGCCCTTTTTTGCCGTAAAAGATATGTCTTTGAGAACATGTTCGCCGTTGATATAATCGAAAGAAACGTTTTCAAAAGCGATATTGCCTTCTATATTCGTCAACTCGCGTGCTTCGGGAGATTCTTTTATCTCACTTTCGCTGTCAAGGACTTCGGCAACTCTTTTTGCTCCCGCAAGAGACGTCTGAACATCTTCTACAAGCCTTGCTAGAACTGCAAGCGGCTGATAAAAGAGGCTGAGATAAACAAAGAAACCGACGATATCAGCTACTAGTATCTGACCCTTCATAGCAAGAAGTCCGCCTACTCCGACGACGATAACCGTTCCGAGAGAAGTCAGAAATTCAACGGACGGATGAAAAATCGCATTAGCTTTATTTGCACGTATATTGACAAAGCTGTAATACTTTGTGTTATCCTGCATTTTGCTGTGTTCATAGTCTTCTTTTCCGAATGCCTGAATCTCTTTCATTCCCGAAAGATTATCCTGAAGGACACCGTTAAGATCGCCGAGAACTTCCTGATTGATCCTGAAAAGCGGAGCAACCTTTTTTGAGAACAGCGAACTAACCATTAAGACAAACGGAACAGGAACAAGCGTCAGAGCGGCAAGAAGCGGATTGATAAGAAAAATCATTACCGTAACACCGATTATTATTAGAATATTCGAAAGCAGGTCGGGCAAAGAATGTGCGATTAGAACTTCGAGAAGTCTTGTATCATTGACCATTCTGCTCATAAGCTGTCCTGTCTGTTTATCCTGATAATACCGCATAGAAAGAGTCTGATATTTATCGTAGACTTTCAGAGTAAGCTCCCCGACAAAATTCCACGCGGCGATATGACTGACATACATGGCCACAAAGCGCAAAACACCCCTGAGCAGGTATGCGCATATAAGAATAAGAGAAAATTTCAGCAGACCGTCTCCGGTAACGTTTTCGGGGCTGCCGAGCACTGCAGTCATTTTTCTTATTACTTCGGGGGTAACGAGGCTTAAAGCGGAGCTGCCTATAAGAGCAATAACCGTTATAATCAGTTCGCCCCAGTGACTCCTGGCCATAAGAATAAATCGTTTTGCGAGCTTCATATTGTTCAGTTCAGTTCAACGTTTACGCTGACAGGATAGTGATCGGAAAGATAGACGCCGTCGTGGCATTCATCCCAGACTTTTGCGTCGCTTCCTGAGACGTTGCCCGAAGCAAAAATATAGTCAATTTTTGCCGCTCTTGTGCCATAGGAATGGAAAGTTACATCAATATCTGACGTGAGTTCTTTAAAGCATCTGTTCTCGCATTCGTTGATATATCTTATAGGCAAGCTGTCAGGAAAAGCATTCATGTCACCCATTAAAATATGCGGTACCTTCACGCGTTCATCGTCTTTATCCATACGCTCAAGAATCATTTTGATACCGTTTTTACGAGCTTCGTCGCTGACGTGGTCAAGATGCGTATTGTATATCCTGAACAGCTTGTCGCCGTCGGACAATTTCAGAGTGACGACAACGCAGATTCTCGGGCAGCCGCAGTGTTCATCGTAAAGTGTTCCGGGAACAAACGGTGTCTTAGAAAGCCAGAACATATCATATCCGATAAAATCAAATTTATCCTTTTTGAAAAGAACGGGATTTGCCTCGTCCTTATAATCCGATCCGCGTCCGGCACCAACGACCATATATTCCGGGAAAGTATCACGAAGCCAGACAAGCATGTGAGGGCGAACTTCCTGAAATCCGATTATATCAGGGCTTTCTCTTCGAATAGCCTCACGGATATACGGGGTGCGGTTTGTGAACATATTGATGCCGTCGCCTTTGACTTCCATACGAAGATTATAAGTACATACCTTGAATTTTTCCATATTATTATCTCCTATAAATTATTAATTATTATTTCTGTATTTTCTCTGTGACGGGCGTAAAGATGAAAACGTTTCATCTGTTGTGCAGTCTTCTGATATTGGCAGAGTAACACGTATGACAGGATCGTCCATATTCGGATATTTAGAATGATATTTCTTTTTGATCTCAGCTATCCGTTCAGCTTCAGAAGAAGCCCGGCACGCATCATCGTCGGATATTTCATTGCCTTTCCTGTCTTTTTTGAGACCGCATACACATTCGTAGCCGAAATCTGTTTCGGTCATTAATTTACCGCACTTGCAGAACATAAACAGACCTCCGAAAACAAGCAGAAAAAAGATTTGTTGTGATACCGTGTGAAAATCAATTGTTGGTTTTGAAAAAGATACCCGAAGCGCGCTTCAAAAGAGCGGAAACGACTACGGCAAGAGCAAGAACAACAGACCACATCAGGGTTACGCGCGACCAGTCGCTTCCGTTTGCAAGAAATGCCGTAAGAGGGCTTGACAGAGCTGCTCCGATATATATCATACAGTCTACGGTTCCCGCAACGGTAGAAACACAGTTCCATTTCGCGAATTCAATCGGGAAGAAGGCTGTAATAACAGGGTTTGATGCGAAAGTAAGTCCGCTGAGAGCAATCGTCATTATTATAAGCGCAAGAGTGTTGAAAGAAAGGAAAACAGATGCGACGGCGATGATCAGCGAGATGACGAGCAATATGAATATAGTGTGAAAACTGTTGAGTCTGCCTCGCTTCATGATAGTTCGCATAAGAACTATACAGATAAAATTGATTACCGGCACTACAAAAAGAACGCCCAGTGTCGATGAAAGTGAAAATGAGCCGAACGATTCCATCATAGTCGGCAGCCAGGTATTTATACTTTCCTTTATAATGCCGTGAAAAACTCCGACAAAAAGCATCAGTAAAACGGTAGCGGGGAAATACTTCATGCGAAGAAGTGAAGAAAAATTCGATGTAAGCTTGTTTTTACCGAATGCGGGAAGTGACTTTTCTTTTTTGTATAGTGCGGTCCAGACAACGGCAAAAGCTGCCGAAATGAATGCCGGGATCGCAAAGACAGGCCGCCAGCCGAAAAATGTTTTAATCAGAGTAGATGCGCTCCATGAAACGGAATAGCCTACGACGAGAGTCATAGACATAATAAAAGTCATTTTACCAAGACGGACGCCGTCGAAGTGCAATACTACGGTTTTCATTATCGGAGCCCATAGCATTGACTGAAAAACGCCGTTTATTGCCCATAGAATTATCATTACAGTCAGCGATGACGCAAAGGAGAAGAATAGATTGACCGCGGCGGAGGCAAAAAGTCCGACAGCAATCATATACTTCGGTGAAATCCTGTCGCCGAGCCAACCTGACACAAGCTGACCGATGGCGTAAGTCCAGAAAAGTGCACCGGGCATATAACCCACTTCAGAGACGTCGTCATAGCCGAGAAATTCGGCTATATCGGGAAGCGCAATAGATATATTTATACGGATCAGATATGCGGAAAGATATGCTCCGAAGCACAAAGAAGCGATAAGTTTCTGTCTCGATGAGAATTTAGAACCTGCAGGGTTTTCATTTTTCATATCAGAGAATCTCCGAAACAGAATATATATCGTCAAAGACCCATGTTGCGCCGGCGCCATAAAGAGGTTCTGCAGGGAAAGACGTTGTGACTGCAGCAACTTTCATCCCTGCCGCTACGCCTGCCTGTGTTCCCGAAACGGCGTCTTCAACAACAATGCAATCCGAAGGAATTATTTTTATCGCGTCGGCAGCTTTCAGATATATATCGGGAAACGGTTTTTTCCTTTTAACGTCGCTTCCTGTAATAATAGCTTTGAAATCGTTTTCGGAAGCTCCGAGAGCTTTGAGATTCGCTTTTACTTTTATAAGATCCGAAGCAGATGCGACTGCAAGGACAATCCCCTTTTCTTTCAGAAGTTTTATAAGAGGAAGAGCTCCCGGGAATTTTTTGATGTGGCTGTCGATTATCTGAAGGTAAATCTCGTAAGCCTGCGCCTTCATAGACGGGTCGTATTCAAGCCCGTATTTTCGTGAAACGCCGCCTATGAATATATCGTCTCCCATTCCGGTAAACTCTTTGAAATCCGATTCTTTTGCTTCAACGCCGTATTTTTTCAGGACACGTAAAGATGCTTCTATAATAACGGGTTCCGAATCGACAAGAACGCCGTCCATATCAAAAATAACTGCTTTCATTGTTTTTCTCTTATCGTAAATTAATTATGTAAAATATAGCACATTAATTATTATTTGTCAAGAAGAATCACTAAAAAAGATACGTGATCAAAAGTCGATAAAAACTGACGATTCCTCTTGACAAACATGTATTTCTGTGCTATAATCAATCAACAAAATAAGTTTAAAGGCTATGACGAAGACGATCGGATTCGAAACATTTCAGAGAGCCGGTGGTTGCTGTGAACCGGTATGTTGCTTTTCCAATGATCTCTCACTTCCGAGCCGGATATCCGAACATTGTTATAAGTAGGCGTATCCCGCGAATGCTGCGTTAGTGCATAGGGATTGCACGATCCCAAAGAGAGGCGGTTTTATGACCGCAATTTGAGTGGTACCGCGAGTGTGATTTTCACCCGTCTCAAAGCTTATTACAGAGGCTTTGGGACTTTTTTATTTTCTCCCGAAGCAAAAAAAGGAGAAAGCATAATGGATGCAAGCAAGTATAAAGCGGGATATTTCCCCGCTCCCGGAAAACACGACAAATGGGTCGCAAAAGACAAAATAGACAAAGCGCCTGTCTGGTGCAGCGTGGATATGCGCGACGGCAATCAGAGTCTTGTCGTGCCTATGAATCTCTCACAGAAGCTCGAGTTCTATAAAGTCCTTCTTAAAGTGGGATTCAAAGAAATAGAGGTCGGTTTTCCTGCCGCGAGCGACACGGAATTTGAATTTCTTCGCACTCTTATAGATAATAAGATGATTCCCGATGATGTTAACGTTCAGGTTCTGACGCAGTGCAGAGAACACATCATAAGAAAAACTTTTGAGGCATGTCAGGGCGCACCGAGAGCAATAATACATTTTTATAACTCAGTAAGCGCGGCTCAGCGAGAACAGGTATTCAGAAAATCAAAAGAAGAAATAAAGCAGATCGCCATTGACGGCGCTAAACTTGTGAAGAAGCTTTCAAAAGAATATAATGGAGACTTCCGGTTTGAATATTCGCCCGAAAGCTTTACAGGAACAGAACCCGAATATGCTCTCGAAGTCTGCAACGCCGTGCTTGACATACTTGAACCCACGGAAACGAACAAGGTTATAATAAACCTTCCAGTAACCGTGGAAATGAGCCTGCCTCACGTTTACGCAAGTCAGGTAGAATATATGAGCGAAAACCTGAAATACAGAAACAACGTGATACTGTCGCTTCATCCGCATAACGACAGAGGAACGGGAGTTGCAGATACTGAGCTTGCACTTCTTGCGGGCGCTGAAAGAGTTGAAGGAACGCTCTTCGGCAACGGTGAAAGGACAGGTAACGTTGACATCATCACCCTTGCAATGAATATGTACGTTCACGGCACTGATCCCAAACTTGACTTTTCTGATATGCCCTATCTTATAAGCGAGTTTGAAAAGTGCACCGGAATGCACGTTTATGAGCGTGCGCCGTATGCAGGCGCCCTTGTATTCGCGGCGTTCTCGGGAAGCCATCAGGACGCCATTGCAAAGAGCATGAAATACAGAGAAGAAAAAAATATCCGAGAATGGAATGTTCCGTATATACCTGTCGATCCGAGAGATATAAACAGAACATACGATGCTGATGTTATCAGAGTAAACTCACAGAGCGGCAAGGGCGGAATAGGATATCTGCTTGAACAGAACTACGGCTATGTATTACCCGCCGAGATGCGAGAGGATCTCAGTTATCTTTGCAAAAGCATTTCCGACAAAGAGCACAAAGAACTCAGAGTTACGGATATATTCAACATATTCAAAGAGCATTATTTCCGCAACACATCCCCTATTTCGGTTACTGAAATGCATTTCCACAGAAGAAACAGACGCGACGTTGAAGCAGAGCTTGTTTTCGAAAAAAACGGCATAAAAGAAAACATCCGTGCTTCAGGAAACGGTTCGCTTGATGCCGTGAGCAATGCGCTCAAACTCTTTACCGGAGACACATACGAGCTGAAAGTATACACAGAACACAGTATGCAGGAACACGGCTCCGGAAGCGTTGCTGCCGCATATATAGGAATAAGCGACGGAAACGGAAATATGTCGTGGGGCGCGGGAACAGATACTGACATTATCCATGCGAGCGCCAACGCGCTTTTAAGCGCATATAATAATATGAAAGACCCTGTTGGATAAAGGAGGGATTACACCTTGTCTATGACTATGACACAAAAGATCCTTGCGGCTCACTCAGGACTTGAAAACGTTAAAGCGGGTCAGTTGATCGAAGCAAACGTAGATATCGTTTTAGGCAATGATATCACCGCTCCTGTAGCGATCAGGGAATTTGACAAAGCAAAGTTTGACACTGTTTTTGACAAAGACAGGATCGCCATAGTGCTTGACCATTTTGTTCCCAACAAGGATATCAAAGCTGCAGAACAATCCAAAGTTTGCAGACAGTTTGCAAGCAGACACTGTATAAGCCATTTTTTTGATGTCGGAAAAATGGGTATAGAGCATGCCCTTCTGCCGGAACAGGGAATAGTAACGGCAGGCGACTGCATCATAGGAGCAGACAGCCATACGTGCACATACGGGGCCCTCGGCGCTTTTTCGACCGGTGTGGGAAGCACGGACATGGCCGCAGGTATGGCGACCGGAAAGGCTTGGTTTAAAGTTCCTTCCGCTATCAGGATAGAGCTCAAGGGTTCACTTGCAAAAAACACAAGCGGAAAAGACGTGATTCTTACTATTATCGGACTTATCGGCGTTGACGGCGCTCTTTACAAGAGCATGGAGTTTTGCGGAGAAGGAGTTTCTTCTCTGTCGATAGATGACAGACTTTGCATCTGTAACATGGCTATAGAGGCAGGAGCGAAAAACGGAATATTCCCTGTCGACGATAAGACCGTAGAATATCTGAAAAACAGATCTGAACGTCAACCCGTTGTTTACAGTGCAGACAGCGATGCGGAATATGAAAAAACAATAAGCATCGTCTTATCGGATATAACGCCTACGGTAAGCTGTCCGCATCTTCCGGAAAACACAAAACCCGCCAGAATGCTTCACGATATAAAGATAGACCAGGTAGTTATTGGAAGCTGCACGAACGGCAGAATGGAAGATATGACCGCAGCGTATAATATACTGAAAGGTAAAAAAATAAAAGACGGGGTAAGATGCATTATTATTCCCGCAACGATGCAGATAATGCGAGAATGCATTGAAAAGGGCTACGTTACAGCCTTTATAGATGCCGGCGCAGTTGTTTCCACCCCTACTTGCGGCCCGTGTCTTGGCGGATATATGGGAATACTTGCATCGGGAGAGAAATGTGTTGCGACAACCAACAGAAACTTTGTTGGAAGGATGGGACACACGTCAAGCGAAGTTTACCTCGCATCTCCGCAAACAGCAGCAGCAAGCGCACTGGCAGGATTCATCACCGAATGGACGGAGTGAAACAAGATCGTTTGTTGTAAACCCCGAGAAAGGACAGAATAATGCAGACTGAAGGAAAAGTATTCAAATACCGCGATAACGTTGATACGGACGTCATTATTCCGGCAAGATATCTTAATACCTCAAATGCCGAAGAGCTTGCCGCGCACTGCATGGAAGATATTGACACAGACTTCGTAAACAAAGTAAAGCCGGGAGATATAATTGTTGCAGGAGCGAACTTCGGCTGCGGGTCATCACGCGAACATGCTCCTCTTGTAATTATTACATGCGGCATAGGATGCGTTATAGCAAAGAGTTTTGCAAGAATTTTTTACCGTAACGCCATAAATATCGGACTTCCGATCCTTGAATGCCCCGACGCGGCAGAAGAGATATCTGCTGATGATATTGTGAACGTTAATTTTGATACCGGAGAGATAACTGATAATACAACCGGGAAGAAATATCAGGCTCAGCCGTTTCCTCCGTTTATACAACGGATAATCAGAAGCGGAGGTTTGCTTGCATCACTTAAAGAAGGAGAAAACAGCAATGGATAAAACTATTGCCGTCATACGCGGCGACGGTATCGGTCCCGAAATAATAACACAGGCAGTATCTGTTCTCGAAAAAACTGCGAATATTTACGGACACAGATTTATTTATAACGAAATCGATATGGGCGGAATGGCAATAGACAAATGGGGAGAACCCCTGCCCGATAAAATGCTTCAGTTGTGCCGGGAAAGTGACAGCGTGCTTTTAGGCGCTGTCGGAGGCGAGAAATGGAATTCGGTTCCGGGACATATCCGACCCGAAAAAGGTCTTTTGAAGCTGCGCGCCGGCATGGGTGCATACAGCAATAACCGACCCGCAAAAATATGGAAACAGCTTGCATCTGCATCACCGCTGAAAAAGGATATTGTTGATAAGGGAATAGATTTTATTATCGTCCGCGAACTTATCGGCGGTGTTTACTTCGGAGAGCATAAAACGGATACGGCAGACGGGATCAGATACGCTTCTGATATGATGATATACAACGAAAGCGAGATCGAAAGAATATGCCGTATAGGTTTTGAAACTGCAAGGAAAAGGCGAAAAAAGCTGTGTTCTGTTGAAAAAAGCAATATTCTTGATACAAGCCGTCTGTGGAAAAAAGTAGTGCATGAAATAGCATCGGACTATCCGGACGTTACACTTACCGATATGCTCGTAGACAATTGCGCAATGCAGATAGTTAAAGATCCGTCGCAATTTGATGTTATCGTAACGGAAAACATGTTTGGAGATATCCTTTCAGATGAAGCGTCAATGATAACCGGATCGATCGGAATGATCCCCTCTTCGAGTCTCGGAGCAGGAACAAAAGGCGTATATGAACCTATACACGGTTCCGCGCCCGATATTGCGGGAAAAGATATTGCAAATCCGATAGGAACGATTCTTTCCGCGGCCATGATGCTTAGATACAGTTTCGGAATGGCGGATGAAGCAGACAGTATCGAAAAAGCAGTTTCAGAGTATCTTGACGCCGGTTACAGAACTGCAGACATATTGCCGAGAGAAGCAGAAGAAAAAGAAAAATGTATTCTTGTCGGCTGCAGTGAATGCGGCAGACTTATAACGAATTATATAAAGTAAAAATGATAATCTTTCAAATAAAAAACACAGCACAAATCTTATTGTGCTGTGTTTTGATATTTCGATCAGGTTGAAACAAAGCTTTAATGCAAAACGCCCTTTACTCTTCCCAAAGACTGTCTATTCCCCTCTTGGAAGGAGCGATTTCCTGAGCGATGTATTCTTCGATCTTGTCAATATTGGCTTCGATATATTCTGTTGGCGTCTGACCGTTGGAAACCCATGTTCCGAGAGCAGCGAACGGCGGAGTTGAAAAATAAGCGTATTGTGCGCTGCGGAACATGTCATAATAAACATCGGCATCGCGGCGGTCAAAGAAATATGTATGGAAAAGAAATTCTTTTACCGATTCGATATCCGGATATTCTTTGAACGGTTCATAAAGAGCGTTCAGGGCGATGGCAGTTGCTTCTATATTATTTGATAAGCGGGATAAAACTATTGCCCTTTCAAGATTCATGTGCATTGCAGCCATATATCCGGGTTCGACGTTAGGACCGGTAGGCCACGGCAGCGCACCGAAATTAGTGAGATTTTTGACTATTCTGTCATTTACATATTCTGCATAGTGCATAACTCCCATTACGGTCTTTCCTGCGAGCAGATCTTCTACCGGAGCAAGGATTTCATTTCTTCTGTCGATCGTATACGACAGTGAGCCGTTGAAAACGTCCTGAGCCTCTGCCATGGCGGCAAGAGCAGCAGGATCACTGAGACCGGAATGATAGTCACCGTCGGGTCCCTTTATGGCAAGTCTGTGACCGTTTGAGAGGAGGTAATTTGAGCCGAAGTCAAACGGGATGCAGGCAAGGGCATAATGCTTTATTTCACTACCCTCCTGAACAAAGTATTTTTCAAGGCATTCGCGGAATTTTTCCCAGGTCCATTGCCCGTTTTCATATAAATCACGAGGGTCATCTGTATTCAGAGAGGTTATAAGGTCTTCGTTCACGATCGTCAATCCCGTGTATGAAACAGACGACGTAGGCCATGACATAGGAATAAGTCCGTATACGTCCTCTTCCCAATAAAGGACTTCAAGAACGCTGCGGTCGCCCCATTTTTCCTCATTGCGATAATCGATATAATCATCGATCTCCGAAAGCCCTACGAGTGTGCCTGCTTTCATATAATCTCTGAATCTGTCCGAAATACCGCAGAAAATGTCACAATAATAGGATCCCGCGGCATTGCTCAGGCGAAAATTCGTATAAACGGAATCGGACGAAAAATACTCAATGTCGAATTTACAGTTTAGCTCGCTCTGAACGTCCTTTATGCGCTGTGCTGCGAGATCACCGAGGACAGTATTCATTTCATAGCCAAGGACCTCTCCCTCAGATTCCGCAAATGCAAGTCCACCCGATTCACGAACATATTTAATTGTCGCGCCTTCAAGATCGGTCTTTTCGATGCTGAACGAATAGTCGACATCGAAGATTTCCGGTTCGCTGCTTGTGCATGCAGCAAGCAAAATCAGTGTCATTAACAGCAAGAAGAGCGTTTTGGCCGTTGTTTTCATTATATACAGTCCTTTCTCGGTTGCAAATGTTGATTTAACTGTATTATATCATACTTCAGTGCATAAAATCAATAGTTTTTCAGAAATAATTCCACTTTCGTATATAAATAAAGCCGGCATAAATACCAATCTGCCGGCTTGAATAATAGCTGAATTTTCAGATTTATCTTCCTCTGTCTTCCATAAGCTTGAGGTTAGTGGTATAATATTCACCGTTGCGATATGCTGTTACCTTGATGATATCACCGACTTTATGAGATGCATTTACCGACTGTATATCGCTCATACTTTCGATCTTATTGCCGTCAATCTCCGTTATAATATCATTTACCTGAATTCCCGCGAGGTCTGCACCGCTGTTTTCTTCAACATTCGTTACTATTACACCCTGAGGAACACCGTAATATCGTGAAACTGACGCCGAAACGGTGCTTCCGTCAATACCTGTTGCAGGACGGTCTTTCACGTAACCGAACTCTACAAGATTAGCGATAATCGGAGAAGCGTAATCGATGGGAATAGCAAAACCGAGTCCCTCGACCTCAGTATCGGATACTTTAAGAGTTGTTATTCCAACGATTTCACCGTTTGTATTAACAAGAGCCCCTCCTGAATTACCCGGGTTGATCGCAGCATCCGTTTGTATCATGGAATCAGCGGTGTTTTCCTTGTCTATGGTTCTGTCCACAGCTGAAACTATACCGAGCGTAACGCTGCCTGCGAACTCAATTCCGAGCGGATTGCCTATCGCCAGAACTACGGCGCCGACTCTGAGATCGGAGGATGAGCCGAATTTAGCAGGTATAAGTGAATCATTACCCTCTATTTTGATTACAGCAAGGTCGTTGTTTTTATCTCCTCCGACAAATTCGGCGGGATATTCCGTTCCATCGGAAAGAGTGACGTCTATGGTAACATTATCGTAAGAATCGAAATATGACACGACGTGATAATTTGTAACGATATATCCGTCTTTGCTGAGTATCACACCGGATCCTGACGATGTTATACCGCCGATTGTATAGTGGAAAAACCCGCTTTGATATCTTGTAGAAGGAACGCTTACGGTAATAGTGACAACTGAAGGCTTTACCGTTTCCGCTATTTCCTCTATGCCTGTTTCACTTAATGCAGCAATTCCGCTGTAAAGCGTAGTTGATTCAGGCGTGGATGTTTTTATGTTTTTTACTGTATTCTGAAGCTCGTCAACAGTTTTTTTCAGTTCGTCTATCTGACCGCGATAGTCTTTTTCGATCTCTGACCGAACAGTATCGATATCAGAACCCTGATTGTTTTCGGTCCCCATAACGGACGCAAAAACCGCAACCGCTGCCGCAACACAGATCGCCATCATAACGATCACGCAAACAAGAGCCAGACCTCCGCGGTTTTTATTGACTTTAACATATTCGCTGTTCATTGAAAATGCCTCCGGAATCATTATGCGAATAGCAGTATTCTATGTAATACAGTATAAACGAAGAAAATAAAAAATATATAAATAATAAGAGATAAATTTATGTCAGAAAAAACTATATTTTCAGATTCTGCATTTTATCGCAATAATACTTAACGTTGTCCCATTTGGCATCGGGAGCGATTCTGTGATCGGGACAGGGAATATATCCGCCAAGGTCGATAAGACGTTTGAGTCTTTCGATTTCTCTGTCAACTGCGGCATAGTCCTGAGAAAATACGCGTTTATCCATTCCTCCGACACCGCGCACATATTCGCCGTATTCTTTGCGCCAAGGCTCTATGCTAGCTTCCCATGTTCCGACCTCTATCGGGAACATAGTGTTAACGCCGCCTTTCAGCCAGATAGGAACGAGTTTGTCGATACATCCGTCACAGTCGAGAGAAATAATGTCAACGCCATGCTCAAGAAGAAGATCGGAAATCTTTCTGTAATGAGGCAGAACGTATTCTTCAAAAATATCCGGATTGATAAGCGGTCCGTTTTTGAAACAAATATCCTCCCAGTAGTGGCAGAAATCGACTTTTACACCTGTTGAAAAAACAGCTTTAGCGTTTTCGTATGCGATTTTTGCAATAGTATCTATAATTTCGATATAAAGATCTTCATCGTCAGCCTGAAGATAAGCCAGATTTTCAACGCCGAGCATATCACGTATTGATCCGTAAAGACTTCCGACATGATAGCCTATGGGAAGCTCGGTTTCAGCGTCAAACTGAGGTATACGTTTTTTAATATCTTCAAGGTTGTATCTTTGCTCAGAAGGCTGCAGCTTTGGAAGATACAGCTCCTCCCACGCCTTTCTGTCTGTAAGCAGGGTACCTATCGTTGCAGGAATAGACGATATTCCGCGCCTTGATTTTTCTATCAGGCCGTTTCCGTTCTGCGTGATGACCCAACCGTCGCCGAGGTCCTGAAGGACTTTACCTTCAAAAGAAGGCATAAGACCTGTGTGAGATGAGAAAGTTGCGGACCACGCGAAATCAAAACCGAGCTTTTCACTGACTTGTTTGCATGAGCCGCCATTATCCCAGTAATGCGTGGCCTCCCACTCTGTGAGATAGCCTTCTTCTTTCCACTTGGTAAGTGTCTCGCCCCAGAAACCGAAATGAACGACAGGCATTTTATCAAAACTACGATAATGAAGTATGGCGTTAACGCGTTCTCTAGTATTCATATTATACCTCTTTTTGAGATTTTGTGCTTTTATGGAAATATTATACATTCTAATAAGTTATTTGTCAAGCTTTTTTTATTCGGACTGCAACCTTTATTTCTTTATCACCGGATCTCGCAGAACAAATAAATTATGAAAAAACTGTAAACACTCTTGAAAGTTAAAAAATATTATGCTATAATATCAAAGCTCGAAAGAAAACCTGTCGGGGTGTAGCGCAGATGGTAGCGCGCTTGGTTCGGGACCAAGAGGTCGCAAGTTCAAATCTTGTCACTCCGACCATAAAAAACGGATTCCCAAAAGGAATCCGTTTTTTTATTCGTCAGACAGTCTTTTTAATAGTCAGGATATTACTGCCGTTTTTATATTCGTATGAAATATCGTCTATAACCTTTTTTGTCAGAAAGATACCAAGCCCGCCTATTTCACGCTTTTCTGCGGAAAGTGAGACATCCGGATCGGCTTTTTTCAAAGGATCATAAGGCACGCCGTTGTCCGTAAAAGTAACAGTAACGGTTACAGGGGCATCTGAAACTTCAACTTTAACTGTTGCCGTACCTATTTCGGGAGAATATGCATAATTTGCTATATTGACAAATATTTCTTCAACTGCAATATCCAGCTGCATTATGTTTTTTGGCGAGCAGTCAACCGCTTCAAGACGTTTATTAACAAAATCTATAACCTTTTCAAGATTTTCTGTTATAGCATCTATTTGCAGTTCATTTGCGCCGTCAGCTGCGGGAAGATCGAAATTAAGGGTATTGATTTCGCCGAGTATCTCGATAAGTCTTGTTTTCCAGAGATCTATCGTTGCCCTTGCTTTTTGCGGATCAGGATCGGGATGACGTATACCCCAATCGATCAGTCCCGCATATGCAAGGCAACGGACTTTTTTATCGACATCTTCAAATCTCTTTTCATCTTCGGTACCAAGATATGACATCAGAGTTGAATGCCAGAATTTACGTGAAATTTCTGAACTGTAACCCTGAAAATCAAGGACTATCCCTGGGTCATATTCCGAGAAACCGACGTATGCATCATACATATGTATAAAGTCAAATATAGGGTGACCGACAGAAATGGTATCCATATCGATAACGAGCACTTCATCGCCGGCAAGGACGATATTCTTTGTATGGAAATCGCCGTGAACCATATGATCCGATTCAGGGATATCTTCGATCATTTTTACAAGCTTATCACCAAGCCCGTCGGGAAGAGAATCTTTCATTCTCATAACGGATCGAAGAGTTTTCTCTTTAATTGACGGCAGCTCGCCCTTCGGAACAACAATACTGTGTATTTTTTTGAGCATTTTAACATACTCTGAAACACACCAGTCAAATTTTTCCGGCTCGCCTGCGAGGATTTTTGAAAATGAACGTGAGTTGAGAAGTTCAAACACAGAGCCGTAGCTTTCGCCTACCCTCACTACGTCATAGGATATCGCGGTAGGAACGCCCAGAATAAGGGCAAGCTTCGCTACTTTGCGTTCGTGTTGAATTTCGGAGAGTGCGTCGGCGTTTTTGTATGTTTTGACTACGTTATCTTTGTCTATACGGTAAACCTTGCCGTTAAAGCCTTCCCCTATTACTTCACAACCCTCGACGGAAACTGTGCGATACGCCTTTTCTACCTTAATTATCTCGGTAAACCCGGTCATTTCCAATATCTCGTATACCTCGGAGCTGACATCCGTAATCGTAAGATCGGAATGCGCCTTTTTTATACGAAGGATCACGCGAAGTCCCGCGCTTGAGATATATAAAAGATTTGAAGCATCAAGAATGACGGGAGCGTTTACGGAAGATGAGAGTTGCTTGTTTATTTCCTTTTCGGTTTCAGCTGCATTACCGGAATCAATTCTTCCGGAAAGCGCTATTGTTATTGGTGAAATATTTTTATCAGACATATCTTTCTCCGCTTATTTATTCGTTTTTCCTTTATATTCAAAACACAGCATAGTCAAATCGTCAAACTGTTCTGCCTGTTTCACAAAAGAGTCTACAGAAAGCTTTACATTGTCGAGTGTTGATACGGGATTACAAGATAAAGATCCGTTTAATGCTTCAAGCATACGTTCTGCTCCGAACATTTTGCCCTCAGCATCGGTTGCTTCCGGAAGCCCGTCAGTATACAGAAATATTTTAGAACCCGGTTCAAGAACAGTTTCGTATTCCGTATACTTAATGCCCCTCATTCCGCCGATGACAAAGCCATGTTTATCTTTGAAAAGAGCATATTTCTCTCCGGGGCTGAAGAAGACCGGATATTCATGACCGGCATTTGCCGCAGTGAGTTTGCCTGTGGATATTTCGAGGATACCGAGCCATACCGTGACGAACATTTCCTCTCGGTTATTTGAACAAATGGCCTCGTTTGTGTCGGTAAGGATCTGCGCAGGCGACTTGTTCATTTTTGCGTTGTTGGCAATAATAATCTTTGATGCCATCATGAAAAGCGCTGCAGGAACCCCTTTGCCGGAAACATCGGCAATGACCATACAAAGATGGTCGTCGTCTATAAGAAAGAAGTCATAGAAATCTCCGCCGACCTCTTTTGCAGGGTCCATTGTGGCGAAAATATCAAACTCGGACCTGTCGGGAAATGCGGGATAAATGTTTGGTAGCATATCTGCCTGAATTGCGTTTGCAAGATTAAGCTCATACTCGATCCTTGCTGTTTTTACGTCTTTTTCGTGCTGTGAGATTATCATCTCTCTGCCGCGGCTGACGATATTTGAGCTGATTATCGCCGTTATTGAAAACATCATCCATCGGGGAATATAATCATATAAAAGTGTATTCATAATCAGCATCCCGTCAGATACGCCTGCATTTCGGACAGTTTCGCCAATAAAGCCACCGGTAGCGATCATCTCCGTGCCTTTTTCCATTGTGACAATGTTAAGATTGATAAACCCGTGCATTGCACCCCAGACGGCAGAAAAGAAAAACGCGACCGTGGAGAGAATTGCCGTAAAACGAGTAAGATTCCTTGAAAAATAGCGGCTACTGAAAACGACTGGCAGAACCATAAGGATTGAAACCTTATGCGTAAGCATGCTGTCAAGTCTGGCATAAACAAGCACAAGACCTATCATAAGGACGTATTTAAGCCACCATGCATCGTTTTTGGCAATACGGCAAAGGATAAGCAGTATCAGTATTTCGACGATAGCCTGAATTGAAGGGCTGAGCACCGATTCCAAAGGAAGAGGGAAAACGCCTATAACGGTCAGAATTATTATTATACCGAGCAGGATACCGCTGACAAGAAGTATCAATGAGCCTAAACGATTTGCGTTGACCTCGTTATCGTGAAACATATCGTCGCCGGTAAGTTTTTCACGCAGATCGCCCCAAAAGCTCTTTTTGTTTTCAGTCATCTTTTTATAAAAGCTGATCAGAAGGATTTAATAACAATCATTTCAACAGTGTCACCGACAATTTTGACTTTAACGTCGTCTGCAATGTTGGCAACTATTGATTTTTCGAGCTCATCCCATGCCTCGGTCGCTTTTTCGTCAGCGTCAAGATGATTCTGAACGTCCTCTTTATACATAGCCATTGACCATACGACAGAAGATTCATCAAATATGGCTCCCATAGGATATGTAACCGCAGTATTTACAACGGCATAGGGCATAGACTCTCTTGAAGAGAGAACTATATCGCCTATCATAGCTCTTATTTTGCCCATAAAGCTTCTTGAGGCTTCGTTTTTTCCGCTTGAAGAGACAGCAAGAAGCTGATCTTTAATCGAAAAAGTCATATTGATCTCTGATTTCATATGAAGCTCATATTTATTGGCTTCGTTTTCGATCCAATATGAGGCTTCAACTTCTCCTGCGATGCCGTGAAGCATACCGAACATCTCTTCGGCAAGAAGGCGAAGGTGAAGAAGAGGTTTTCTTTCAAGATCGTTATACTTGCCGACTTTTTCCGTCATGGCAAGGGCTTCGGCAATGCCTTCACCTTTTTCGTTGACTGTTACGGATTCAGATTTCATAATTATTCTCTCCTATAAGGTCCGGTTATCAGTTCTTGATTGTTAGGATATCGGAAAAACCGGTAACATCAAATATTTCCATTACGGTTTCATTTACGTTGCAAACCGACATTGTGCCCTGCGTATTCATGATTTTCTGTGCAGTAAGAAGAACGCGAAGTCCGGCAGATGAGATATATTCAAGTTTTTTAAGATCAAGCTCAAGCTCGGTGATACCCGGAATGACCTCTCTGACGGTTTTGTCAAAATCGGGGGCTGTAACTGTATCAAGACGTCCTGCCAAAGAGAGAACGGCTTTATTGTTTTCTGATGATTTGTTGATCGTAAGCATTTTTAATCCTCCTGATTCTTTACTCGTGAGCATATTTTTCTTTTTCGTATATTATAGCACATTATCGTTAAAAAGTCCACCAGTTTTAAAAAAATTTTATTTCTTATTATTTATTATTTTCACAGGCAGACAATAAAAAGTGAAGTGCGGTCTTATACAGGGCTTGACAAAAGGATTTTTATGTGGTATAATGTCAAAGTCAAAAAAATGCGGGTGTGGCGGAATTGGCAGACGCGTTAGATTCAGGTTCTAATGGCCGCAAGGTTGTGCAGGTTCAAGTCCTGTCACCCGCACCAAACAGTACAAATCCGAACCCAAGGCCGGTTGGCGAAGGGTTCGGATTTGTCGTTTATTTCGACTATCCGAATTTCAATCTCAAACAAAAGTACAAAAATGAAATCGGAGGTCAAGAAAATGAATCTGAACATTGGTAACATCGGAGTATGGGGCTTCAGGCACTATGAGTTTCTCAAGCAAAATCGTCCGTCCACCGTCAGTGTTATGCGTATGAACTGCACTTTGGAGAACTATCTCAAAGAGGTCAACCAAGCGGCAACGGAAATGCTTGAATCACTCGTCAAGCAATACGCCAAAGCTGAAGGTGTCACAGAATCCCTCAAACGCACGGATCAACTCGGCTGGGCACAAAAGATGAATAACATCCGCAATCGCGCCGAAGAGTTCATACTGAACGAAATAATCTACCGATAAACGCACGAGGCGGGGAGCTTAGCTCACCGCCTCATTTACTAAAGTGGCCTTAAACATCGTTTCATTGATTTTCATCTGTATTACAAATTCTGGGTAATTAGGTGCATCGGTAGGAATCTTTAAGCCGTGTTTTGTTATGTGGATATCCTCTCTTGGCATAACGTTTGCCTCATAAGTCGATCCCTGATTCATCCGCAAAACCAAATCGTCTGCGCCTTCTGCTTCGGGATATAGGCAGTATCCTGCTTTTGCATCGAAACGAAACATGTATGCAAGCACTTGCAAATAGTCCCTGTTTCCGATATTGTCAATCGGCTTATACTTTGCGTCGGCTATAATTTGCGCCGTATTATCTCGGCTAATAAAGTCCGGATATATCAGCCCGATATTTCCGTCAAAGAGGCGCTGTGCTCCTTTCCCTCCCTTGTTCATTGGATGATAGAAAGCGCCCTCTATCAGGGAGTTAATATATTCTTCCCACAGCCAAGAACCGTCAAACAGTATTCCGTAGATTTGTTTTGATCCGGAACCGATCTGATGCTTCTGGTGACGCAGGATCAAAATGCACAAGCGCTGTAATGCGAGGTATTCACGAAAATATGCGTGCCGAACTACGTTCTTTTTGTTTTGCTCTATGATCGTCTGTCTGTCATACGGCTCATATGCCGGGGTTGCGTCAATAATGAGCTTTACTTCTTCCTTGACCTTAATGAGAAGATTGTTTCCGTAGGGCTTCCGCTTTATAAATTCGATGGTGTGTCTAACCAATTCGGTTAAGCTGTTATCATATGAAAACTCTCTTTGACTGTACGCGACGTCTCCGGTAAACGGGGTGTTCTTTTTGATGTGTCGCGCTATATCAATGGCTCCTTTGACATTCTCATCATTGTAGCTGCGCCGAATGTATCTCTTAAAGATGCCTTTTCGAATTGCTGTTTTGAGGTAATACGGGAACAGGAAAAGTAGGAAGTTGAACAGTTGGTTGTCCTGATTTGCGTCAGATTCCAAATCAACAATGTTTGGAAAATCCAGAACCTGATCGAGGAGGTACTGGAAGAAAAAATCTTCTTTGCCGCAAAAACGCGACTTGATAATTAGCCGTTCATCGCCGCAGCCAAGAAAACCCATGACATTTCCTGATCTGAAAGTATCATTTACGCTTTGAATGATCATCTGATCTCGTGTAATATCTTCTGCTTCTTTGACGATTTCAGGGAACACGAAAACTCCTTCACGTTCAAGCTGCGCGAGAGTTTTATCCGCGATTTTGCCCGTGAGGGTGCTTATTTGTGAAAACGCGTCTTTCTTCTGCTGTGAGTTATCCTTGATCTTGAGTAGTTTCATTTTCATCCCCTTCAGAAGGCTTCTTGTAACCATATGCCTTTGCAAAGCGATTCATGATTCCTTCCTCATCGTACATGCCTTGAATATATTCCTGAAGAAGCGGTTGCAGATAATCCGTCCAAAGCTGATCGAAATCGAGTGTCTTCAGTTTTAAAAAGTAGGATGCGCCAATTTGATAGTTCTCATTAAGATCTTCGACGTTTGCAATTTCCTTGTTGAGTGCAGCCATTCTTCGTATTGCTTCTGCCTCAAGTTCCTCGTCCTCGAGCAGCGCAAGCATTTCGAGGCGTTCATCCGCCTTTAGCTCCACAAATCGGAAACGGCGGCGCATCGCAAAATCAAAACTATCCACCGATCGATCAATGTCGTTCATTGTGCCAATGATATAAACGTTCTCCGGAATATAGAACTTATCGTTCGGGTCCGAATGCAGGTTTGCATATTGTGTGGAAATCTCACCGGCTTTGCCACGGTAACCGGGATCTATCGCAAAAAACAATTCGCCGAAAATCTTTGAAATCTCACCACGGTTGATTTCATCGATGATAAAGATATATTTCTTTAGGACTGCCTGCTTGGCTGTTGTTTTTGTTCCCGCGATTTTTTTCGCTTTGATTGCTTTATAAATTACGAAATCATAAGAGTATCCTTGCGTTGCAAACGCTTTTCCGAAGAACGTCGTGATATCCTTGATTCGATCAAACTTTTGCCCGGATTCCAGCATTTTTCTGATTTCATCTAAACTTATGGTGAGCTTATTTGCTGTAGCGTTGCCGGGGATGGAAATGTTGACGTGTCTATCGTCTACGCCGGTGATGGTGAATTCATTTCCATTAATCGTTTTGAATGTATCAACACCCAGCTCTATGTTAGAGAAGAACTCATCCAATGCTTCCTGTACCGACAGTTCTTTTTCTATCGTTTCTTTCGATTTCAAAGAGTCTTCGTAGTTCTTTCTAGCACGTGCAACAAATTTTTTGAAAATGCCATCCTGTAGCTCAAATCCGATCGTGCCGTCGTCGTTTATTCTTGGTCTCAATCCTTCGACAAAATCCGAGTAGTCATAGCTCGGATGGAACTGCACAAACTCGATCTGTTTCTTCTGCTCGTCTGAGAGGAGAGTATAGTCATCGAAATAACCGTCGCTAATGATATCGGCGGCTATCTCCTTTGCCAAGTAAGATTTGCCAGTTCCGGGAGCACCTCTGAAGATTACGTTTTTTGACTCAATCAACATCGATGAATAGGGATTCCTGTAACCCTTGAATTGCTGCACCAGTTCTTCTTGTACTGCCGCTTCGGTTTCTTCCGCTGCTGTCTCTTTTTCTTCTTTTTCACGATATGTCAGAATAAACTGATCCCCCGGATTCCCGAAGCGTTTCAGGCATTCCTGAACAAAGTAAATCGTTGAAAAAATATTCCAGCAGTATATTACGAACAACCTGCCGTTATCATAAGCGTATGTCAAATATTCAATTGTATTTCGATGCTTTTTGAATTCTTCTACGCTGGGATATATCCCGCAAATCATTTCGCTATCTGGATTATACTTACAAACGGGAAAACTTTCCTTTTCTTCAACCGACAATGCAGCAAGTTGCTTTTCAAACAACTGGCACGCAATACGAGGCATTGTCTGATTTGAGTTTCTTCTCTCACTTTTAGCGTAGGCGCGTCTTACAACCTCTCCGCTGGCTGTTTTGAAGTAGACATCGAGCGGTTTGTAGTTATCACCCAGTCCCAAACTGTCCATTGTAAACCGTTCGTCTGTTGACTCAACCTTGTCAGCAGAAACACAGAGCTCAAACTTTTCCTGCTGTTTGGCTTCAATGGTAAATCCTCTTGTTTCTAAATAGTTTTTTGCTTCCACAGCATTAAACCCCTCTGTTGATATCTCTGTTCCGTGTGCTATATGATCAGCCACAGCTATAACATATTTGGGGGGATACCGCTTTCCATCATCAGTCAAAAGTTCATATTTTGCACTCTGATTTTGAAACGGCACGCCGTTTTCATCGATATATTTCAGCGCTTCGGAAATGTCTGATTCTTTTATTTTTGGTATAGCCATAATGTCCCCCCTATTGTTTGTATACAGTATTTAGTTTTTTTGATTGGGCTTGCTATTCTCGTGTTCTTTTTTCCACTCTTCAAACTCGCGTTTGCCTTCTTCGGATTCAAAGAAGGCGCGGATGTCGGGGAGCATATCGTCAACGATGGCTTGCAGGACGTATTTAGGTACATCGCATTCGGCACTGCGGTCGCGGAAAGTGTATTTAATCTGCACGCGCAGACGCGCCCAAAATCCGCCGTGTTCGTATGCCTGAATGTCTTTCCAGTACGGCTCCAACCGTTCTGCAACGGCTTTTTTGAACTCCCGGTCGATCTCCGCTGCACGACCCTCGCCGAGCATTTCCGCGACCCGTTCCTTGCCGTACTGCTTTTCCATTTCAGCCAGTTGGCGCTTAACTTCAAATATCGTGTACTTCTGTAATATCTCTTTTCCCATAAATGTCTCCGTTCCTGCGGGGTATTAGGGCGCTCCCTAACAAGCGGCTGACAAGGCAGGCGTTGTGTTTGCACAATCAAACGCGATGCTTGCCGAGATAATGCCGCCGTATTTGGCGTGCCAAATACGTTGCTTGTCGAGGCAATGCCGTCGACAGTTGCAACGGATTGATAGCCAAATTCAGTGCTTGCTGAGACAACTCCACATCAAGATAAATTATTAATTTGCTTCTTGAAAAAAGCCCCAAATCCATCATAATGAAATTCTATTTGATTCTTTGCAAATAAATCATGATACCTTTTTTCAGGCAGAAGATCTTTCAGATTTGTTTTTTTAGTTTGCTTTGGGTCATCATCGTGATATAAGATCACATCTATCTTTGCTTTGTCGGAAATAGATTGGTGAAGCAAATAACGAAAATCAAAATCCGCAATTGGCAGAGAATACCCTACGAAATAAACATGATCTGCTTTTAGCAAAGTTTCACGCGCACTTGACCATAGGTTTGTATACAACTGACTGTTTAATGATTTCATCATTGTAGGAGTAATGATTTGAGACTGTAATAAGAAATCAGCGTTTTTTGTTATTCGACACGATTTGCAAGTTTCTTGTGACTTATCATCAAACAAATAATTGCCGCAGTTCTCACTGTTGACTATGTTGATTTTTCCACAGTTTAGGCAGCGGAACCAGTTGATTGAGCCATGTATCTTGATTAACTTGATTGTTTTTCTTGACTTCGAGGTAACCAGCCCATCCTTCGTGTAATACGTATCATTCAACGATAAATCATAAACAAGTTTTTGTTTTTCCAAATAAGTTTCTGTCAATACATCCCAATTAGTTGATATGATGGCTGAATTTGTCGCGTGATTCTTTAAATAAGAGAAAAAAGACAGGTAGTCGCTTTCGACATATGTATGGTTTTTACAACGCTTGCTAAAGTAGTAAACAAATAAGCGTGTTATAGATTCTTTAATCTCATCAACATATTGAGAAGAATACCTGTGAAAATACTCCCTGCTCTGATATGTTTTATCGAAAGATGTAAAAACATCTTCGAGGCTAACATGTATTTTAGACTTTTCTAAACTGTCTCTAATTTTTTCGCGTAGTATCAACAACTCATTCTTTTCAGTGTCTTCTGACAATACGCTGATATCCAGCTTGGTGTATTTACTCTTTAATTCTAATTCTTCAAAGCTCTCATTGTACTCTGCACAATCAAAAGCAGTATAATTCTGCAAGAGGAATAATCCAACTGTAATATAAGATTTTAAAAATTTTGTGCTTTCCGGCTCCGGTGTATATGTCAAAAAATCTGCAGCGGGTTTCTTAATCATTTCTTGCAAAATTCGATCTTGGATTGGCAACTTAGCCGGAGCAGAAAACCCCGCGCCAAGAATAAAAACAATACGTTCCTTCTTATCCATAAATGCTACACCAATCCTGCATGTGATTAGACAGCGCCGGATAATACTCGGAGTATCCTTTTATCAAATCGTTCTTAAGCACATCAAAACTCTTGCTTTCAACATCATTCCATTCGTCAACTTTAGAGAACATAAAATGCATGGCAGCAATCAACGAAGCATCTGTTG
The DNA here is from genome assembly GCA_016281915.1 of Clostridiales bacterium. Taxonomy (GTDB): domain Bacteria; phylum Bacillota; class Clostridia; order Oscillospirales; family UBA644; genus HGM12619. The sequence goes on from JAEEJO010000076.1 coordinate 25,764, forward strand.
TCGGACGATTACGCTTAATACCATTTCGCATTGTATAGTCACTTGATTCGTTGTATTTACGAAAGTTATCGATATTTCTCCCTATTATATCGCGGCATTGCTTGCAAGAACATATATACTGATAAAACTCTTCACTGGCAACAGCCTTGTCTTTTGAAAAGTAACCTTTACTTGATAAGATAGATATAACCTCGGAAAGAGATAAACGAGCGTGTAAAGGCGGAAAATAATACTTGTTTACGGGTAGCCCCCCGCCAACAGGAGTAATAGGTCTTGCTTCTCCGTAACCAACAGATTGTGCAACGCCATACATCCTATATGACAAATCCTTATTACAAAGAATAATTGAATCATATCCGCCGTACGCCATAACCGGCTTGATACCTAATTCGGTTAGTGCGATGAGAATTGATTTAAACTGTTCTTGCTGCGTTTTTGTGGCTTCGAAAAGATTAAAGTCATCAACCCAAATAAAGGCGTAATTCACGAGAGAGTTATTATAGTGTTTCTTGATTTTACTTGCAAAAGTGTTATTGTCAAGAACTCTCTTGTCGATCACTATTTGAATTCCCGTATCATATTTTCCGTTATTTGAATTTAACGAAATAAACCTTTGTGCACACAAAGCGTTCAAGTCCATCCAATCATTGATTTCTTTTTCTGAATATGATGACTTGATCATAAAATACGGGGCTATTACAACAGCGGGGGATGGTCCGATTTTGGCGTATTTCAAATACTTGTCATACTCTTTGTTTTTAATATATTTGTCGACATAACTGGTCTCAAACGAGTACACTCTTTCAATCAATTTGTCAACCACGGTTTTTATATCATCAGGTAATAAATTTCCATTTTTTGAATAAAATTTATCTTTTAATTCTGTTGGCAGTTCAGAAAGGTATTGATCCACAGATTTTTTAACTGATACAATTCCTTGCTTGTTTTCAGTTTGAACTGCAGTAATATCTTGTTGGTAAATATGCGTTTGTGGATCAATAATGTATTGATTTTTGTGTACCGCAACTAAATCTGCCACAGCGCTTTTGCTGTAGGCAACAATCGTTGCATTAAAAATAACAGCAGAAAAACTATCTTTGAATTTGATTAGAACTTTTTTATCGGTCCCTGTGTTATATCTTAACAATTTTAAATTATCACTCATCTTTGTTTTCCTGCCTTTGCTCTTTTATGTAGCTGATGATCTGCCGTTTTTGGACTTTCCATAGAATATCAACTTCTTTTGGGTTACACTCTTTAGTAAAAACATTATTATCTGATTCCCATGTAATCAATCCAATGCCAGTCTCTGAGCACTTGCTTTTTATGTTACTCAAACATTTTTCGGTTTTGGGCTTTGGTAAACACAATACCAAGTAATCAAAACATGGTGATACCGTAATAAGTTGGTTTATCGCCCTTTTCCAATCTTTTATTTTGAATTCAATGGCAGTGATCTTGTTCAAATGAGTGTCGTATTCAACAAGATCAACTGACCTGGAAAAAACAGGGATCTCCTTAAATAGATTTCTTTTTCCTTGTTTTGATCGGTACTGACAATAGTTTTCGCGTAATAAATCCTCAATGTTATTCATCATCCAGTACCTCATCTTTTATCAATGATTTTGTCGTATAAACTGGATACTTAGAATAAACATATTTCAACAACTGCTTCGGATATATAGAAGTAATTTTTTTCTTAAACGTCTCCAATAGTATCTTCTGCTCATCGCTTACGCTTGGTAAAATGTTTTCAACAACGAAACTTTCACCCGTCTTAAGAAGCGAGTATTTATAATATGTTCCGTCTGTTTTTAGTTTGTATCCTTTGCTTGTCATCTCGTTTACAAAAGAAACATCTTCATAGGACATTTCTTCCAAATCATCAACCTCCACCATTTCTTCGGTGGCTTTTAAGTCTGTTACTTGGATAAACTTTATTCCTTTAAACAGCTCAACTTGTTCGTATACATCTTTTGAAAACGGCCCGTAATTGTATGCAATAAACTCGGGCAATTTATCAGATTCAAGCCCTTTTTCTTTTAGTATAGGTGCAATCTCCATGTTGAATAGAAACATCATTTTTTCTAATCTAATTGCGCCCAAAATTGGTTCCTTATTATTCAAATATAGTAGTAATAGTAGGTAATCTGCGCCATTCAATTTTGCCATATTAATTCTCTCCCTAACAAATATCAATATTATCGGTTAATAATCGGATTTCTTACAAAAGAGTCGTACCATTCAAGCGGATTAAGGTCAGCGTTATATGCTATTTCAAAAATAGTATACAAATCTCTGTACTTGCGTTGGCACGAAACAACAGATTTCAAAACAGATGTATCCAGCGGGATAATCTTCATTCCGGTTACATATTTCGTATGATCTTGCGGATCATAGAAGAAACTGTTTTTGCGATTTCTAAAATCCGCTGTCACATTAATATCAAGATATGTTGTTGCAAAAACACAGTACGAATTCAAATTGCCTGTTCTAATCAGATGCATACCCAAGTGACGAGAAACCGGTTCCATTTCCATACGACGCTGATTTGTTCTGTCAGCCAGCGTTGCTTCAAGAAGTAAAGAGTGTTCGGGGAAGTATTCGGTAGCCGGATATTCATAAACAATATCGGCTTCTCCTCCTGCTGCATGAGTTTTCGGAAGCAAATCCGCGTCTAACGACAATTTCATATAATCAAGGATTTTGCCTTGATACTCGCTTGTTTTGTACCAAATGATCCCCAGCACATATTCAAAGATCGTCGGTATATCCGCGTCGTCAGTTACCATTTCTTGAATTTGAGCATCACTTCTGCGTTCGAAAAGATCAAGCAGAATAAGAAGTTTTTCATCCGTGAATTTATCGTCAATCAATTCCTGCAAACGACTATACCTGATATCCTCAAGGGCGAGTCTTGCGTCGGCAACTGTCGTAACGGCGGTTCCGAGTTCTGCATTGACGCCATCGATGACCGCAGTTTCATTCTCTACCAGGCAAGGTGCAATTTCTTGCATAGAACAGTTATCAAACAATTTCGCGCTTTCTTCAAAAGCTTTAGCATACAAATCCTCGATAACATTACCAAAGAAATGCTTCGGAACGATATCAAGTTTTATGCAGCCGTCCTCGAAGAGAACAATGTCCGTCGTTTTAATATAGCGCCTGTTCAAATCCAAATAGTCAGAAAGAGTCGCTTTTGCTTTCAGCATGTGCATTACTTTGAAAAACACCGTTTTAAATGCAGACTCTGTTCTTACACCATCAAACAATGTATGATTAAGGCAAGAAAGCGGGTCATTATCAATCGCCCTCGTCGATACCGTGTTGAATAAATAACCTCTCCAAAGTCTCCCTATGTTACTCATGTTTTTCGTTTCCTCATAAACGGACAAAAACGCCGAGGAATCACCATTCATATAAGCATTGTACAAACTTCGGTAAAGCGGGTAATATGGACGATCGTATGATCTGCTCTTTCGGTTCATACCAATTTCGCAGATCAGCGACTCGTTCACTCTGCCGGCGAGAAGCATGGATAGAGCTTCTTGATAATTATCCATACTCATCAGGCGCTCGATAATGACACTTTCAATATCTGTTCGGTTGTCACGCAGATTCTTAATCTTTTGGATAACGTACTCAGTTGAATGATAATCAATGCACAGTGGAAGCAAATAGGTGTATTCCTCCATAGTGATGAATTCAAATTCTGATAAAATGCGCAGCAAGACAATAAACGGTCTGACAATGGAACCGTCAACCGTATTACTTGTTTTGAGCAACTGCTTCAAATAGATGAAGCTATCTTTAGGAGTTTGGAAAATGTTATCCGACTCAAAATCACCGCTTCTGCTGATTCCAAGTAAAGCAACGCCGACTTCCGTTAATCTTCTATTATCGGTTATCAAGCCGATATCAACCAAGCCGGAAGTCTTCTCACGGGCATCTTTATCTTTTCTCGGAGCATCACCGGAAACAAAACCCTTTTCTTTCATGAAATCATAATAGCGAATTTGGAGGGCGTTGTTATTGATCCAATCCTCGCCAGAGTTTTCGGGAATACGCCAAAATTCATCCAACAGACCTAATTGCTCCTCTATTGTCCTGTTGAACTGCTTTGTTCTGAAACTTGTCGTACCTAATCCCCAGCAAAAACTTTTATACGCAGGCATTTCTGTCCTCCCGATAGTTAATTATCAGCACTTCTTCGCTTGCTGACGATTTATCCTTTGTTTGATAATTTGAGTTGGCGTAACTGTAGTTTAACGGAATTGCCTTATATTTTTTCACATTATTCTCAAGCCACGAAATAAGGATTTTGTTTTCTTTACCTTTGCTTCTTAAAACGTTCGACAATGCAAAGCGAATACCTTTATTATTCAGATTGTCAAGAAAAGCAAGAAGGTCTTTTTCGGACTGCTCATTCCAACCGCCCTGCTCGTTATAAGTAGCACACGTAATCAAATATGGCGGATCCACATACACAAAATCTGAACTTGACAACACACTGACATCAAACTCTCTGAAATCCTTGCATGTGAATATGCAGTTCTGCTCTTTTATTCTATCAATGAATATGGAGAGTTTCTCCTCCATTTTTTGATTGAAATCACGCTTGCCCACAGGCAGATTGAATTCGCCTTTGCTATTGAAGCGAATTTGATTATTAAACGCATAGACAATTATTACGTACAGCATCACATAGTAGTAATAATCCTCGCTGGTCTTTGTGTTGAAATCCTCTCGGAGTTTCATAAACTTATCCCGGTTATAGTCCCCAACACCATTCCCGCTCTCACACCCATAATACGCATACCCGTACTTGCTTACTTGTGAAAGTTCGTATTTTTCGATTATTTGATAAATCCACTCGAAGGTTGACTGCTTATCAAGATTTTTGAAAGTATTGTAAAGATACAACAGATGTTCGTCCAGATCATTGTAAATGACTTTTTTACAGTCAATATTCAATCCAACGTTACATCCACCGCAAAACAAATCGACGAATGTGTCAATGCTTTGGGGGAACAGTGGCAGTATTTGAGGCAACAGTTTGAATTTGCCGCCGGTATAGTTTAGGGGAGATTGAAACATAGCTGCTCCTTATGCCTTGCAAACGCAGAGGAAAAGCCTTTCCGCGTTATCCGCAATATCTGATTTCCCAGTAGTGAACGCTTTATATCCTTCAGAAAACACGCTGACTGATCCTTTGTACTCTAATATGCGCATAATATCATCGTCGCTTATTTTGGCATTAGATCTGTTATTACCTTTTTCAGCCATGTTGTTATACGAAAGCAAGATGTATTTTGCCTTAATATCTGCAATCAGCTGTTCAAAAGCTTCTGTTGCACTTTGAGTACAATATTTGCTTTTTAATTCGCTGCGATCCATTTTTCTTGCCACTCCGTGAACTTCCGGCTTTTCCCATCGTGCAACGTTTTCAAGAAGATGATATGCGTCGCAGTATTGTCTGGAATTATACGGCGGATCAATATAGACCAGGTCAGCATACAAAGATTTAACCAGTTCATTTGCGTCCATATTGTAACATTGGTTGTTTTCGTTGTTGTTTTGTTCTGCTAACGGGACATACAGCTCAAGACTGCTGTCAAACTCTGCACCTTTGCGGTAGGCATCATAGTGACCGCAGGTTTTAGCGATTTTATCCATGGCGTACAACAATGAAGTAATCAATATAGCACGCTCGCGTTTATTAAGGTCACCGTTGTTAAAACTGTTTTCTATATCTTCTCTGATGAATCCGATTCTCGCGCAATCATCAGCACTAAAATATGTATCGGCGAAGTTTTCCGTCATATAGTTTTCAGGAAACTGACTTTCGGAGTTATATCTGACAATAAACTCGACAATCTTTTCGGCGTCATATTTTTCAGCGCCGAACCAAGCAAAGTTGCAAATATAGTTGCTGTACATAAGATCGTTTGTAATGATCTGTTTGTCAGTAAAAGCCGAGGAAACGGCACCGGTGCCGGCAAATATATCAGCAAAGGAATCAAACTCAAGATTTTGATCTTTCACAACACGAGTAATAAAGGGGAGTAATTTATACTTATTACCCAGATATCGCCTATTGTTAATCAACGATGTTTTATATGTTGAAACAGAATTACTTTTCATAACTAATACTCCATTTCACGTTTTCACATTAATTCTACACGATCATATGTCCAATAAAACGGACATCACTCGCCTTGATCAGAAGTTATCTCTACAACATCTTCAATGTTGCAATCAAGAGTTTCACAAATCTTCTCCAGTGTTTCCAACGGAACAGACTCATCACGCCCCAGTTTTGCCATGGCGTTGGTGGTGATACCCGCCGCCTTGCACAACTGGGTTTTATTGATTTTTTTGTCGATCATGAGCTTCCACAATTTATTATAAGAACGAGCCAAAGGAACAACCTCCGTAATCATATAATAACCTACAATAATGATACCACACATTGACTCTAAAAGCAAGAGGCACAATTGAATTTTTCAAGGCAAAATTGAAAATTCCACGCGAAACCTATGGACAAATCGGCTGAAATATGATATACTTTTTCTTGCAGGGATAAGAGCGTGGCGCTGTTTCAGCAAGCACTGGAAAATGGGGACATTTTCCGGCGACGCTGTTTTGGCAAGCATCGTGTTTTGACTCCACCGGATCAAAACACCACGGCATTGCCTTCACAAGCAACGACTTTGGACTCCCACGTCCAAAGTCCGGCTTGCTCGCAGCTCTGCAAGCATCGCGTTTGGGAACCCAAACGCCCGCTTGCTTCGCCCACCGCTTGTTAGGGAGAGCCCTAAAACCCCTGCGAAAGAATCTTGAGCAAAGGAGGTGAGAAAAGAAAAATGAAAGGCGTGATCTACGCAAGGTATTCCAGTGACAATCAGCGTGAAGAGTCTATCGAAGGTCAGATCCGTGAATGCAAAGCGTTTGCCGAAAAGAACGGCATCGACATTATTGAGATCTACATCGACCGTGCGTTGTCTGCGAAAACGGATAACCGACCCGATTTCCAGCGGCTTATCAAGGAAAGCGGAAGCAAGAAGTTTGAAGTCCTGCTCGTATGGAAACTCGACCGTTTCGCACGGAACAAGTTCGACTCGGCGCACTACAAACGGATTCTGAAGAACAACGGCGTACACGTTGTTTCAGCAACGGAAGTCATTTCGGACGGGCCGGAAGGAATACTGCTTGAATCGTTGCTCGAAGGAATGGCGGAGTATTATTCAGCCGATCTTTCTGAGAAAGTCATGAGAGGACAAACTGAAAACGCGCTGAAAGCCATGTACAACGGCGGCACGCTCCCTATCGGGTACGTCGTCGATAAAGAACAGCATTTTCAAATCGATCCTGTTGCGGCGCCGCTGATATTGCAGGCGTTTACCGACTATTCAAACGGCAAGTCGATGCGTGAAGTGACGGATATGCTAAATCTTGCAGGAGTCCGCACGAAGCGTGGCGGCAAAGTCAACATCAACAGTGTGACGCGCATGCTGCACAACCGCAGGTATATCGGCGAGTATCAGTACCGCGACATCGTTCATCCGCACGGAATCCCGGCAATCGTCCCGGAAGAACTGTTTGAACGCGTGCAGGAACGCTTGGCTAAAACAAAGAAAGCCCCCGCCAAGTTCAAGGCAGAGGACGAGTATCTGCTGACGACCAAACTGTTCTGCGGAAAATGCAACTGCTATATGGCAGGAGAATCCGGTACGAGCCACACCGGGATCGTTCATCGGTATTACAAGTGCGTGAGCGTGAAGAACCACAAGGGCTGCGACAAGAAGTCCGTTCAGAAATAGTGGATCGAAAACCTTGTCATCGACCAGATCAAAAACATCTTGTTCGATGATGAAATGATCGAAAAACTTGCGGACATGGGTATGGAACGTCAGCGCAAGGAAAATACGGTGCTTTCCATGCTGAAACGGCAGCTTGCCGAAACGGAGAAAGGCATACGGAATTTCGTGGATGCGATCCAGCAAGGGATCATCACGGAATCGACAAAGGAACGGCTTGAAGGATTGGAGAGAACCAAGAAAGAGCTTTCCGCACAGATAGCTCGCGAAGAATTGCTCCAACCGCCGGAATTCACCAGAGATCAATTCCTGTTCTGGTTCGAGCGGATGCGCAAGTACGATACCACGAAGCTCGTTCACCGTCGCCGGCTGATCGACAGTTTTGTCAACGCGATATACCTTTACGATGACAGGATCACCCTCGTCTTTAACTTCAAAGACGGCACCAAAACAATAACTTTCGCCGAGCTTGAGGAATCAGGCTTGGGTTCGGATATAAATGCACTCGCTGCACCAAATCGAGTATTTGAGAATGGATACTCGATTTTTTTGCTTTTACACGCTTTCTACAATATCGAGCAGGTTCTGAGAACCTGCTCGATATTGTTATTTCGACGCGATTTGCCGGACGTATTCGACATATACGCTATATCATCAGTTATACGTTGATGTTGTGCTTGCGTCAGGAAGATCGTAATAGCCAACGAAGAAGCAATACAGAGGTTATGGTTTTCCTTCGACGCCTGATTCAAAAAACGTCAAGGTGATCAATTTGATACCGCACATCACGACTGCTCTTTTTTAAATTTTTCAATAAAAGTTTTTCCGCTTTCGTCCGATGATTTTTCAAACCATATATCCGAGTATTTTTTTCTCAAAGGACCATTTCTTTTTTTAAGTAATTTTCTATACCAGAAGCGAATCACAGATGGCAGCCATACAACTGCCGGATAAAATGGTCCGAGATAAATATTCTGAATAGCGTGACCGTGTTCATGCATAGATATCTGATCGTTTCCCTTAGGAGCTATGAAAAAGAGGCCGAATGAAGTTCCCCACTCAATACCCGGAATCTCAAAACGCCAAAGCCATCCGTATTTTGCCGGTTTGATCCCAAGAATCCTCAAAATAATTGCCGGCACAGCTCCTGAAATAACAGTGAAAAATCCCCATGTAACGGACAGGAGATAAAAAATCCGTTTTTCTGTCGGCATTATAAAAACAGGATCTTTTTTGCATTTTGCTTTCATCAACCCGTATAAAACGACAGAAACGAAAATGTATCCCGCAATAATAAATAAAAGCACCATCAGTTTACCTTTCAGCTCAATAAAATTGCCGTAACAGGTATGATGATCATTCATCATACCTGTTTTTAAGCACGATTTTATTATTGACTGATATATCTATGAAGAGTTTTGCGTACAGCGCCCGGTGCCGCGAATAATTCGGCTGCCATTTTCTCTATACGATCGCCTATCCCCTGCTCGTATAAATCAACGGCAAATATATCTTTTCTGGAGAAAAGCTTTTTAAGACATGACATATCCTGATTTGCGCAAAGAGACAAAGGTTCAACTGTTTGTTGAAGTTCGGCAAGAAGCGGATCAGGAGACGGAGTGAATGCATGTCCGCTGTCGTCAATTCCTTTAAGATATCTTGCATATCCGGCAAGAGCAAGAGGAATCATAACAAGAGCATTGGTGTCAAGACCGCGTGAAAGATATTCTTTTAATGTCTCGCCGAATCGAATCGATATTTTTTGTGACGTATCTGTTGCGATACGCTGCGGAGTATCGGGGATAAACGGATTCGGCAGTCGCTTTGTGAGAACGGCATTTATAAAATCCGCCGGGCGAAGTATTCCGGGATCGGTAACAACGGGCATAGCCTCTTCATATCCAATTTTCGTAATAAACGTCCGTATGTCATCGTCGCGCATCTCATCCGATATTCTTGTAAAGCCGAGAAGACAGCCGTATATAGACATTGCGGTATGAAGCGGATTAAGGCAGGTGCAGACCTTCATTCGTTCTACTTTTTCAACAGTTTCGCGATCCGTATAAAGGACTCCGCCTGATTCGAGCGGTGGTCTTCCGTTGGAATATCTGTCTTCTATAACTAGATATTCGGTCTCTTCGGCATTGACAAAAGCAGACGTATACGTATTTTTTGACGTAACTATAATCTCTCCGTCTTCAAAGCCCGAATCCAGAAGCATCTGACGCACTTTGTCATCCGGCCTCGGGGTGATCTTATCTATCATTGAAAGCGGGAAAGAAACCTGCGAACCGTCACTAAGCCAATCGGTAAAACCTTTTGGCGCGATACCTGCTTTTACCCAGTTATCCGCGTAGGTCAGAATTCCGTTTTTAAGTTTATCACCGTTATGAGAGCAGTTATCCATGCTTTGAAGAGTGATCGGATATCCGCCTGCATAATAACGTTCAAGAAGAAGGAGCGCTGTTTTTCCCATCATCAGTTTTGCGGAAAATCCGTGTTCAATATCCTCGGGAGAAACGCCATATCCTTTTTCGGTTATGGTATAGCTGACCATCTGCAAAGAAGGATTTCTGAAAATCTCCTTAAGACGACTCCAATCATCCGTAAATTGCGAATCAGCTTTCAGGCTCTCAGTTACTGAGGCTATCACTTTTTTATCGACTGTGCCGTCTGCCTTGAGAACGGCAAGAAGGCTCAGATTATCAAAGGGACGGTATGCGCGATCGATTATCTCATAGTCAAAACCTTCGGCAACTATGACTCCCCTGTCGAACTCGCCACTGTCAAGGAGCGTTTGCAAAACAGCCGCCGGAAAAGCGCGGAAAATATTGCCTGCGCCAAAGTGAATCCAAACGGGCAAACTGTGAGTTTTTTCACGAACAGCCTCGACATCAAAATCAGGTATCTCTATGCCTGCATTTTTCCATTCAGTGCGGTTTTTAAGCGCGGAAAGATTGAGCCTCATCATTGTCTCTCCTTACAAATTGATTCCCAAAGTCCGCAAAGATATGCGGCGCCGAGGGCTCTGTCATAAAGTCCGTAGCCCGGCATAGCCTTCTCGCCCCATATCATACGTCCGTGATCGGGACGGATCGGTCCGTCAAAGCCTATATCGTAGAGCGCGCCCATAAGAGCGTGCATATCGAACGTGCCGTCGTCTGAAAGATGAGCGCTTTCCTCAAAATCACGCATTCCGTTATTGAAACGAAGATTGCGGATATGTGCAAAATGGATTCTTCCCTTAAGCATATGAATAGTCTCTACAAGATCATTGTCAAGGTTCGTTCCGTAAGAACCGGTGCAGAAAGTTACTCCGTTATGCGGATTGGGAACCATATCCATCATTCGCCTGAGTTTTGCCTGCGTTGAAATGATACGCGGAAGCCCGAAAACACTCCAGCCCGGATCGTCAGGATGGATTGCCATTCGGATATCGTATTTATCGCAAACAGGCATAATGGCCTCAAGGAAATATTTCAGATTGTTGAAAAGCTTTTCCTCATCGATATCCTTATACATGCTGAAAAGTTCTTTTACGCGAGCCATGCGCTCGGGCTCCCAACCGGGAAGGACGGAATTATTAGTGTCTCCCTGGATTGACTGGAACATTTTTTCGGGATCCATTGCGTCTATGGCATCCTGATTATATGCAAGAACCGTAGATCCGTCTGCTCTGAGTCTTGCAAGCTCTGTTCGTGTCCAGTCAAAAACCGGCATAAAGTTATAGCATACCATGTGTATATCTGCTTTGCCGAGGTTTCCAAGTGTTTTGATATACGCATCGATATCTTTATCTCTGTCGGCAGATCCAACTTTAATGGCGTCGCTGACGTTTACGCTTTCGATTCCGGCAAAAGAGAGTCCGGCATCTTCGACATGCTTTTTTAAAGAAAGTATTTCCTCCATCGGCCAGATCTGGCCGGGAAGCTTATCCATCAGCGTGGTTATTATTCCGGTGACATACCTTGTCTGTCTGATCTGTTCAAGGGTAACGGTGTCATAGCCCGGACCGTACCAGCGCATAGTCATCTGCATTTTTCTGTTTTGACAGTTGTTGTGTTCTGACATAGTCAGTTCCTCCGTTCAACAGTCAGTCCGATGCACTTTCATCGGAGAGATCTATAATTAAAAACCGTTATCTTAATTCGTTATTTTACAGGCAGCCATACGATCATATCTGTTTCTCCGCGGTTTTCCATACCGTAATAAGGAATAAAGCGAAGTTTTCTTTCGGTAAACGTGCGTCTGTTTGCCGGATAGTAAAGCTCTTTATCGTTATTCAATTCATATCCACCGCAAGTGATAATGGGAAGTGAGAAATAACTGCTGTTTTCCACTTCAAATTCCGTATCGAGGTCTGCAAAAAACGAAAAGATATCGCCTTCGTTGTCGGTTCCTTCAAGACAGTAAACAATCGGTCCGTATTGAAGGGCAACTTTGCCTGTGTTTTCATGAATACAGGAAGAAGAAATAAACTGCGGTCTTATATGAAAGTCAATTTCTATGACGGAATCATTTGCAAAGTAAGCATAACCGTCTTTCATCGTATATTGGGCGGATGCGGTGAAATCATCGCACCATGACGGAACTCGAACGGCAACGACATCGTAACCTTCAGTCTCGATTCTTACCTTACCGTCTGACGGATAATTTGTTTTCTGAACGATTCTCTTCCCTTCAAAAGCAGTTTCGGAATTCATATACTGGTTGACGTATAGCATTTTGCCGTCGTCAGTATAAAGGAAATCTGCGATTGAATTAACAAAACGGAGTATATTCGGAGGGCAGCACGAGCAACCGAACATTTTCACTCTTTGCGTGATAGGGTAACGTTCTTTTTCCTTTGTTGCGGGGTTTTTATCATGGTTTCTAAGGTCGATGGTCAAAGGATTCTCGTAAAAGAAAGTATCTCCGTCTATTGAAACGCCAGAAATGCTGCCGTTATACATTGCTTTTTCGGCAATGTCGGCAAAAGCTCCGTCAGGTTTAAGCTCGGAAAGTCTGCGGCAGAAGAGTGCAAGACCGATAGAAGCGCACGTTTCGGTGTATGCGGTTTCATTCGGCATATCGTAATCAACGGTAAACGCTTCGCCAATTCTTGACGAGCCTACTCCGCCGGTGATATACATACGTTTTTCGGAGATATTTTCAAACAGTCTTTCGCACGCGCGTTGAAGCTCGGTATCGTTATATTCTTTTGCAATATCAGCCATTGCGGAATAAAGATACATTGCCCTAACGGAATGGCCTTCCGCAGTGGTCTGCTCACGGACGGGCAGCTGATCCTGGAAATAATACGCAGTGCACCAGTTGGAATAATGGTCTTTATCTTTTTCGTTGCATCCTTTTTTGTCAATGAAGAATTTGGACAGTTCAAGATACTTTTTGTCGCCGGTGGCATGATAAAGCTTTACAAGAGCAAGTTCAATTTCTTCATGTCCCGGAGTTACAAACTGAGCGGAATCCTCTTTTACAAAAACCCTGATTACGAGATCTAAATACCTCTCTACGAGCCCGAGAAGCTTATCTTTACCCGTAGCATGGTGATATGCAACTGCAGCCTCGATCAGATGTCCGAGGCAGTAAAGCTCGTGATTCATTCTGTATGCAAACTTTTTATCCGAATTGTAAATATTGTAATAGCAGTTGTAATAGCCGTTTTCGAGCTGACTTGCGCACATATCGTCAATAAGGTCGTCAATCCTTTTTTCAAGACTTTCGTCGCGCTTTTCTTCAAGAGCATATGCAACGCCCTCTATCCATTTTGCAACGTCTGAATCCCAGAAAATATGAGAGCTCCAGCCCTCTTTTTCCTGCTGCTCCTTGTTGCATTTAAGCGCTTCAAATCTCTTTGTTTCTTTGAAACGGTCATAAACGGCATCGATAGTTACATTTTTTGAGACGTCTTGTCTTTCGCCCCAAAAAGAACCTTTGATCTTCGTATTGAAAAACGGAATGTGTTTCATAGCAATACTCCTCATTTCTTTTGATCTCACATAAACAGTATACAACAAGTTTGAAACGATGTCAATAATAATTTTGCGATTATGATAATAAAAATATTATTCTCTTTATTGACATTCTGCGCAGTATGCTTTATAATTGACTAAACGAGATACGAGAACCTATTTTTAAGGACTATGATACGATGACGAACGTTACGGATAAAAACAGATATTTTTACGACGCTTTCGTTTCTCGCCTGATCCATGAAAAATTCGGTGAATACGAAAACAGGATCGCGGTGGGGATAGCCGGAGAAGGCTCAGACTGTTTCGGATATGACGACGAAATATCAAGAGATCATGATTTTGGCACAGGAGTATGTCTGTGGATAACAGATAAAGACATGAACATTTTCGGACACAGGCTTTCAATTGCGTATAATGAGCTTGTTGACAGCGCAGAGCGATCATTTTTCACGGAACGTCTTCGAGAAAGAAGAGGCGTGATGACTATACGCGAATTTTACTCTAAAATTCTTCAAATCGACTGTGATACGGAAAAATGTGAGATCAGCGATGAAAACTGGCTGAGACTGGATCATTCATGTCTGAAAACAGCAACAAACGGTGTGATTTTCAGGGATGATATGGGTATTTTTACAGCATTTCGTGATTATTTGCTTAATTATTATCCTGACAGTATATGGAAAATAAGGATTGCGGAAAAGCTTCATGAATACTCGTCAGCTCTTCAGGTTAATTACGCACGCTGTATGACGCGGAATGACACGGTTGCCGCAGAACTATGCAGATCGAAGGGATTATCTGCAGCAATGGAACTCTTTTTTCTGATTATTAGAGAATACCCGCCCTATTACAAATGGACGTACCGTGCGCTGACGGAGAAGGATTCAGACGGAGAGTTTTCGGCAAAGATAAAAAAGCTTGCTGAGGCAACAGTCAGTGCGGATGCGTGGGAAGGGACGCGTTATCATCCAAACAGATTGAATTATAAAGACAGGATCGTCTCACTTTCCGAGGAAATCGCTTCTGAAATAGAACAGATAATGATAAATGCAGGATTACTGAATTCGAGAGGGAGATATCTTGAAACACACGTAAACGAGATTCTTGCAGGCATCGAACATCCAGTGAATTAATGTTACGTGTGTGATAAAACGTATTTGAGACCCGGGGAAATGCAACTTGCGCACCTCAAAACGCAACTCAGGCAAAAAGTGTTGACTTTGGAAGAGTTTTGTTCTATAATATACTCGTAATAAGGATCAGGAATCAACCGATCGATTTTTCATATATTTTCCTCCTTTTTAATGTAAGAGAAAAGCTCCGGACTGCCCGGAGCTTTTTTATGTTGCGGTTTATGATCTGCTATTATCAGAACACGATTGTACAAAAAAATTCAAACAAAAGTAACGCAAATACGCAGAAAATAGTGTATAATGGAAAAGTTGTAAAAAACGATAACAATAATCACAGATTGGACTATATAATGAAAGTATTCGAAAATATGAATTTCCCGTATGAGCGCGCCCTATACGGAGAAAACGGGCTTATCCTGAAAAACTGCACTTTCACAGGTGAGGAGGACGGAGAGTCCGCAATGAAGGAAGCAAGCGATATAACGCTTGAAAACTGCCTGATGAACCTGAGATATCCGCTGTGGCATGACAGGAACGTTACCGTTATTAACTGTGAAATGACCGATAAATGTCGCGCTGCACTCTGGTATACGGAAGGGATCACAATTACCGACAGCAGACTTTTCGGAATAAAAGCCTTGCGGGAATGCTCTGATATAAGCATAAACAGCACCAAAATCGAATCGCCGGAATTCGGATGGAAAAGCAAAAGCATCCAAATGAACGATTGTGAGATAACAAGCGAATATCCGTTTTTTGAAGCAAGCGGGATAGAACTTAACAACGTTTCTCTTCACGGCAAGTATTCTTTTCAGTATACTCACGACCTGACCGTAAAAAACTCCGTATTCGATACAAAAGACTCTTTCTGGCATGCAAAGAACGTGACGGTTAAAGATACCGTAATAAAAGGAGAATATCTTGCATGGTATTCAGACGGTCTGACACTTGAAAGATGCAAAATAATCGGAACACAGCCTTTTTGCTACTGCACGAATCTCAGACTTATAGACTGCGAGATGGAAGCCGCAGATCTTTCGTTTGAGTATTCCGATGTAATTGCAGATATAAAAGGAGATATTCTATCCGTAAAAAATCCGCGAAGCGGAAGCATCACGGCAGACAGTATCGGGGAGATAATCATTACAGACAACAGCAAGTATAAATTTGAATGCAAGATTTCGTTAAGAAACAATTAAAAAAGGAATCCGCACGGGAATTTTCCCATGCGGATTTGTTTATTTTCCGATCTTTTTTATTGTCGAAGCTATAATCATTGACAAAATGAATATCAGCAGAGCAGAAATTAACGCCAGTACGCCACGTTTGATATTTACGTCAAAACGTATTGGTATTTTTTCGGACAAGAAGTCCGAAAGAGGACTTTTTTGCTTAACGGCTCTTTCATCCGAAGAAATATCGTAGTATCCGCGCCGCTGAGATAAGATAGTTTTGAAAAAGCTTTTCGCGGTATCATATGCCGCACTAAAAAATCCGTTCATATAAACCTCACTTTTTCTTTTTTTTCAAATATCTTCTGTAAAGATCCCCTCGCCTTTCGCGTGTTATTTCGAGTGATTTTTCAAGTTTCCATTTTGCTATCAGTGCATGGTTGCCGTTTTGCAGGACAGAAGGAACTTCAATCCCCTCGTATACCGGCGGACGTGTATATTGAGGATGTTCGAGAAGCCCGGAATAAATGCTCTCATCCTCATAACATGAACTGTCTGCAAGAACACCGGGAACCATTCTTGAAACAGCGTCCACAACAGCCATTGCAGGAAGCTCTCCTCCTGTAAGGACAAAATCCCCCAGAGATACTTCCTCATCAACGATCATGTCTATGGCTCGCTGATCGATCCCTTCATAATGACCGCAAAGGAGAGTTATATTCTTTTTTTTGAGAAATGATTTTGCTTTTGATTGAGTAAATTTCTTTCCTTTAGGAGAAAGATAAACGCAGTATGTTTCGGGAACAATGGTTTTAATATAATTGAAGCAGTCGCAAACTGGCTGCGGCTGCATGACCATACCCTTTCCTCCGCCGTAGACATAGTCATCGACGCGATTATGTCTGTCTTTTGTAAAATCGCGGATATTATGACAGACCACTTCAATAAGTCCTGCCTTTCGTGCTCTTCCTATTATACTGGAAGAGAGAAAAGCGTCAACGTCTTCGGGGAAAAGAGTCATTATATCGAATCTCATTTCAATCCTCGTCAAACAGTCCGTTCAAGGGTCGGATCTTCATGATTTTGTTTTCAATATCTGTTTCAATTATGACCTGTTTTATGGCAGGTATCATACGAACTACGCCTTCCGAGTCGGTAAGCTCATAGACGTCATTCGCACCGGTTTTCAAAACATCCGTGATGTTGCCGTAGTTTTTGCCCGTATCAACATCAACTACCGAAAGAGTCAAAAGATCTTTGATAAAATACTGACCTTCATCAAGATCAAAAAAGCTTCTGTCTACATAGATGATTTTGTTTCTGAGAAGCTCTGCCTTGTTGAGATTGTCGATTCCGTAAAACTTATAGAGAATATTGTTTTTGTGGATTCTTGCATATTCGATATCAAACCTGTGACCTTCAATCATCACATAGTCGAAATCGAGCATAATATCCGGACTGTCCGCCCAGGGCTGAACTTTAACCTCACCCGCTATTCCGTGTGTGCCTACTACTTTGCCGGTTTCAATGAGTTCCATCTTACCCACACTCACAGAATATCTATATTTATTTTTTCGCCGGTCTTGGCTGCGGCGGCTTTGACAACCTGACGGATCGCTTTTGCTACCCTGCCCTGCTTGCCGATAATAAAGCCCTTGTCTTCATCGGCGACGGTAAGATTGTATATAACTGCATCTTCTCGCATATCGCCCTTTTCGACCTTGACTGCGTCCGGATTGTTGACCAGTCTTTTAACTATATATAGGATCAATTCTTCCATTTTATAATTCCTTTCTGAAAAACAGACAACACAATGCACAATGCATACTTCCGTTGATAAAACAGAATTACGCATCATGCATTGCGTATAACGGCATATTTCATTACATAATGCCGTTCTTTTTGAATAAAGACTTAACAGTGTCTGTAGGCTGAGCGCCGTTCTTTATCCACTGATTTGCTTTTTCCGCATCAATCTTGATTTCGGAAGGTTCTGCGAGGGGATTATAAGTACCTATCTCCTCAATAAATCTGCCGTCTCTGGGAAAACGTGAGTCTGCGACAACTATGCGGTAGAAAGGAGTTTTTTTGGCGCCCATTCTGCGAAGTCTGATTTTTACAGCCATTGAATTCACCTCTTTCGTGTTTGTTGTTATGTTTAAATTTGGAACGCTTGATTATTTGAATCTGCGCCTGAACGCCGGAGTGTTCATTTGCTTCATCATTGATTTCATCTGGTCAAAGCTCTTAAGAAGTCTGTTCACATCTTCAACGCGTGTTCCGCTGCCCGCAGCTATGCGGCGTTTTCTGGAAGGCGTGATGATGTCGGGCCTTTCTCTTTCCTTTTTCGTCATGGAAAGGATCATTGCCTCTGTTCTTGAAAGCTGACGCTCGTCTACGGAAAGATCTTTCTGGGCAAGTTTTGATGCACCAGGGATCATTTTCAAAAGATTATCGAGCGGCCCCATTGTTTTGAGCTGGCGCATATTATCAAGAAAATCATTGAAATCAAAACGGTTTTTCATGATCTTCTTTTCAAGCTCGGCAGCTTTCTTTTCATCGAAAGTCTGCTCTGCTTTTTCTATAAGAGTAAGAACGTCACCCATTCCGAGAATACGGGAAGCCATTCTGTCCGGATGGAACTGTTCAAGATCTCCCATTTTTTCGCCGGTGCCGATGAATTTTATCGGTTTACCGGTCGTATGTTTGACTGAGAGCGCAGCACCGCCACGAGTATCACCGTCTGTTTTTGTAAGAAGCACGCCCGTGATATCAAGAAGGTCGTTGAACGATTTGGCAACGTTGACGGCATCCTGACCTGTCATGGCATCGACGGTAAGAATAATCTCATTGGGCGCGACGGCCGTTTTGATATCCGAAAGCTCCTGCATGAGAGCTTCATCGATATGCAGTCTGCCCGCGGTATCAAGGAAAACCATATCGTTGCCGTGGTCTTTAGCGAAAGCAACAGCCTGTTTGGCAATTTCGACAGGAGGCGTTCCTTCAGGCATAGAAAAAACGGGAACACCGATCTTTTCACCGAGGACCTGGAGCTGTAAAATCGCAGCAGGCCTGTATATGTCGCATGCAACAAGAAGAGGACGCTTACCCATATTTTTAAAAAACAGAGCAAGCTTGGCGCAATGAGTTGTTTTACCTGCGCCCTGAAGTCCGCAGAGCATTACGACTGTGGGAGGGTGAGCCGAGATCTTTATGCGGTCGTTCTCTCCGCCCATAAAGCTGGTAAGCTCTTCATTAACGATTTTTATTACCTGCTGAGCCGGAGTGAGGCTTTCAAGGACATCGGCACCCGTTGCCCTTTCACTGACAGATGCGACAAAATCTTTTACGACCGTGTAGTTAACGTCTGCCGACAGCAACGCAAGACGGATCTCACGCATTACAGCTTTTATATCGCTTTCGGTAAGTTTGCCGTGAGATTTGAGCTTTTTGAATATTGAGCCGAGTTTTTCGGATAAACTTTCAAATGCCATATTTATCAGTTATCTTCGCCGATGGAGTCACTTGCGGTATCCATGATCTCATTGAGCTTATCAATGATCTCCGAAGGCAGGAACTTTCTTTGGGCGAAGTCTTTCACAAAAGATGCGTTGCGGTATGCAACTTCGAGAGCCTGTCTGGTTTCATTGAATTTTTCAAGAAGACCGAGACGCGCATCGGTATCGTAGAGTGTTGTTTCAGCTCTGAGAAGACTGTCTCTGACCGCCTGACGGGTTATTGAAAGCTGTTCGGATATTTCGGACAGCGAATAGTCCTGCTGAAAATACAGATCCATTGTCTGTTTCTGCTTTTCGGTAAGGATATTACCGTAAAGATCGAGAAGAAGACCGATTTTGACTCTTTCAACCTCTGAAGAAACATCTATGTTTAACATAATTTCCTGCAGACCTCCGTTAAAAATATCGTTTTTCTCAGCTTGTGTAAAGACAATTTGCTTTACATACCGTAATTATATCATATTTTTACGGATTGTCAATAGGCCAATTGTGAATTTTATGAAAATAAATCGATTTTTCAAAATACTTCTTTACAAATATTATTTTTTATGATATAATATTAATGTATGGCAAAACGCCATACCACATTACCCTTTCTCAGTCGATTGCTCCACCGGCGTCGGCCCTGAAACGGGCTTATTAAAACATCGGAGGTGAAAAACATGATCCAGGAAAAGAAGGCAGAGATCATTTCCGCTAACCGTATTCACGAAAACGATACAGGTTCTCCGGAAGTTCAGATCGCCATCCTTACCGAACGCATCAGAAATCTTACCGAACATCTCAAGACAAACAAAAAGGATTTCCATTCAAGAAGAGGTCTTCAGAAAATGATCGGTAAGAGAAGAAATCTGTTGAACTACCTTACAAAGAAGGATATCAACAGATACCGCGCGATCATCGAAAAGCTCGGCATCAGAAAGTAAGCGATACTTGCTTTCTACTCCGTGTGC